>NZ_JACHJU010000005.1:0-300000 GCF_014203795.1 Streptosporangium album | reverse complement strand
GGTCATCGCCGACACCCTGCTGGTGCACACCGCGCGCGGCGAACGCGCTCGCATCGCCCGCGAGCTGCACGACGTCGTCGCCCACCACATCTCCATGGTCGCCGTGCAGGCGGAGACGGCCCGGTTGGCCGTCCCGGGGATGCCGGCCGCCGGTGCGGAGCGGCTGTCGGCCATCGGTGACACCGCCCGGGCGGCGCTGACCGAGATGCGACGGCTGCTCGGCGTGCTGCGCGAAGACGCGGGGTCGGACGCGAAGGACCGGCGACCCCAGCCGGGCCTGCGCCTGGCCGAACTCAACGAACTGCTCGACGAGGCACGGGACGCTTCCGGGACGGGCACTCGCCTCATCCTGCGCGGCCCGCCGGTCACGCTCGACCCGGGCGTGGAGCTTGCGGCCTACCGCATCGTCCAGGAAGCCCTCACCAACGCCCGGCGGCACGCGCGGGGGGCCGCCGTCGACGTGGAACTGCACTACACCGACGACGCCCTGCGGCTGCTCATCCGCGACAACGGACCCGGCCCGTCCGCGGCGGCATCGGCCGAGGGTCACGGGCTGTCCGGCATGCGAGAACGCGCCGCGGCCGTCGGCGGCGAGCTGCGCACCGGCCCCGCCATCGGCGGCGGGTTCCTCGTCGAGGCCCGCCTGCCCGGGAGAGACGAGACAGCCGCATGAGCGCTCAGTCCCCGACGGTCCGGATCGTCGTTACCGACGATCATCCGGTGGTCCGCACCGGATTCGCCGAACTGCTCGACACCCAACCGGACTTCGATGTCGTCGCGACCGCCTCCGACGGGGCCGAGGCAGTACGGATCTGCCGCGAGCTGTCCCCCGACGTCGTCCTCATGGACGTCCGCATGCCGGGCATGGACGGCATCGAAGCCACCCGGCGGCTCGCCGGCTCCGCGACCGCCGGGCCGCGCATCCTCATCCTGACGACCTTCGACCTGGACGAGTACGTCTACGACGCGCTCCGCGCCGGAGCCAGTGGATTCCTGCTCAAGGACGTCACCGCCGAACGACTCTTCGAGGCGGTACGCGTCATCGCCGTCGGGGAAGCGTTACTGGCTCCGGCGATCACCCGTCGCCTCATCAGCGAGTTCGCCCTGCTGCCTCCGAAGCCCGATGCCTCCACCGCGGCTGCGCTCACCGCGCTCACCCCGCGTGAAACGCAGGTCTTGCGGCTCATCGCCGAGGGTCTGTCCAATCCGGAGATAGCAGGCCGGCTAACGGTCACCGAGGAGACGGTGAAGACACATGTGAGCCGCGTGCTGAACAAGCTCGGGCTGCGTGACAGGACGCAAGCAGTCGTTACCGCGTACGAAACAGGACTGGTCGTGCCGCGCTCCCACAGATCGCGATAGTCCGCCCGGAACTCCACCGAGAAGATCGATCCGCCATGGGCTCCGCCGGCGTCGGAGGCCGCCTGTGTGATGTCGGCCGTGGCCTCGAGCGGCCCGGGCTGATCGTCGCGTAGAGACGGTCGAGGTCGTCGTGGCGGCGCTCTCGCGGAGCTGCCCGCCCGCCGTTCTGTACTGCGACGCCAAAAACGCTGTCACGATTCTGTACCGATTAGTCAATAATTCGGGAATGGATTCTGTACTGATCTGTCAAAATGACATAGGGTGAGGTCATGGCCAGGCCCCGCAGCTTCGATGAGCAGACGGTCCTTGACGCGGCAGTGCGTCGGTTCCGCGCGACCGGCTACGCCGGCACGAGCCTCGACGACATCTCGGCCGCGACGGGCCTGGGACGAGGGAGCCTCTACGCTTCGTTCGGCGACAAACACGCGGTGTTCATCAAGTCGCTCAACGCGTACGTGCGCCAAGCGCTGATCGATACCCGCGATCTTCTTGAGGGGCCCGACGACACCGCGGTGGATCGTCTCCACGGCTTCATCGCCGGCGGTGCCCGATCCGTCCTCGACGACGAGGAGCACTTCGGCTGCATGGCGGGCAAGTTCGCCCACGAGGTCGGCGACCAGGACGACCAGGCACGAGCCATCATCCGAGGAGTCTTCCTGGAGCAGCAGCAGATCCTCCGCGACTGCGTCGCCGCCGCCCAACGCAGTGGCGACCTCGCCCCGGACGCCGATGCCCACACCATCGGCTACATGATCTTGGCCCTGAATCACGGCTTCGACGTGATGGCCAAGGGCGGCATCGACAGCGCGGCTCTCGACGCCGCAGCCGAGCAGGCCTTCCAGGGCCTGCCGTTGACGTCGCGCTACCGGGCGCGCCGGCAACCCTGACGACCGGTTCGGCTGGTCGACCCCCTACGGCGCGTCTCCCGCAGCGTCACCGCCCCATCCTGTCCGTGACGCTCGGCCGGAGATCACGGGCTGCGGTCGGGGTCAGCGGGTCGACGTACCCGGCGCGGTGCCGCTGCAGATGGACATCACCGGCCCGGCGTCGGTGGCGGAGGCGGCCGAATGGGCGATGACGGATGTGATGCGGCGGCAACTGGCACCCAAGGGCATCCACGTCGCCGGCCTGCACGTCGGGTACATGGACACCGATATGGCCTCGTACGTCGCCCCCGAGAACAAAGCCGACCCGGCCATGGTCGCCTCGGCCGCCCTGGATGGACTCGCCTCCAACGCGGCGGAAATCCTCGCCGACGAACACAGCCGCGCCACCAAGCGGAATCTGTCCGCACCCGTGACGGTCTGACCACGCCCCACAGGGATGGCCCGCTCGGCTCCGATACGCGCCGTCGATCCCCGGATTGTTAAACGGGGAAGTCCCCACTACTCTGCCTGATGCAACCGGGGAAATCCCCGGATCGTCGCTCCGGGCATGAGGAGTCGCCCGAGGACGGCGAGTCCGAGATCGTCTGCCGCGTCACCGCGGGCTTTAACGAGAGGACTCTGATGACACTTACCGCTGAGGACCGTACGGCTATCGCGGAGCTGATCTCACTGCACGGGCATCTGTTCGACGGCGGCGAGCTCGATCGGATGCACGAGCTCTTCACCACCGACGTGACCTACGACGTCACAGATATCGGTGGCGTGTCGATTGAGGGGGTGGCGGCGCTCCGAGACGCGGCACTCGCGATGGGCGAGCTGAATCCCGTCGGCCACCACGTCACGAACATCGTTCTCACCGAGTTCGCCGACGGTCAGGTGCACGCCCGGTCCAAAGGGATCGGCATCAGGTCGGATGGCACGTGCGCGAGCGTGACCTACGAAGACACGATCTCGCGCAGTGATCAGGGTTGGCGGATCAGTCATCGCAAGGTCCTCGCACGACGGACTCCCCTGGGCGCCCCAGCCGGTGCATGACGGCTGTCCATCCTCTTCCGGGTCAAGTGGATGCCCTCGGGCGGGGGTGCTGGTCAATCGCGCGATGATGGGGCGAGAGGCCGGGTGGCCGGCACGACGGTCGCCGCCAAGGCGGTGGTGACCGTCACCTGACACGGCCCGATCGAGACGAGCCCGATGTGAAACGAGCCCAGGTCAGCCACGCCGGCCTGGGCTCGCGGCTTCGCGCACGCCGCCTCCGGAGTTTTGAAGCAGCCTTCAACACCGCGGAGGCGACTCAAGCTGCTACGTCTCAGTATGCGGACAGGTTTTTCCCTACTGTTCAGGTAGGATATTATGGTTTTATGATCGGCAGCAGCAATCACCGCACGGCAGCGGATCGCGGCATGCGCCCGCTCCCGGTGCGAGACGGCACCGGCATGCGGCACCGCCGTACCGCGAACCGTTGGAGCCCATCCTGTAGCTGAGGCTCCGCGGATTCCAGGATCCGACGGGCCGGCGGCCGTTCAGCGCCGCACCCCTCTCTCCCCGCGTTCCCCGCGTCGCCGGCTGCCGCCGTGGGGCGCCTCCGCACGGCTCGTCTCACATACCGGCCGGCCCCATCTCTTGTTCACGAAGGGCGATCACCTCATGCCACCATCCAGACTGCGGTCCACGACAGCGGTGAGCGTCGCCGTGCTCGCCGTCGCGGGACTCCTCGCCGCCTGCGGCGGGGAAAGCCCGTCCAACGGCGCGAAGGCCACCGGCGGACCGGTGTACGGAGGCACGCTGACGTATCTCGAACACCAGCCCCCGACCTGCCTCTACCTGCCGGCCGCGGGCTTCTATCCGAACGGTGGCGTGCTGAACCAGCTCACCGACAAGCTCACCTGGCAGAACCCCAAGACGCTGGAGGTCGAGCCGTGGATCGCCACGTCCTGGGAGGTCAACGGCGACGCCACCGAATACACCTTCCACCTCCGTGAAGGCGTTACCTTCAGCGACGGCAGCCCGCTCGACGCGTCGGCCGTCGCCGCGAACTTCGACGTCTACGGCCTCGGCGACCCAGATCTGAAGCTCCCGCCGGCCGAGTTCGTGAACAACTACGACCGCAGCCAGGTCATCGACCCGCGCACCGTGAAGTTCTTCTTCAAGCAGCCGTCGCCCGGCTTCCTCCAGGGCACCTCGGTCATCGGCGCCGGCCTCGTGGCCAAGTCGACGATCTCGCGCCCCTACGAGGAACAGTGCCAGCTCAAGAACATCGTCGGCTCCGGACCGTTCACCGTGGCAAGCCAGGTCGTCGACAAGGAGATCGACCTGGCCGCCCGGAAGGACTACAACTGGGCGCCGGCGTCCTCGGCACACCAGGGGCGCGCCTACCTCGACAAGATCAAGATGATCGTCACTCCGGAGGACAGCGTACGTGTCGGCGCGCTGACCTCCGGGCAGGCCGACTACGTGCGCTACGTGCAGGCGTACGACGAGGAGACGGTGAAGAACGCCGGTTTCACCATCTACGCCGAGCCGACCCGCGGCGTCAACAACGGCCTGTACCTGCGGCCGGCCAACAGCATCCTGAGCGACGTCAACGTCCGCAAGGCACTGCAGGCGGGCACCAACGCGAAGGAGGTCGTGGACACCCTGTTCACCGCGGGCTACCCGGTCGCGACCTCGGTCCTCAGCCACCTGGCGCAGGGCTACGTCGACCTGTCCAAGGAGCTCGCCTATGACCCGGACAGGGCCAACGCGCTGCTCGACCGGGCCGGTTGGACGCGCGGCGCCGACGGCGTCCGCGAGAAGGCCGGACGGAAGCTGGAACTGGGTGTCTTCGTCTCCGGTCCGCAGCCGCTGTCGAAGCAGACCCTCGAACTGGTCGCCCAGCAGTGGACCAAGATCGGCGTGAAGCTGGAGATCCGGCCCGCCGACGCCGGCACGCAGGCGGTGGACATCAAGGACGCGGAGAAGACGGCCATCGCGCACTCGATGGTCGGCCGCGCCGACCAGGACGTGATCAAGAGCCACTTCCACAGCAAGAACCGGGACGTCATCCTCTCCAAGGACCCGAAGCTGGATCACCTGCTGGAGGAGGAGTCCGCGCTCGCCGACAAGGCCGCGCGCAACGCGAAGGTCGCCGAGATCCAGCGGTACGTGGTGGACCAGGGCTACGCGATCCCGCTGTTCGAGGAGCCGCAGGTGTACGGCGCCGCGCCGTACGTGCAGGGGGTCGCCTTCGAGGCGGTCGCCCGGCCGGCCTTCTACTCGGTCTGGCTGTCGAACCAGGCAAAGTGATGACCAGATATCTCGCATTGCGGATCGGGCAGGCGGCCCTCGTGTTGTGGGTCGCCTTCACCGCCAGCTACGTGCTGCTGCAGATCCTGCCGGGTGACTCGATCTTGATCAAGTTCCAGAACCCGGAGCTGGGTCTGTCACCCGCGCAGATCGCCGAGATCCGCGCCTACTACGGGAGCGACGCGCCGGCGATCATCGGCTACCTCCACACGATGCTCGGCTTCCTGCGCGGGGGCTTCGGCTACTCGATCGACACGGGCACCCCGGTGGTCGAGCGGCTGGCCGAGGCGCTGCCGGAGACGGCCAAGCTGGCCACCGCCGGATTCACCCTGGCCGTGCTGATCGCCGTGCTGATCGCGTTCGCCGCGAGCTACAGCCGGCTCGCCTGGATCCGCGGCGCGCTGCTGGCCGTGCCGTCGCTGTTCGTCTCGGTCCCCACCTTCTGGCTCGGCATCCTCCTGATCCAGGTGTTCTCGTTCCGGCTCAAGCTGGTGCCGGTCATCGGAGGCGGCGAGGTGCAGCAACTCATCCTGCCGGTCCTGACCCTGGCCATACCGATCTCGGCGCCGATCGCGCAGGTGCTCGCCCGCAGCCTCGACCAGGTCTACACCCAACCGTTCGTCTCGGTCGTCGCGGCCAAGGGAGCCTCGCGCTGGTGGATCCTGTGGCGGCACGTGGCGCGCAACGCACTGCTGCCGACGCTGACGATCGCCGGCCTGACCTTCGGCGAGCTCATCGCCGGGTCGGTCATCACCGAGACGGTCTTCGGCCGCAACGGCATCGGCCGCCTCACCGAGCAGGCGGTCAACGCGCAGGACACACCGGTGATGCTGGCCGTCGTCGTACTCGCGACCACCGTCTTCGTGCTGGTCAACCTCGCGGTCGACCTGCTCTTCCCGGTGCTCGACCCACGGCTCAAGGCGAAGGTCGGTGCCACCGCATGAGGACTGGATCCCACCGGCTGGGCGTGAGCCTGGTGCTCGCCTGGCTCGTGATCGCCCTCGTCGTGCTCTGGGCCGTCGTGCCAGGCCTGTTCACCGCGGCCGACCCGATCGTGGGCATACCCGCGGAGAAGCTGCGGGGCCCGGGGCCTGACCATCTCTTCGGTACCGACGCCGTGGGCCGTGACCTGTTCACCCGCGTCGTGTACGGGGCCGTCCACTCCCTGTCCGGGGCGTTCGTCGCGGTCGCGGTGGGGCTGGTGCTGGGTACGCTGCTCGGCCTGCTCGCCGGATCGGCAGGCGGCGTGCTCGACGAGCTCGTCATGCGCGCGGTCGACGTGCTGCTCTCGGTGCCGGGGCTGCTGCTCGCACTGACCATGATCATCTTGCTCGGGCACGGCACCGTCAACGTCGCGATCGCGGTGGGGATCGGCTCGGTCGCGGCCTTCGCCCGCCTGTCCCGGTCGGAGGTCGTACGGGTCCGGCGCACCGACTACGTCGAGGCCGCGTTCGGCAGCGGTGGCCGCTTCGTGACCGTTTTGTGGCGCCATGTGCTGCCCAACTCGCTCGGCCCCGTCATCGCACTCGCCGCCCTGCAGTTCGGCGTCGCGATCCTGGCCATCTCCACCCTCGGCTTCCTCGGGTACGGCGCCGAGCCGCCCACGCCGGAGTGGGGACTGCTCGTCTCGGAGGGGCGCAACTACCTGGCGACCTCCTGGTGGCTGACCTCGCTGCCGGGCGCCGTCGTCGTGTCAGTGGTGCTCGCCGCCAGCCGGATCAGCCGATCCATAGGACGGGAGAACTCATGAACCTGCTCGACGTACGCGACCTCGCGGTCTCGTACCGGACCGACCGGCGCGCGCTGCGGGCGGTCGAGGGAATCTCGTTCGCTGTCGACCCCGGTGAGGTGGTCGCGGTCGTCGGCGAGTCTGGCTCCGGCAAGTCGACCACGGCGCATGCGATCATCGGGTTACTGCCGCCGAACGGATCCGTCGACGGCGGGCAGATCCTGCTGAACGGCACGGACATCGCCGGCTGGTCGTCGCGGCGGCTGGAGTCGGTGCGCGGCGCCCAGATCGGCCTGATCCCGCAGGATCCGTCGAGCTCGCTGAACCCGGTCAAGACCATCGGCGCCCAGATCGGTGAGACCCTGCGCATCCACGGACGCGGCTCCCGGCGCGCGATCTCGCGCCGGGTCATCGAACTGCTCACCCGGGTCGGGCTGTCCGACCCGGAGCTGCGCGCCCGGCAGTTCCCGCACGAGCTCTCCGGCGGCATGCGCCAGCGCGTGCTCATCGCCATCGCCATCGCGCTCGAACCGCGGCTCATCATCGCCGACGAGCCGACGAGCGCGCTGGACGTCACCGTGCAGCGGCGCATCCTCGACCTCATCGACGGGCTCCGCGCGGAGTTCGGCACGGCGGTGCTCTTCGTGACCCACGACCTCGGCGTCGCGGCGGACCGGTCGGACCGGCTCGTCGTCATGAAGGACGGGCGGATCGAGGAGAAGGGCACGACCAAGGCCGTGCTGGCGGCCCCGAAGGCCGAGTACACGAGGCGGCTGCTGAGCGACGCCCCCGCGCTGTCGGTGCGGGAGTTCCGGGTCCCGGCCCCGGAGACGTCCGCACAGGACGCCGCCATCGTCGTCCGCGACCTGGTCAAGGAGTTCCGCGTCAGGGGAAAGCCCTTCCGCGCGGTCGACGGGGTGTCCTTCGAGGTACGGCGCGGCTCGACGCACGCGCTCGTCGGGGAGTCCGGGTCGGGCAAGACGACCACGGCGCGCATGGTCGTGCGGTTCGCCGATCCGACCTCCGGATCGGTCACGGTCGGCGGGGTCGAGACGGCCGGCCTGCGCGGCGACGCGCTGCGCCGACTCCGCCGCCGCGTCCAGCTCGTCTACCAGAACCCGACCGGCTCGCTCGACCCGCGGCAGCCGGTCGCCGACATCGTGGAGGAGCCGCTGCGCAACTTCCGGCTCGGTGACCAGACGTCGCGCCGTATCCGCGTGCGCGACCTCCTCGATCGGGTCGCCCTGCCGGCGAGCGTGCTCACCCGCAGTCCTCGGGAGCTGTCCGGCGGCCAGCGGCAGCGGGTGGCCATCGCCCGCGCGCTCGCCGTCGACCCGGAGGTGGTCGTGCTCGACGAGGCGGTCTCCGCGCTCGACGTGAGCGTGCAGGCGCAGATCCTCGACCTGCTCGAAGCGCTGCAGCGCGACCTCGGCCTCACCTACCTGTTCATCTCGCACGACCTGCCCGTGGTGCGGCAGATCTCGCACACCGTGTCAGTCATGAATAAAGGACGCATTGTGGAATTCGGAAACACGCAACAGGTCTTCACCGGCCCACAGCACGCCTACACCCGCGAGCTGCTGGCAGCCATCCCGGGCGTGGCCGCGGAGACGGTGCGATGATCGGCCGGCGACTCGGGTTCTTCACCCGGCTGCTCGACGACGCACCGGCGGGCGAGCGCTACCGGCTCGCCATCGAGCAGATCAGGCACGCGGAGGCCATCGGGTTCGACACGGCGTGGGTGGCCCAGCACCACTTCGACGAGGCCGAGGGAGGGCTGCCGGCGCCGCTGGTGTTCCTCAGCAATGTGGCGGCGCGGACCAGCCGCATCCGCCTCGGCACCGGCATCATCACGCTGCCCCTGGAACATCCGGTGCGCGTGGCCGAGGACGCGGCCGTGCTCGACCTGCTCTCCGGCGGCCGGCTGGAGGTGGGGGTGGGCAGCGGCGGCACACCGTCGTCGTTCGCCGCGTTCGGGCAGGACAGCGCGCGCCGTTCGGCCACCTACGCCGAGCACCTCGCGATGCTCGTCGACGCCTGGTCGGGGGGCGCCCTCGGCGAGGGCGACCGGCTCTACCCACCGGCACCGCACCTGCCCGACGCCATCTGGGAGGCGACCTTCTCGGTGAGCGGCGGAGCGCGCGCCGGCCGGGCCGGCAACGGTCTCATGCTCTCGCGCACCCAGCCGCGCACCGAGGACGCTCCGCACGCGACGCTCGCGGAGATCCAGCGGCCCATCGTGGACGCGTACTACGAGAACCTGCCGTCCGGGATGACCCCGCGGGTCATGGCCTCGCGGACGGCCTTCGTGGCCGACAGCCGCACGGAGGCGCTGCGTTACGCCGAGATCGGGCTGGCCCGCGCCGTCCGCTACTTCAGGGCGGCGGGCTTCCGGGTGCCCGACGGGGGGCTCGACGTGCTCATACCCGCGTTCGACGTCCACCTGGGGACTCCGGACGAGGTCATCGCCAGCCTCGGCGCCGACCCGACGCTCGACCGGGTGACCGATCTGGTCTTCCAGGTGCACTCGATCGACCCGCCGCACCCGCTCATCCTCCGCTCCATCGAGCTGCTCGCGAGCGAGGTCGCGCCCGCGCTCGGCTGGGCGCCGCGATCCACCGCCGTCACCTCCACACAACTGAGCAGGACATGAGCACCGACATCATCAACCGCCTGGCCGGCATCGAGCCGGGCTCCCGTATCGATCATCTGCGCGACCGGCGGCCGGCCGCCCGAGAGAACGCCCAGCGCAGCTACCGCGCGCTCTTCTCCCCGGAGTCCCCCGGCGAGGTCGCCCAGGCCGAGCGCCACGCGGTCGCGGCATTCGTGACCGGGCTCCACCAGGACGCCGTGGTCGCGCGGTTCTACGCCGACCGGCTCGCCGAGCTCTCAGCGGAGCTGCCGGCCGCGGTCGCGCGGGAGGTCGAGGCCGCCAGGACCACCGGCCCTTACGGTGCCTACCCCGCCGGGGGTCCGCTCGCCTCGGAGAGCGTCGAGGGCCTCGTCTACCGGGTACGCGACCGCGACACACTGGGCGACCGGCTCTCCGCCGCCCTGGAGCACGCGCACCTGCTCGTGTTCCGCCCGCGCGAGTCCAGTCCCGAGGCGCTCCGGAGGCTCATCGACGCCGGCTGGACCACCTCGGGCATCGTGACGCTCTCGCAGCTCGTCGCCTTCCTCAGCTTCCAGGTGCGCGTGATCGCGGGCCTACGGCTGCTCGACACCATCCAGAAGGGAGCGCGGTCATGACCGACACCGTGCTCGGCCACCCCGATCTCGACCGCCCGCTCGCCTTCACGCAGGAGGAGCTCGGCTGGGTGCCGTGGCTCGCGCCGCTCACCGAGGAGGAACTGAGCGACCACCACTGGGAGGCGCTCGTCGACAGGCGACGCGCCAAGTCGCCGTACTTCCTGCTGCTCGCCCGCGACCCGCAGATCCTGCACGCGCGCACCGGAACCGACAACGACATCTTCTACAACGCGGACGCCGGGCTGCCGCGCGAGGAGCGCGAACTCGCGGCGGCCGCGACCTCGCGCCACAACGGCTGCGTCTTCTGCGCCTCCGTGCACGCGCGGTTCGCCTCGCACTACTCCAAGCGCCGCGACGACGTGCAGCGCCTCCTGGACGACGGGGTCGACGCCCCCCAGGACGAGCGCTGGCGTGCCGTCATCGACGCCTCGGTGGCTCTCGCGGAGACCCCCGGCGCGCTCACCGCGGAGCACCTCGACGCGCTCCGTACGGCAGGCCTCGACGACCTCGCGATCAGCGACGTGATCCACGCGGCCGCGTTCTTCAACTGGGCCAACCGGCTCATGCTCTCCCTGGGGGAACCCACCGCACCCGCGCCGCGGGCCGACCGGAAGGAAGATCAGTGACCGATTCGCACCTGGACCACCTCGTTTACGCGGTGCCCGGCCTCGTCGCCGGAGTCGCCGAGTTCGCGGCGCGCACCGGAGTCACCCCGGCCGCCGGGGGCAGCCACCCCGGTGGGACGCCAACTACCTCGTCGGCCTCGGCCCGACCGCCTACCTGGAGATCATCGGCTCGGTGACACGGGTCGACGCGGCGGCTCGCGGCGTGGCTACCCCCGCAGATCCCGCTGGGTGAGACCGTCGCGCTGCGATCAGTTGTCGAGGTAGCGCAGGATGGCCAGGACTCTGCGGCTGTAGCTGGGATCGCGGGGCAGGTCGAGCTTGTCCATGATGGCGTTGACGTGTTTTTCGACGGTGCTGAGCGACACGTGCAGGCGTTCGGCGATCGCCGTGTTGACGTAGCCTTGCGCGAGGTGCCGCATCACCTCCGTCTCGCGCGGGCTCAGCCTGCTCAGCGGGTCGGCGTGGGTGGTGCAGGCGAGCAGTTGGCGGACCACTTCGGGGTCGATGACCGTGCCGCCCGCACGTATCCGCTCCAGCGAGTCCAGGAAGTCGGCCACTTCCGAGACCCGGTCCTTGAGCAGGTAGCCCAGCCCCTCGGTGGTTCCCGCCAGGAGCGTGGCGGCGTAGGTCTTCTCCACGTACTGGGACAGGACGAGCACGCCGACGTCCGGGCGGCGTCCGCGGATCTCCAGTGCCGCCCGCAGCCCTTCGTCGGTGTGCGTCGGCGGCATGCGTACGTCGACGACGGCCACGTCGGTGCGGTGCAGTTCGACGGCGTCGAGCAGCGCCCGCGCGTCGCCGACGGCGGCGACGACCTCGTGCCCGGCGTCGTCGAGTAGCCGGATCAGGCCCTCGCGGAGCAGCACCGAGTCGTCGGCCAGGATCAGCCGCACGGCGCGTCCTTGGGCAGCGTGGTCGCGATCTTGGTGGGGCCACCTGGCGGACTGTCGACGGTGAATACTCCGTCGAGCGCCAGGACGCGTCTGGCCAGCGCCACTCCTCGTTGCTGCACGCCGTCGTGCAGGTCGCGCTCGATCCTGCGCCGCTCGTCGTCCACGGCCCGGACGATGCCTGAGCGGGTCGCGGTCAGCTCGGCGATGCGCCTGCGCATCAGCTCCTGCCCGCCCGGCCCGAGGAAGTGGTCGGCCAGCCGCCGTTCGGCGACACCTACGGCGATGACTCCGAGCACGATCAGGACCAGCAGGAATCCCGCGGTGGTCAGCCTGAGGATCCCGCTGTTGGTGATCACTTTCACGCCGGGGAGGTTGACCGGCACGGCCTCGGTCTCGCCCATGACGATGTCCCACACCCCTCCGAACAGGAGCAGGCCGCTGAAGAAACAGCCCGGCCGCGAAGCCGTACCCTGCCAGCACCCCCACAGCGGCGCGGGCACCGAGAAAGCCGTATCCACCGCCCGTCCATCTGCCGGGGTGCGCGCGATGCGGTTACCTGGCACGATCGGCAGTCTAGGCGTCACGCCGGCGCAGTACCGCATAGCCGGTCGCCAACGCCGCCGCCGTCCAAGCGAGCAGCCAGGCCAGCCCCTCCCCGGCTCCTAGGGGGATCGGGCCGCCGGTCAGGTTGTCGGTGCTGCCCATGAAGGCCAGCCCCGCGAACAGCGGCATGCGCAACGAGGCCTCCAAAGCCGCCTGGCTGCCCGTCGTCAGCAGCATCAGCGGCAGGCCCATCAGCAGCATGAACACCACGCTCAGGGTGCCCGCGGCACTGCGCACCGCGGTGCCCACGCCCATCGTCATCACCGATACCAGGGCGAAGAAGACACCCACGCTCAGGAGATCGAGCGCGACCTCGGCGGTAGGCAGCGCCGCATAACCGCCGAACACGTCGGCGGACAACGCCGCGTAGACGACCGCCGTGGCCACCCCCCCGGACAGCACACCCACGGCGAACATCACCGGCACCACCGCCAGCACTTTCGCGGCAAGCATCCGGCCGCGGATCGGCGTGGCCTGCAGCGTGCTCCGGATGCCGCCCGACGCGTATTCCGAGGTGATCACCAGCATCGCCAGGGCGACCAGCGCGAACTGAACGAACGACGTCGCCGACACCACCGGCTCGCTCGCCGTCAGGTGTGCCCCCTTGACACCTTCGCGCCGCATGTCGGTGGCCGCAGCCCCGCCGAGCGTCACGGCGCTGACCACCATGAGCACCGTCGTGCCGGCCAGGCACCACCAGGTGGAGCGGACCGACCACAGCTTCGCCCACTCGGCACCGACCGACTGGACCAGCTCTCTGACCCGCATGGTCACACCCCCACCTTCCGTGCGCCGTACTCCACGCTGCTCGCCGTCAACTCCTGGTAGGCCTGCTCCAGCGAGGCTTCGCGGGTACGCAGCTCGTGCAGCCGGATACCCGCCTCGTACGCCAGGTCACCGATGCGCTCGATCGCGGCGCCGGTGGCGACGAGTTCGTTCTCCCCGGGCCGCTCCACCCGGATCCCGGCGGCTCTCAGCCGTACGGACAGATCGGCCGCGTGCGGGGTGCGGACGACCACGGCGGCCAGGGAACTGCGCGCGATGACCTCCGCCAGCGGCGCGTCCATGATGAGGCGTCCCTTGCCGATCACGACCAGGTGGTCGGCGGTCAGCTGCATCTCGCTCATCAGGTGGCTGGAGACGAACACCGTGCGGCCTTCCTCGGCCAGCGAGCGCATCAGGTGGCGCACCCAGCGCACCCCGTCGGGGTCGAGTCCGTTGACGGGTTCGTCGAACATCAGCACCTCGGGATCGCCCAGCAGCGCGGCCGCGATGCCGAGCCGCTGGCTCATGCCCAGCGACAGCGCACCGGCCCGCTTACGCGCCGCATCCGCCATCCCGACCCTTTCCAGGACCTCCGTCACCCGGCTGCGCGCGATGCCGTTGCTGCGCGCCAGCGCCACCAGATGCGCATGTCCGCTACGTCCGGGATGCAGCGCCCGCGCGTCCAGCATCGCGCCGACCGTCCGCAGCGGGTTCCTGATCTCGTGGTACGGGACGCCGGCGATCAGCGCTGTGCCCGCGGTGGGGTGGTCGAGCCCGAGGATCAGACGCATCGTCGTCGACTTGCCTGCCCCGTTCGGCCCGAGGAAGCCGGTCACCGTGCCCGGCTTCACCTCCACAGACAGGTCATCGACGACCATCCGGTCACCGTAGCGTTTGCACAAACCCTTGAGACTGATCACGCCGGCCAACGCTAGGCAGCCGCCGGGACGGCCGCCATGGAGGCGAACCTCCGACTTCAATGGCGGAAAACCGTAAACCCCGCATCCGGAGGAGCCGTGATAGCGGTTTTCCGTAAGGAATGCGGAGGTGTCCCGCAATGGTCCCGGACTCAGGGGCGTCACTAGCTTCGGCGGGTGCTCAGAAACACTCTTGCGGCGATCTGTCTCGCCCTGCTCCCTTCCTCCGGCCAGATCCCGCCACACGACATCACCCCCGCGTCGGTGGACGCGTTCGTCGCGCGGTACCGCGAGGCGACCGGGCTGCCCGGGGTCGCGGTCGCGATCACGAAGGGCACGAAGGTCGTCCACGCCAAGGGGTACGGCGAGACCGCTTCCGGCGATCCGGTGACAGCCGGCACTCCCATGGCCGTCGCGTCGGTCAGCAAGTCCTTCACCTCCCTCGCCGTCATGCAACTGGTGGAGAAAGGCGAGGTCACGCTCGACCAGCCGGTGCGCGGTTACCTGCCCGAGTTCACGATGGCGGATCCGAGGGCAGCGAAGATCACCGTGCGGCAGTTGCTCAACCAGACATCAGGCATGGCCGACTCGGCCTTCCGCGAGAAGAGCCTGCCTCAGCCCGACACGCTCGAAGGTGCCGTGGCACGACTCAGGACGGCGAAGCTCGCCTCGGACCCGGGAACCGCCTTCAGCTACCACAACACCAACTACCAGGTCGCCGCACGGCTCGTCGAAGTAGTGAGCGGCCAGCCGTTCGCCGCCTACCTCCACGCGCACGTGTTCACCCCGCTCGGCATGCGCCACAGCACAACGATCGACACCGACCGCGACCTGCCCGGCAGCGCCCGTGGCCATCTGTACATCCTCGGCCAGGCCGTCGCCCTGCCGGAGCCGACCGGTTTCGGCAACGGCTCCGGCGGGGTCCTCAGCACCGCCAACGACATGGCCCGGTGGCTGATCGCGCAGAACAACGGCATCCTCTCCCCCGAAAGCGTCACGGAGATGCGCACCCCTTCCAGACAGAACGGGAAGTACGCCCTCGGCTGGACGATCGGCGAGACCGAACGCGGCACCCCCGTCATCGAGCACAGCGGCGACCTGTTCACCTCCACGGCCGACCAACTGCTGATGCCGGAATCCGGGTACGGCGTCGCGGTCATGGCGAACACCGGAATGGCCTTCGCCGACGCCGGTGCCCTCATGGACGGCATAGTCGCCATGATCGAGGAAGGCACACCCAAGATCCCCTCCTCGCCGCCCTATCTTGCCACCGACATCCTCTTCATACTGCTGACCCTGGTGACCATCGGGCTGGCGGTGCGCGGCGTGGCCCGCTCCCGGCGATGGGCCACCCGCCGTACCGGATGGCAGCGGTGGCGGCTCCTGCCCTATCTGGTGCCGCTCGCGCTGTGCGCGGCGATCGCCCCGATCTTCCGCGTGCTCGCCCGGGGCAGCGACATCATGTGGATTCAGGTGATCTACCTCTACCCGACGTTCATGATCTGGATAGTGACAGCCGCGATCGCGTGCACGGCGGTGGTGGCCGCACGGCTCTGCAGCGCTGCACGTCAACGACTTCGATGAGGTGTCCCTCGTATCGAGAAAGGACTTCCGCCGCCGCGCCCTGGCCGAATACGGACGCGCCAGGACGGCCGAGACCGAAGAGAGGACGATGGCGTGACGCTGCCAACCGCGAAGCTCGGAAGGACCGGATTGCAGGCGAGCCGCCTCGGCTACGGAGCGATGGAGATGCGCGGGCCGCAGGCGTGGGGCAAACCGGTAAGCGACGATCAGGCCCGCACGGCATTGAACACGGTCCTCGACTCGGGAGTGAACCTCATCGACACGTCGCCGGACTACGGCGACGCCGAGGAGCACATCGGCCGCTGGATTTCCCACAGGCGCGACGAGTTCGTCCTCTCCAGCAAGTGCGGCTGCCCACTCGCTGCGGACGGTGACCCACGGTGCTCTTCCCCTCCTAGCGTGAAGACCTGACCTAAGGAGAAGGTTGGGTCGTGGGAGAGACCAGACGCAGGTTCGACCCGGAATTCCGCGAAGGTGCGGCGCGCATCGTTCGGGAGACGGGAAGATCGGTCGCGCAGGTCGCCAGGGACCTGGGTACCAACACGGGCACGCCGGCCAACTGTGTGCAGACGGACCGCCTGGCCCGTGAGAGGGATGCCGGTGCGAGCGAGGAACCGGCTGAATCCGAGCGTGAGGAACTCGCGCGGCTGCGCAGACAGCGGACCGAGTGGGCCAAGGAACGCACGGAGCTGGAGATGGCGCGCGATGTGCTCAAGCACTCGGTGGTCTTGTGCGTCGCCCGCGCCAGTCGAGAGTGAGCTGCTCGGCGCGCCGGAGCACGAGGAGGACGGCCCCATCGCAGACAAGAGAACCGCCGCACCGCGACGCGGCTACAGCCACCCTTCGCGTTGGGCGTGCATGCCGGCCTGGAACCGGGTACGCACACCGAGCTTGTCCATGAGCCTGCGCACTCGCCGCTGGACGGTGCTCGGATGCCAGCCCAGCTGGCGGGCTATGGACTCGTCGGTCAGTCTGGCGGCGAGCAGTGTCGGCAGGCGGCGGTTGTCGCCACTGAGCGTGTCGCCCTTGACCGAGTACGGCGAGGCCCGGTTCCACGCCGACTCGAACAGCGCCCGCAGAGCGGTCAGCAGGGAGGAGGTGTGGATGATCAGGACGCTGTCGGCGGTGGCGGGCCGCCAGAGCGAGATCATGCCGACGTGGTCATCGGCCAGCATCAGCTTGACCGGCACCGCCGAGGCCACCCTGGCCTGTTCGCCGTGCATGATGTGCGACTCGATGTCCTCCAGCCGCCCGGGGACGGTCAGGGCGGTGGTGTCGTAGACCACGCGGTAGCCGATGCCGAGGGCGTGCCGCGCGGAAGCGCTCGGTCAGCACCAGGGAGTTCACCCTGATCCGCTGTAGCTCCTCCTCGCGAGCGCGGATCAGCATCTCGACGGCGACCTCGGGGGGTGCCGCCGAATACCGCGTGGGGCGTCCCGCCATCCGGGCGACCAGGCCCTTGTCCTGGAGCGCGCGTAGCGCGGCGGAGAAGGTCGCCATCCCGGTCAGGTCGCGCAGCTCGGCCTCCGTCATTGCGGCACCGTCCAGCAGTGCCTGGTAGACGGCCTCCTCCCGGCTGGTCAGTCCGAGGGCTTCGAGCACGCGATCTCTCCACAGTAGTGCCGTTTTTACGCTATTGCCCGCTTTTGGCCACGGCGTAGTGTTCCGCACCGCTTCCTGGTTGTGCAAGTCTCCGATCTTGATCCCCCCTTGATCTGCACCAGGAGCCTGAATGCGGTCCTCTCCCCGGCCGCTCCTCGCGGCGGCGGCAGCCGCCCTCGTCATGGCCTGTCTCACACCAGGGCTCTCCGAAACCGCCCGAGCCGAGGTCGCTCCAGCGGCAGAAGCCGCCGGCCAGGCGGCACCGGCCACGGCCGACGCGAGCACCGGCCCGGCTTCCGGCACCGTCACCCTCATCACCGGGGACCAGGTGACCTTGGACATGCTGCCCGACGGCTCACCGGGCGTGGTCTTCCGGCCGGGAAAGGGCCGCGACGGCATGCCGTTCACACAGTCGGTCGAGGACGGCAAGGTCTCGGTCGTCCCGTTCGACGCGCAGCGGCTCCTCGGCACGGGAGCGCTCGACCCGGCCCTGTTCAACGTCTCCGAACTGCTCGCCAACTGGAGCACGGGCTCCGGCACGCTGCCGCTGATCGTGAGCTATCCCTCCCCCACGGGCGTCAAGGAGGGCGCGGACGACCTGCGTGCGGACGGCGCCCAGGTGCAGCGCGCGCTGCCGTCGGTCAACGCCGTCGCGGCCGCGGTGGCGCACCAGAAGACGGCGGAGTTCTGGAAGGGCGTCAACCCCACGGCCCCGGCCCAGGCCGAGCGGCTGGCAGACGGGATCGCGAAGATCTCTCTGGACGGCACGGCCCGGCCGCTCGACGTCGAGAGCGTCAAGCAGATCCATGCGTCCGCCGCCTGGCGGCGCGGGCTCACCGGCGCGGGCGTGAAGGTCGCGGTGCTCGACACCGGGATCGACGCGGCGCATCCGGACCTCGCCGGCAAGCTCGGCGAGACCCGCGACTTCACCCAGAGCCCCACGGGCGTCGCCGACACGGTGGGCCATGGCACGCACGTCGCGGGGATCATCGCCGACTCGGGCCCGCAGCCGGGCGTCGCCCCGGGAACCACGCTGCTGATCGGCAGGGTCTGCAACAACTCCGGCTGTCCCAACTCCGCCATCATCGCGGGCATGGAGTGGGCGGCCGCGTCCGGCGCCAAAGTGGTGAACCTCAGTCTGGGCGGCGCCTACACCGACGGCACCGACCCGATGTCGCAGGCGCTGAACACGCTCACCGACAAGTACGGCACGCTCTTCGTCGTGGCTTCCGGCAACGCGGGCCGTGACCGTACGGTCAGCGCGCCCGGCAGCGCCGATGCTGCGCTCACCGTGGGCAGCGTCACCAAGGACGGCCAGCTCAGCTACTTCTCCAGCCGTGGTCCCAGGGTCGGCGACGACGCGGTCAAGCCGGAGATCTCCGCGCCCGGTTACGCCATCGCCGCCGCGCGGGCCGCGGGCACCAGCATGGGACTGCCGCTCGACGACCGCTACACGCTGGCCAACGGCACCTCGATGGCCACGCCGCACGTGACGGGAGCGGCCGCGATCCTCGCCGCCCAGCACCCCGACTGGCCGCCGGCCCGGCTCAAGGCCGCGCTCGTCAGCACGGCCGAGCCCATCGACGACGCCACGGTGTTCGAGCAGGGCGCGGGGGTCGTGGATCTGGACCGGGCGACCCGCCAGCAGGTCCGCGCCGAGCCCGCCACACTCAAGCTCGGCACCGCCCCCACCGGCACGATCACCTATCGCAACGACGGTGACCGGCCCGTGAAGCTGAAGCTCGGTGTGCCGCCCGGCAGGACGTCGTCAGGACCGCCGTCTCCGCCTCCTCGACACCGGTCACCCACCAGGTGACCGTCAACACGATCGACAGGGACGGCGTGACCAACGGCACGACGTACGGCTTCGTCGTCTACCTCGCCCGGCACGAGACCGGCCAGTACTACGGCGGCGGCACTTTCGGCACGTCGATGCGGGGCGCGCTGCCAGAGGGCAGGTACACGGCTTTCTCCTGGATCCCGACCAGGAATCCCGCGCGTGAACCGTGGATCCCCTCATTCACCCTCGTCGCCCAGACCGTAAACCTTGACGGGGACGGCGAGGTGACGCTGGACGCGCGTAACGGCGTGAAGATCGCCGCCACCCTGAACGGCACGGAGGCGGACGGAATGACCGGCACGGCGCTCGGCCTGGCCGGGACCGGCACGGCGTACGCGGCCCAAACGGTCGAGGGCTACGTCGCCCCGGCCGAGCCCATCAGGGCCGACGAGCTGAGCCTGCCGGGCACCCTCACGTCCTACTTCCACGGAACCGGCCCTGTCGGCTGATCCTCGGTCGTCTACCAAACCTCGCCGGGGCTGGCGCAGCTTCAGAACCAGACGAGGCGGGAGTACGCCGGAGGCCGGGAGTACACGGAGCCGTGGCTCTCCGGCGTGTTCGGCCCGGCGGTGAGCTCCACCACGGCCAACCGCCAGGGCAATCTCATCACCGCGTCTCTGCCGCTGCTGTCGGATCCGACCCCAGGTCACTATGCCCACGCGACATGGGGCGGCGGCACTGGAAAGACCGAGCTCTACCGGAACGGCAAGATCTTCTCGGGTGGGCTCTCCCCGAACGGCGGCGGCTTCCAGGTGCCGGCTGACCGCTCTCATTACCGGCTGGCGATGTCCGCGACCCGCCAGGCGGACGTCTCCACCAAGGTCGAGGCCGTGTGGGAGTTCGACTCGAAAACCACGCGCGACGCCACCGCACTGCCGCTGCTCGCCGTCCGCTTCTCTCCCCGGCTCGACGGGGACGGCTCCGCGCCCGCGGGCGGCGTGTTCCAGATCCCGTTCCTGGTCGACAGGACCGCCACGGCGAGCCGAATCCGCAAGGTCGACGTCGAGGCATCCTTCGATGACGGCACGACATGGACAAAGGCGGAGGTCAGGCTGCTCGATGACGGTGGCGTCGTGACGGTCCGGCATCCCAGCCTGGCCGACTCCTCCGGGTACGTGTCGTTGCGGACGAGCGCCAGGGACGTACACGACAACACCGTGAACCAGAACATCCTGCACGCCTACAGGCTGCGATAGGAAGTCCCGATCGAGGGCGTTCCCGCCGTAGCGGCCGGGAACGCCCTCAGGGCGAGTGACGCCGCCGCCGGGGAGTACGCAAGTACTCCTTGACCATGCTCTCGCTTATCTTGGTCGTGGCGCCGCATGCCCGTCCCATCCGGCGCCCGCACGCGGAGAACACCCACCCCAGCACAGCGGAAGAAACCAACTCATGATCTTCATCGCCGTCAAGTTCACCATCCGTCCCGAGCGGAGCGAGGAATGGCTCTCGCTCGTTGACGACTTCACCCGGGCCACCCGGCAGGAGCCGGGTAACGTCTTCTTCGAATGGTCCAGGAGCGTCGACACGCCCAACCAGTTCGTCCTGCTCGAGGCGTTCGCCTCATCCGCAGCAGGTGAGGCCCACGTGGGCTCCGAGCACTTCACGACCGCCATGGCGTGGATGCCTGACGTGATCGCGAAGACGCCGGAGATCATCAACGTCGAGGTGCCCGGCGAAGGCTGGTCGCAAATGGCGGAACTGACCCCGGCCTAGTAGTGCTTCGTTAGGCGGTTAGGGCGGTCCTTGCCGGCAAGTGGGGCATCGGCCGGTCCAGGTGGCCAGCAGGGCCTGCAGCTCTTTGAGGGTGCAGCGAACGTCTCCAGTCGCCGACGGATATGAACGAGCTGTTCGGGGGTCACGCCCGCATCGAACCACCACCCGGCCGACCCGACCAGCCACAACAGGCTGGCCTAACAAAGCACTACCTGGCATCCAGGGCGTGCCGTATTGTCGCGGCCAGGGCGGCGGCCTCTTCGGACGTGTGCTCGATGATCCCGTTCTCCGCCATGAGCGCGTGGTACTGCTGTTGTTCATATGGGACGCCAGGTGGCAGGGCCGCGATGTGCCAGTGCAGGTGGGTGTTTCCCTGCTGGCTGCCCAAGGACAACAGGTACGTTCGCTCGCAGGGCACGCTTGCCTCCAACGCGAGAGCGACTCGGCGCACCACCCGCATCACCGCTATGAACTGGTCCTCATCAAGATCTCGGACGACGTGCTCGACGTGGGCTTTGGGTGCCACGAGGATGTATCCAGGCAAAGCGGCAAAGCGCGCAAGAAACCCGATGTGT
Organism: Streptosporangium album; assembly: GCF_014203795.1. Taxonomy (NCBI): domain Bacteria; kingdom Bacillati; phylum Actinomycetota; class Actinomycetes; order Streptosporangiales; family Streptosporangiaceae; genus Streptosporangium; species Streptosporangium album. The sequence goes on along the minus strand of NZ_JACHJU010000005.1, from coordinate 278,373 downwards.
GTGCCGTCGTCATAGACGATCTCTTCCCCGGGTTCGACAGATGATTGTTCTACTAGGGGCATCAATGCCTGCCTGAACAGCGGAAACGCCTAGGGCGCGCCGGAAGGGCGTGTCACTAGGCGTGCAGGTGGTCGCGAGGCGGGACTCGGGCCGGCGGTCAGTCGGCGACGGCCAGATCGAGGATTTTCTTGGGCGCGGGGACGTCGAGGGCGATGAACAGGTCGCGCTGGGGCTTGGTGAGCTCGGTGGACTGGCGGAAGGCGCCCGAGGGGCCGGTGTAGGCGATGACGTGCAGGCGCTGCAGTTCGGCGCGCAGCGTGGTCCAGGTCTGGCCGGTGGCGTTCTCGGCGACGCGGATCAGCAGCAGGGCGAGCCAGCAGAGCAGGACATGGGCGCGGATGCGGTCTTCGCGGCGGTGGTAGACGGGCCGCAGGTCGATGATCGATTTCATGTCGCGCCAGCCTCGTTCCACCTGCAGGAGTTGCTTGTATCCAAGCGCGACATCCTCGGGGCTCAGGCTGGGGTCGCTGCAGCGCAGCAGGTACTTGCCGTCCAGGTTCGTCTCGCGTTCGATCTTCGCGCGGTCGACGCGGAGTAGTCCACCGGGCGTCTGGCGTAGGAAACGGTGCAGGCCTGGCTTGGTGGAGATGACTCCGGCGAGCTCGGCTCGTTTGGTGCGGCTAAGGGTGTCGGTGCCGTCGATCATCTCGGTCAGCTGGGAGATGAGTTGCTCACGGACGGCGGCATCGCGGACGGCCTGATCGGGGTTATAGCAGATGATGAAGCGGTCAGCCGATCCGATCTTCACCTCTTTGACCTGCAGGTTGTCGGCGACGGTGGCATAGCGGCCCTGCCGGGACAGGGCCGTCTTGGCCTCGGCGGTGCCCGAGCGGAGCTTCTCGCCGATGATGTAGCCGGTGCCCCCTTGCATCAGAGCCTTGCGGTTCGTGGCGGAGGAGAAGCCTCGATCGGCCACGTAGATGACCTTGGACAGCGTCCATTCGCGCAGGTCGTCGCGGACCTGGCGGATGAGGGCCGAATCGCCGGTAGCGCCCGGCCAGGACCAGACCCGCACCGGAATGCCGTCGCGGGTCACCGCCATGCCGACCACGACCTGCGGGAGATCAGGCCGTGAGTCCTTGCTCTTGCCGTAGGAGCGGAACCCGCGCAGCTTCACCTTCTCCCCGGCGCCGTCTGGGTTGTCGTCGCCGGTGGCGGACGGGCCGGCGGGCTGGTCGAGGAGGCGGCCTCGCTCGTCGCGAGCGACGGGCTCATCGGCCTGATCGGTCTCGAAATACGTGCTGGTCGTATCGAAGAAGATCAAGTCGACTTCGAGGTTCAGCAGGTCGGTGACCTGGAAGTACACGTCCTTGGCCAGGACGGGTTCGATCTCGGCCAGCCAGTCCATTGCCCGGTGGCAGGCCTGCTCGTCGATGACGGTCAGGCCGTCGATGTGCACGTCGGAGTTGATCCACTCGGTCGCGGCCGGCTTGGACGACGGCGCGAGCGCCCGGTTGGCGACCAGCGCGAACAGCGTCCGCTCGGCTCGGGCGTCCATCCGCCGCCCGGCCAGCAGCCGCTTCATCGTGGCGTCGATGCCCAGCCGTCGCCACAGCCCGTCGAGCATGTGGGTGCCGCCCAGCGGGCGTGCCTCCAGGAATTCCAGTCCCGCCGGGGCGCTCAACACTGCGGCACGGTCCGGATCGAGCAGTCGGCCTAGCGACACGACCAGCCGCTCGATCGCGGCCCGGTCCAACTGGTCGGCGCGGCCGAAGGAGTGCAGCACCTTGGTCCGGGACCGCTGCGCGTCGGCGTCCCACTCGTTGTGGGCCAGTTGGAGGTAGCGGATCTCCTGGCCGTCCTTGGTCCGCCGGGTCGCAGTCTTCACGTACATGCCACTAGACGATACCGCTATATCCCCGCGTAAATAGCCATCTTAGAGCGAAAGCGTGTCACTAGGCGATTTCGTTGTTTCCGCTAGCCGTGCGGCCTGTGACCTGCACGTACAGATCCATAATGTCCCCGAAAGCCCGATGATCTGTCGAACCCGGGTGGAAGGGCCTGCATCAAAAGCTCACCCGCACCGGTCGCTGGGCCGGTCACCCCGCCGATGAGCGGCTGCCCATCGTGCGCGGTACCGTCCTGCAGATCGTCGTGGACCGGCTGCCCGACGGCCGCAAGCCCACCAAAGATCTCTGGCTGTGGCATGCCGGGCCCGTCGAGGTCGATCTGGATCTGGTGGATCTGCTGTGGAAGGCCTACCTGCGTCGCTTCGACCAAGAGCATTTCCACCGGTTCGCCAAGGTCTACCTGGGTATGGCCCGCGCCCACCTTTCCTCCGCGCAGGCCACCGACCGCTGGATGCATCTGATCATGGCCGCCTACGCCCAACTCCGGCTGGCCAGCCCGCACGTCGATGACCTGCGCCGCCCCTGGCATCCACGCCCCGAACCGGGAAGGCCGCTCAGCCCGTACCGGGTCCGCCTCGGCTTTCGCCGTCTCCGTGCGAAATTGGGGACGCCCGCCGGCTCACCGAAACTCACCCGACCCGGACCCGGACGCCCAAAAGGATCAAGGAACCGGCCGAAGGACAAGCGTCCGCCCTACCGAAAGACCGTAACGACCGGCAACGAACACCGAGAGTGACGTTAAATCGCAAGCTAAGTGGTCTGCGCCGTAAATCCTTCGGGGGTTATGTGGCGGCATCCTTGTGGGCCGGCTCGGCCTGCAGCGCCTCTACCTGGCGCCGCAGCCGGTCGATCTCGGCCTGCTCACTGCTCTTACGCGGGCGTTTACCGGTCTTGGCCAGCCCGTCCAGCGCCCCGGCATCGGCCGCTCGCCGCCACTCGACCAGGTGCGAGGAGTACAGGCCCCTCGCGGCGCAGCAGCGCGCCTCGCGCGCCCGGCTCGGTCAGCGCGTCGTACTCGGTGAGGACCGCCTGCTTGTATTCGGGCGTGAACGTTCGAAGTCGCGGCCGATCCGCGCGGTCCCTCGTTCTTGCCGGCGCCCACCACTCCATCATGGACGATCGTCGCTTCCGAGTGGTCGGTCAGCATCGTGCTCACGGTTCGTTGACATCCTTACTCGCCCTCAAACGTGCCCGCCGCGCGAGCCTGCTCCAACGCGGTGGCCCCGGGCAAGGCGCCGGGCTTGTGGGCCAGCGTCTCCAGATAGTGATCCAGCTCCAAGCGGATCCCACCCTTGGCGAGTGGCGCCTTCGGCCCAGCGCTGGCCACCCTCCTGATCACGTGACGCCGCGTGAACGGGAGGCGAGGCACCCGGCGCGCCGGGTGCCTCGCCTCCGTATACTGCGGCTATTCCTTCTTCCACTTGCCGCATTTGACGTCGCCGGTACGGTACTTGACGCACGCCCGGACACCGTGTCCAGGATTGGACAGGTACTGGACCCCCGCGAAGTAGGTGCCGTCCCCTTGCGAGACCACCGTCTTCGGTCCGCAGATCCGCCCGTCGGTGCGCTCCAGGTAGATCTTCATTCCCTTCCACTTGGTCGTTACCGTGGCAGCGTTCTTGTCCGAGATACGAAGCTGTGAATGCTTCACCTTGGTCGATCCGAACGTAAAGCTGTAGGGAGAGCCGAAGGTGTAGAGGTAATCCGGATACCACGGTCCTGATGCACACTTGCTCGCCGCGGCGAACTCTCGATCTTCTGTCATTTCAGCATGTGCCGCGGGCCCAACGGACAGTGCGACGACCGAAGCCAAAGCCGTGACAGCGGCCGACCCCCATCGGTTCATGCCAACCACCCCTTGCCGTGTTCGGCACCGCAGTTGCGATGCCTCCACCACCGTCTCCGGCAGCGGCCACGAGTGACAAGCGGTTCATCGTCCCGTGTCGTGGTGGGACATCTGTACACGCGACTACCAGCCATTTCGTCCCGAGCGCGGGACGGCATCATCGGCCCGATGCGTGATCAGCAAGGGCGTCTCGGTCACCCGAATCGAGTCGCCGGGTCGCAGCGCTGTGGTCGTGCCGTCGATGCCGGTGAGTGATTCGACACCGGGGCCCGCAGCGGTGTCCGCCGTACCCGTATGGGTCCAGCGGACGATCAATCGGCGGTCCGCCTCGTCGATGAACTCACACTGCCACGCGTTGCCGGGCAATCCTGCGGGAAGCCCCTGCCCGCAGGATTGCAGCCGGGTCCCGACCAGCCACCGCTGGAGCGTCTCCACCGCGAGTCCCGCCCCGGTCGGCGGGGTCCCCTCCGCCTGCAGCACCAGCGGTAGCCGGCCGGATCCCCAGTTGTAGAAATACATCCGCGCCAGGCCGAATTCTCTGCCGTAGAGCCCGGCGAGATAGAAACGCATCGCGTAGTCGACGGAGCGTCGCCGATCGAGCGAGCCCTGCAGCGGGATGTCATACGTGGTGCCCGTATTCCACAGCGCGGGATGGACGCCGGCCGCGTGCATGGTGCTGTCAATCTCGGTGAGCAGCCGCACGAGTGTCTCCGGCGGGTCGGCGGCGTGGCGCTGGTGCAGCTTCACGCCGGCGGCGTCGCAGTGCTCATAGCCTCCCAGCTCGGCGAACCTGCGCAGGATGTCACGCCCCTTGGCCTGCCACAGATGTCCCATGGAGGGGCACACGATGACGGCGTCGGGGTCGGCGGAACGCACAATCGTCGCTGCCCTTCGCGTCATCTCCGCCAGAGTGTCGACCGACCCAGAGTAGAACCTCGGGTCGGTGGCATAGGCCCACAACTCGTATGCGTCCAGCCTGCCCCGATATCGCTCGACGAGAGCACGGACGAATCGGTCCCAGTCGGCCAGGTCGTCCGGCGGCGCGGTTCGCGAACCGTCAGGGTAGGCGCCTTTCGGCGAGTTCGGTGCTGCCCACTGCGGCGTACCGCCCAGCACGAACAGCGCGGGCAGGCCCGCGTGCCGCGCACCGTCGACCAGCCTGTCGAGCGTGGCCCAATCGAAGCGGTCCCGCTGCGGCTGCAGGTTCGCCCAGCGCGTGTGGCTGTCCCACAACCGCACGCTGCCGACCCTGAACGACGGCATCGCGCCGGTGGTGCTGTTCATCGTCACGCCGAACAGTGCCGAGGGCACCGGATCCGGATCCGTCACCCAGGAGAGAGCGGCAATCGGTTCGGTGGACGCGACACCAGTCGTGTCCGGCGCGCTCGAATGGACCAGAAGGAACGTGAGTACGACAAGCGCGGCGAGCGCTCCGACCGTCAACCGTCTGTGGCGCCGACCGGCCTGTGGCCTGCTTGCCCTTACGGCGGGCGGGTCCTTCGTCGGTCGCGACGGCTGCGGAGATTTCCCGGTCGAGCACCGCCACCGGCGTAGCAGGTCGTTCAGCTCCTCGCCGGAGGCGCCGCATGCCTGACCGATCTTCGCCACCAGTTGGTAGTCCGGCGGGTTGCCACGCCCGGTGCAGTAGCGATGCAGCGCGGAGCTACTGGTGTAGGTCCGCCGGGCCAACTCCGCATAGCTCAGGCCGCTGCGCTGCTTCAACTCCGACAAGAGCCCGGCAAGGTCATCCCGTTGCCGCTCCACGGCCATGCCGATGCCCCCCGTGACTAGCGCCCCCGTGACAGGCTGCCACGATATGTCCCATCATGAAGCCGAAACGGCGGACTAGCTAATGTCCTGCGCCGTAAATCCTTCGGGGGTTATGCGGCAGGGTCCAGCACGGCTGGCTGATGGTCGCAGTCATCGTGCTGCTGGAGGTTCGGCTCCTTCTGTTCGTGTCGCTCGATCCGGGCCAGCAGGTCCTCGAGGGCGGCCGGGGTGAACTTCCATCTGAACGGCCGGGCGGTCGCGTTGTAACGCCACTCGAAGGCGATGAGCCGGTCTTCGACCTGGTCAAGGCTGGTGAAGTCGTTGGGCGTGACAACTTTGCGCTGCACGATGGAGAAGAAGATCTCTATCTGGTTCAACCAGGATGCGTATACGGGCGTGTGCACCATGACGGCGTTGGAGAACCGCTTGGTCAGCCGGTCGGCGGCGGCTTTGCCGCGGTGGGAGGAGCCGTTGTCGACGACCCAGAACACCCGGCGTGCGGAGGCGTACGGCTCGGTGGTCATGACCTGCTCGACCAGGTCCATGAACGGCACGATGCCGGTCTTGGCCGCGCAGTGTCCGAATACGCGGGCGCGGTGGACGTCGTAGGCGGCCAGGTAAGCCAGTGCGCCGCCTCGTTCGTAGGTGTGGTTGACCCGCATCGTCCGGGCGGCTCCTGGTGGCAGGGTGGGGTGGCAGCGGCAGCGGGCCTTGATCTCGGCCCGGGGGATCTTCGCGATGATCCGCTCGACAATGCCCTGAGATGCGTCGATGGTGGGCCAATGACACGCCGGAGGGGCATGATGTGCCTCATGCCCGCGATCCCCGAGTCGACCAAGACCTCCCTGGCGCAGCGGCTTCGTGCGCACGCCAAGGACGCCTGGCCTCAGCTGGCCGCTGTCCATGTGCGCTACCGCGCGTCCTTCGGCTACGTCGAGGGGGAGTTGGCCGACGGTGAGATGCAGCCGCTGATGCGGCTGCGCTACGGAGGCTCAGCCCACCGCTGGGGCCTTGCCATCTATTCGGCCGGCAAGGACGGCCATGAGGAGCAGATCTGGTTCACCGGCAGCCCGCAAGAGGCCCTCGACCTCGTCTGTGACATCTACGTCACGAACGCCTGACCGCTGAGCCAGCCCGGCACATGATCAGCTTCCAGGTCAACCCCAACACCGCCCGGTCCTACGCCACGGCGCTGCGCGCCCTGGTCGCGAGGTTCGGCCCTTTCACGCCGGTGACCGCGCTGGTATCCCGTTAGGGGATCGGGTTATGCAACACCCGATTATCTTGTTGCCGGCGCCTTCTACACATCGGGGGTGTGGCCGGCTGTCGGTCTGCGCGGTCCTTGTCGTGTCCATGAGGCCGCGGGTCCGCTCGGGTCAGTGATGCTTTCGGGCATGGACGCGTTCGATCGCGCCCATGGTCAGCCGCTCGTTCTCCTCGATGGTGACCCCGAGTCCACGCAGCTTGGTGACGGGTCGGCGGGTGTAGTGCTCGCCCTGCAGGGGGACGCTGACCAGGTCCACCGCGTGCTGGAGTACACGAAGCGGCCAGAAGGAGGCGGCGACATGGTCGGTGAGCAGCAGACGCCCTCCGGGCCGCAGCACGCGGAGCGCCTCGATGAGGGCGGCACGTTCGTCGGGAATGCAGCACAGGGCGAAGGTGCTGACGACAGTGTCGAACGTCTCCGAAGGGAACGGCAGGGCGGTGGCGTCGGCCTGGTGGAGCGTGACGCGCCGGTGGATCCGGTCCCCCTGGCCGCGTGCGACGAGGAGCATGGCAGGGCTCCAGTCGATCCCGGTCAGGTCGACCTCGTCGGGATAGTGGGAGAGGTTGGCCCCGGTGCCGATGGCGATCTCCAGGGTGGCGCCGCGGGCCCGGCCGCAGACCCAGCGTCGGCTGTCGGCGAAGAACCGGCGTTCGACCGCAGCCATTCTCGTGTCATAGGTGGGTGCTTGCCGGTCCCAGTAGCGGACAAGTGTCCCGGTGGACCGAGTCATAGCACTGAGGCCTTGGGTGTGTCGGCGCCGTGAGGTGAGGAGGCGCCGAGGATGTCGGCGAGGGCGGACTTGACGTCCTGGAGCCGGTCGCGTCCGACAATGTCGCCCCAGCGGACATCCATGTCGGCGAAGAAGGTGGTGGCGACCTCAGCGGCGTGGGTCCCACGGTCGGCGTAGACGACGATGCGGCCGCGGCCGTCCGAGGGATCGGGGACACGTCGGACGTAGTCGCATCGTTCCAGGTAACCCACGAGTTCGCTCATCGCCTGAGGGGTCATCCCGGCTCGACGGGCCAGCTCGCTGGGCCGGGTGCCGTCGCAGTCCATGAACCGGAAGACGTTGAGGCAGTGGGTGGGGCGCAGGTCCCCATGACCGGTCTCGACGAGGTGGTGGAGCAGGTCGTCCATGACCAGGTTCAACGCCTGGCTGATGAGCTGTGGCAGGTACGGCACCCCACTTGCAGGTTCTTCGGGCACTTTATAACCTCACCTTATAAGGTTCCTTGAATACTTTTATTGTAGCCGAACGGAGCGCCATGACCAAGCACAACCCGTCCGACGTGGTACCCGTCCAGGACTTCACCATCGCCATCTCCCACCCCGACCTTGACGACCTAGACCGGGGTTCGGCCGCCGCCCGTCGCCCTCCAGGTGCGGCGCCGGCTACGGGGCCCCTGGCCAACGCCCGGGCTCGCACCGAGCACTGGGTGGTGTGGCCGTGACATGGCGCAAGACCGCGAGGGTGGTCGCGGGAATGCTCCTGATCCTGCCGGGACTGTTGTGGATCCTTCAGGGGGCCGACCTGGTACGGCTAGGGCCCATCCTGTGCGTCGCGGAATGTCAACCCATCACCGGTGGGTCACTCGGCTGGTTCGCCACCGGCGTGGTCACCTTGATTGCTGGACTCGGAGTGGCGGGTGTCCTGCGGCGACGACGTGAACCGTGACTGACCTGCCCTGAGCATCGGCCTCGCTCGCCGGGGGGTGTCTCTCCAAGTGTGTAAGGAGTGATACCCCCCGGCAATGACTACGAGGCGCTACTAAATGCTGGCCGGCGGCCACGGCCCCGGCATGTTGAGGATTTGAGTGTGGCTGGTCCGATTGATACCGCGTTCACAGGGTGAACAGCGTGAGGAGTCGTTGTGGGACGTGGGTGTAATGCCTGCGGGCGTGCGCGATGTTGACATGACCGCGTTGACGAAACGTACTGATGACCAGGTTGCGTAGGGTGGCCAGGACGTGAGGCAGCTGTCCGGTTCTGGCCTGGCAGTCGTCCTCGTGGAAGGTGCGATCTCGGACGTAGTGCTCGGAATTTTCCACGCTCCAGTGCTGGCGAACGTAGGTGCTCAGATGCGCGGGACCGGCCACGTCCGGGGGCGCGTTGGTGATCCCGTAGGCCACCTCTTTGCTGGTGCCGTGGCCGTCCAGGTCGGCGACGTGTCGCACGATCCGGAAGAGCTGTGCGGCGTGCGGGAAGTCCAGACCGATGGCGAGCGCGGTGCGGATGGTGCGGCTTTCGATGCGGCCGTGGCCTCGGTCGGCCTCGGTGTGCCCGGTGCCGGCCCGCTCGTGGTCTGCATCCGTTCCAGGGGCGAGCCGGGCCTGGGCCGCGGCCAGGAGACTGGGCTGGTTCTCCTTGAGGACAAGCACGTAGTAGCAGCCGAAGTCCTCGCTGATCTGCCGGGCGCTTTCGCGGGCGGTGTGCAACGCATCCGCGGTGATAACGGCCACGTCGCTGCCGCACAAGGCGTCGGCCAGCAGGGGCGCGAGCTCGGGCACCTCGTTGGTTTTGTCGGCGATCTGCCGCTGACCCAGCACCACGCCACGGCGGTGATGCAGCAACGACAGCAGTTGCGGTGCGCTCGCCTGCCCATGGCCCGCGCCGCGCACGGTCTTGCCGTCAGCCGCGCCTGCCTCCAGCATCCCCGCAGGCCGAGGACGCTCCCGCGTCCGCTGAGCGGCCCGGCGCCCCTCACGCTCACAGCCCTGACCGACGCGGAGCTCGGCGGGAATTTCCCGGCCATCGCCCCCGTCCCGCTCTCCGGCCCGTTCCCCGTGGCCCGGTGCCGACAGATCGCGGACGTCGTGGCCGCCGGCCAGGTAGGAGCAGGTCTGCCGGTCCAGCTCGTCCCCGTCGGTCTGGGCCAGGACCCGGCGCAGGGTGCGTTCGCTGGGCGGATAGTGCCGACCGGTGAACGGATCGCGCCTGCACCCCAGCCCGGCCAAGATCTCCTGCGGGGCATCATCGGCCCAGTGGCTGATCGCGGTCACCGTGTCCCCTCCCACCGTCGCCGTACCGAACGCGGCCACCGCCAAAATCGACTCCAGGGAATGCAGCGTGTTGTAGACGGCCCGTTTGTCACAGATAACCCGGAATCGCGCCCTCAGCCCGCCCTCACCACCACGACCGGATGGCACGTCATGACCCAAGCCGGCACCTCGGGCGGGGCTGGTCGGCGATGATAGGGCGGCAGCGGGCACGATTCCCCCTGGAGATCGGTTGGTGTGAGAACCCCGATCTTGGGGAGTCGTGCCCCCTCTCATGCCCGGATTGGGGCAGAGATTACCGGCCGCGAAGGTCGGCACCGGTCACACGCAAAGAATCAAACCCGATCAAATCCTCAACATGCCGGGGCCGTGGGCCGGCGGCGGTCTTCTCGTGACCCGGTCGCGGAGGTCGCGGAGCTGGCCTTGAAGTGAGCGTGAGCTGGGAACGTCCCCGATCATCAACGTTCGAAAATCATCTCGGGGTAGCGCCCGGAGGGCCTGTCCAGGAGCCGCTGATGGTGATGGTCGAGCTGTTCGATGAAGAACGCGAGGAGGTATTTTCGCTCGATGGTGACGGCGCGTTCCGGGGCGAGCGTCCCGAACAGCGCTTGTCGTGTGGCCGGTGGGGTGTTGAGTTGGGGGGCGAAGGTTTCGAAGTCGGTGAAGGCTAGGTGGCCGGTACCGCGAAGCCTGAGCCAGCGGCTCCAGCCGGTCAGATGCGGCCACAGGGTGGTCAGGTTCTCTTCGGTCATGGGATGGCCCGCCGAGGAGTTGCCGCTGATGACCATGAAGGGGGTGTTCAGCCCGGCGGTGGCGACACGGTCGCTGACGCCTCCGTCCAATCCTGCTCCCGCGGTGATGCGGTGGTCTTGCAGCATGGTCTCGGCGGTGGCCTCAGCACCGTGGGAGTGGCCGAACATCCCTACCCGGGCCAGGTTGAGGGTGTGACGGAAGGCGGGCAGACGCTGGTGATCGACATCGGGATTGTTACCGGTGTTCAGCCGGGCGATTTGGTCGAGCACGAATCTGGCGTCAGCGGTGCGTACCAGAGTCTCCTGGTCCGCGCTGTCAGGCGGGATGGACTGGGCGACTTCGACCCTGCCCCCGGGGAACTCGACCTGCCCCGAATCGTGGGTGTGGTCGATGCCCGCCACGACGAATCCATGACTGGCCAGATCCTCCGCGAGGCTCGTCAGTGAGACGTTGTCAGCAACGGTCGATGACCGTGTGTAGCCGATCACGGCGGGCGTGGGAGTGATCAAGTAGAGAAAAGCGTGAAGCCCCTGGTAGGGGTGGGTCTTGTCGAAGGATCCACCGCACCGCACACAAGGGCTTCACGTGACCTCCAGTATCACCTACACAGCCGAGTTGGACATGCCGCGCGAGGTTGTGCTGTTTCTGGCCGGGCTGTTGCGCGCCGAGCGGGTACGGCGCCGCACCCGCGCGGGCACTCGGGCGCTGGGCGAGTTCAAGCAGGCCGTTCTGATCATCCGCTGGCTGGTGGACGGCGCTCGGATCGCCCGGCCGGCCGCCGATAACGCCATCTCGCACGCGACCTGCGATCGGTACGTCGAAGAAGGGGTCACCGTATTGAAGGCCCAGGCGCCGACGCTACAGGAGGCGCTCACGGCGGCGAAGGCCGCCGGCTACACCCACCTGCATCTGGATGGCACGCTGATCGAAACCGACCGCTGCCGCGCCCTGGGCCCGAACGGCGCCGACCTGTGGTGGAGTGGAAAACACAAGCAGCACGGCGGCAACATTCAGGTCCTGTCCAGCCCCGGCGGCGACCCGCTGTGGACTTCTGAGGTACGGCCCGGCCGTGAACACGATCTCACCTGTGCCCGCCTGCACGGCCTCCTCGACCCGCTGGCCAAGGCCGCCGAGGACGGGCTGATCACGTTGGCCGACCTCGGCTACGTCGATGCGGGTATGGGGTTTCGCCTGCCGTACAAGAGGTCTCGGGGTGGCACACTCACCGACGATCAGATCCAGTACAACAAGGTCCACGGTGCGCTCCGAGCCCTCGCCGAACGAGCGAACGCCCAGCTCAAGATGCGGTTCAAGGCACTGCGGAACGTCAGCAAGTGCCCTTGGAAGATCGGCGGTATCGTCGCCGCGGCGCTCGTCCTCTTCCACCGGGAGCAAGCTCACAAGCAGCTGTCACCCAGCGTGAACGCCGGTTGCTGACAATGACTCAGTGACGAACGATTCATCCCATCACCTGGAGAGAACACGATGATCGGCCAGCCTGCCTTGCCCGGGCGAGCAACCGGCGCGCCTTGATAGGAATGCGTCCGCAGCTCATGAAAGGTGACGAGCCCCGCATTTTCCGGACACCGGAGTAAATGAATCATATCACGCCGCCGTGCTATTCGTCAGCCATTCATCGAGCACTTCGACGGGAGGTCTGTATCCCAACGCGGAGTGCAGCCTCCTGGAGTTGTAGAAGCCCTCGATGTACCGAATGACGGCACGACGCGCTTCCGCGCGGGTGGCGAACGACCGATGGTGCACCAGCTCGGTCTTCAGCTTTCCAAAGAACGATTCAGCCATCGCGTTGTCGAAACATATCCCGGTTCTCCCCACCGACCTCCGAATCCCGCGCCTTTCGAGTACCTGCCCGAACTCAGCCGAGGTGTAATGGCTTCCCCTGTCAGAATGGAATATCGCATCCACCGGAAGAGGAATGCGCTGCGCGGCCATCTCGATCGCCGCGCACACCAAACTCGCCGGATAGCGCATATCGATCGACCACCCGATAACCGACTTGGAGAAACAATCGACGACCGTGGCCAAGAACAGCGGCCCCTCGCCGGTGTCGATCTGTGTGATGTCGCCGACCATCTTGGCGCCGGGCGCCGACGCGGTGAAGTCCCGCCCGACCAGGTCAGCGATCGGATCGGCCTGCGCGTCGGCCACGGTGAGCCCACGACGCCGCTTGACCTGCACCGGAACCAGCCCCATCTGCCGCATGAGCCGGCGCACCAGCTCGTCGTCGACCACCTGGCCCGAGCGCAGCAGCTCAGCGTGCACCCGCCGGTAGCCGTAGGTACGGCCCGATTCGTCGAAGATTTCCTGAATTCTTTCCGCGAGCTCGCGTCGGCGTTGTTCGGTGACCGACGGCGGGCGATCCTTCCATTCGTAGTATCCCGAGGTCGACACATGGAGAAGACGGCACATCATGGCCACGGGAAAGTCGGCCTCCTCCGCACGGACGAGCGTGTACCGCTCGCTTACCGCTGCTCTTTCGCGAAGAAGGCGGCACATTTTTTTAGGAAGGCGTTCTCTTGTTCGAGCTCGGCGATCCGACGCTCCATCTCACGGACCCGCGCTCGCTCCGCGGCATCCCGCGCCTGCTCGGTGTTCCCCGACCGGCGACGCTTTTCCTTGCTCACCCAGTTCCGTACGGTCTCCCGTGAAACCCCGAAATCCTTCGCGGCCTGCCCGATCGTCACCTGATCGTCCAAGACAGCTTTGACGACTTCGTCCTTAAACTCCTGGGCGTAGTTCTTTCCTGCCACGTACCCGTTCCTTCCAGATCAGTCAGCACCCTACTGGGCACCGTGTCCGGAAGACTGGGGGCTCCTCAAGGTCCCGGCCGGCACCGATGTGCCCAGCGCTTGCGCCGTCTGCGCGTCCAACAGCCGCCCGGCCAGCGCAGGAATGTAGCGAGCTCGAGGAAACCCCGCGGTATGTGCGGCCGGATACCACAACTGCACCATCAGCTCTCGCAACGGATGCGAAGAGACCCAGGGATCGCGCCGGGCGCTGTCCACCAGATGGAGCGACACCGTGCCCACCTGATGTTGGCCAGCCGGGCTCGGCAGCGACAACATCGAATCAGCTGCCACGAGCTGGACCGGAGGGGAAGCCAAGACGGTCGCCGAGATCGGTCGGGATCCCGGAACCAAAGCGGCCACCATGGTCAAGACCGCCATCGCCATCCAAACAAGCCTGCGCATCGCCTACTCCTCTCACCGACAAGTCATCCGACCCGTGCAACGGATAGGAGCGGCCACCGATCACACTCAAGATCACATCGTTACTGTCACGTGATGTGAGGTGCTCAGGGACTGAGAGATGTGCGCGACTGCGCCATGGGTGTCCGGTCAGCCGAGGGCTTGGGCGACGTATATACCGCCGAGGACGACGGCGAGAGACGGCGCCTGTCGTGGGATCGACGGTGGACGGCGTAAACCAGGGCGGTCCCGACCGTGGTTGGCCGCCGAAGTAGCAACGTCAGAGAGCAGAGCAGTCGGCGCCGATGCGAAGCACCCGAAGCGCCTTTAGAGATTGGGGCCAGTAGTCGAAGCCCTGCCCCTGGACGACCGATTTGAGTCCGAGACTCGGCACTGACGCCCAGGATGCTCCGTTCCGGAAGGCATTCCACAATTCATGTTCCAGAAGCGCGTCACAACGATGAACTCGGTACGGTTCTATTATGGGAACCGATCACCACCTCAGCGCCGGCGTCACCCTGGGGTATGCCCGCGGTTCGACCACTCGTCAGTCCCTAGAGCGCCAACTCGATGCACTGACCGCTGCCACACCTCAGACCAGCGAGTACTCTCGCCTCCTCAAGGTGGGAGGCGCCTTCCTCGGCAAGATCGCCACCAAGACCGGCACCCCCAGGACCTCACTCCACTGCTACTTGGCCACCAGCGACCAGGCGGTGTGAGCACATGGAACTGGTGGCGTGTCTGCTGATCATCGTGGCCCTGCTTGAACGCCTGTGGAAGTGGGCAGCCGGGGTGAAGCGATCCGGCCGCTCCTTGGCGTCCCCCGGATTCGATGAGTTCACGGCCGCCTTCCAAAGCACGAAACGGATACAGCTGGAACAGCAGCAAGCAGAATCGATGCTCCGCGACGACGAAACGGACGGCGCACCACCGGCTGACCGCGCCGACCTCACCCGTGGCAAAGTCGTCATCAGTGTGCCGGATAAGAAATAGGCGGCGCGGCCCCGGTACAGCGGGCCGGATGGGCGCGGCTCGAACTGACCTAGGCCGAGCAAGATGGGGATGCCTTCGGCGCGCAAGCTCTCGACACTTCGGCGGGCCTCCACGGAGGTTGCAGGACTTCCCTCGGGTGTAGGCATTCAGAGGTTCGCGATCATGGTGTGAGCACCGCCCGCGCGGTGGGATGATCTTTGGGTGCCGAAGACCCCGGATCGCCGCCCGTCGTATGACGAGCTGGCCGCGTTGGTGGTCCGGCAGATGGCCACGATCGAGGCTCAGCGGGAGACGATCGCGCAGCTGGAAGCGACGGTTGAGCGGCTGACCGCGCGGGTCGCCGAGCTGGAACGCAGGCAGGGCCGCAACTCGGGGAACTCCTCGCTGCCGCCGTCCAGTGACACCTTCGTCCGGCCGGACAAAAAGCCGACGGCCAAGAGCGGGCGCAAACGGGGCCGCCAGCCCGGAGCACCGGGAAGCGGCCTGGCCATGGTCGATACCCCCGACGAGGTCGAAGACCACGTCCCGGCCGCCTGTGGCGGATGCGGGAAGGAGCTGTCGGCCACCGACAGCGTGGGCTATTCGCGCCGCCAGGTCCGCGACATTCCCCTGGCCACCGTCACGGTGACCGAGCACCGCGCGCATCGGTGCCGATGCGGCGGGTGCGGCCGCCTCACCAGCGCGGACATGCCCGAGACGGTGGCAGGCGCGCCATCGTCGTACGGGCCGAATCTGCGAGCACTGGCCGCCTATCTGCTGGTGTTCCAGCACGTGCCGGTGGAACGCTGCGCCCAGTTGATCGCTGACGTCACCGGAGCCCGGGTCTCGCCGGGCTGGGTGTCGTCGATCCTGGCCGAGGCCGCCACCCTGGTCGCCGACGGCATCAAGGTGATCCGCGCGCTCCTGACGCTGGCGCACGTGCTGCATGTCGATGAGACCACCACCCGGATCGGGGCCGGGCGGCGCTGGCTGCACGTGGCCTGCACGAACACCTTGACCCTGCTCGGTCTGGGCGAACGCTCCCGCCAGGGTGCCAACTCCCTCGGCATTCTGCCCGAGTTCCGCGGGGTGCTGGTGCACGACTCGCTGTCGCTCTACAACGGCTACCCGCACGCCAGGCATCAACTGTGCGGTGCCCACCTGGTCAGAGAGCTGACCGCCGCGGCAGAGGACCATCCCGGCCAGCGGTGGCCGGTACAGATCCGCTGGGCGCTGGCCGAGTTGAACAAGCAGGCCGTCAAGGCCCGTGAGAGTGGGTTGACCGAGATCCCGCCCGAGCGGTCGCGGATCTACCTCGAATCCTTCCACCACGGGATCGCGGTCGGGCTGTCGCTGCATCCCCGCGCGCCGGGACGGAAACAGGCCCCGGCCCGCAACCTGCTGGAACGCCTGCGAGACCGGGCGGCTGACGTGCTGCGCTTCGCCGACTTCCCCGGCTGGGTGCCGTTCACGAACAACACGGGCGAGCGCGCGCTCCGCCCGGTCAAGACCCAGGTGAAGATCTCCGGCTGCCATCAATCCGAAGACGGCGCCGCGCACTGGCTGACCGTCCGCTCCTACCTCGACAGTGCCCGCAAGCACGGGCTGAGTGCCTTCGAAGCGATCCACCGCGCCTTCACCGGCAACCTCTGGATGCCCCCCCGTCGCACTCAACGCCTGATCAGCGCGTATCACGCAGCGTCACAGAACCTTCTGATTGCTTACCCTCGGGTTGTGCTCGGGACCGTTGACCGCCGATCTTCGGACAAGTCCGTCTTTCCCCTGCCCGGTGGCCCTTTTTAGAGACTCAGCGAATCAACATTTCGTCAACAGAAGGAGGTGGAATGGGTGACATCGGACCCACCAACTTCCAATGACCCTCGCCCAAATCTGCCTTCTGACCTGGCTAACAGCAGAAGCCCGGAGTCACACACTCCCCCCCCACTCTGAGCAATTGTCAAATCCTGTGGATTGCGGGTGATTCACAGAGCTCGAAGCCATTGATCGAGGGCTGCGAAGTCTTCGTCGGCGAGTCCTCGGAATGACTCCACGTGGTGCAGGAGTGCCCGGCCGCTATGGTGCGTGGAGACCCAGTCTCGATCGGCGTCGGTGATCTCGTCGTCGACCCAGGCGAACGGGCGTCCGGCCGCCCAGTTCACCAGGGTCCGGGTCTTCCAGTGGAGCCCGAACCATTGGTCCTCGCGTTCATGCTCGTCGGATGGCTCCGGCCAGTTCACGACTGGCAGGCGTGGCAGCCCGATTCGGGGGGGCTATCTCGGCGTTCGCCTCGTCTTCCCAGGTTGTGGCCCAGACGAGATCGCAGGGCAGCGCCGCCAGTCGACGCCCCACCTCGGAGGGGAGCCGCGCCAAGTGCGAGTCCGGTGTAGTGACCCGCGGTGCGCGTTGCGGGTCCTCGCCGAACGGGAGAAGCGGCCCGTCGATGTCGAGGAAGAGCAGCGGGCGTTCCGTGTGGCCGGTCATGCGGCGGTGTCCTCGTCGCGCTCGACGAGGACACCGCGTTCGAAGCGGGCTCCGGCACGCACGAGAGCGACCAGGTGGGGCGCGTTGACCGAGCGCCAGCGTTGTTGGGCGGACTCGATGAGCTTGAACGTCATTGCCAGGGCCGCCGCGCGGGAACCGGCACCGCGGGTGACCTTGGTGCGCAGCCGGACGGTGGAGAATGTTGACTCAATCGGGTTCGTGGTGCGCAGGTGGATCCAGTGTTCGGCCGGGTAGTCGTAGAACGCCAGCAGCACGTCCGCGTCGTCGACGATCTTCTTGACGGCCTTGGGGAACTTCGCGCCGTACTGCCGCTCGAATGTCTTGATGGCCTTGGTGGCCTGGTCTTTGTCCTCGGCGTTGTAGATGTCTGCGATCGCGGCTTTGGCCGCCGGCTGCGCCGACTTCGGCATGGAATCCAAGACATTCGCAGTTTTGTGCACCCAGCAGCGCTGCTCCTTGGTCTCGGGGAACACCTCGCGCAGCGCCTTCCAGAAGCCCAGCGCCCCATCGCCGACGGCAAGGTGCGGGGCGCGCATCCCGCGCCGGGCGCAGTCACGCAGCAGATTCGCCCACGACTCCGACGACTCCCGATAACCCTCGTCCAGGGCTATCAGCTCCTTGCTGCCGTCAGCTCGGACGCCCACCAGGACCAGCACGCACGCCTTGGCCTGGTCCAACCTGACCTTCAGATGCACGCCGTCGGCCCAGACATAGACGAAGTCGGTCGCCGACAAGTCGCGCTTCTGGAACGCCTTGTGATCGTCGGTCCACTGCGACGTCGGCCTCGACACCGTCGCCGACGACAGCCCAGCGGCCGACCCGAGGAACTGCTCCAGGGCCGGGACGAAGTCGCCGGTGGACAGACCGTGCAGATACAGCAGCGGAAGCACCTCGGAGATCTTCGGGGTCTTGCGTGCCCAGGGTGGCAGGATCGCTGAAGAGAATCGCTTGCGCTCCCCGGTCTCGGCATCTACACGCTTGTCGTTCACCCGCGGTGCCTTGACCTGCACAGGCCTGGCCGAGGTTGCTATCGTCCGCTCGGCGTGGAACCCGTTGCGCACCACCAGACGGCGGCCGTCGGCGTCGCGAGCGTCGGCCAGTTCGGCCAAGTAGGAGTTGACCTCGGCCTCCAGCGCGGCGGCCAACATCCGCCGCGCTCCCTCCCGGACGATCTCATCGATCAAGGAACCATTCGACGTCGCGCCGTCGGCATTGACTACGGTAAGCATGGGCGTGCCCTCCCAGCCGACGCGCCAACGTCGGCCTACTCAGTGACCTTCGAATCGATCACTCGGGAGGGTACGCCCCCGAGCCGATCCACAGGTTCTGAGCATTGCTCGGTCGAGAAGCTGCTCCACTCTCGGTAGGGACTGAGGCGGTCGCGATGATGGACGATCGGCATGCTTTTAGGCGGAGGTGCCGGGCCACGGAGTGGGAGTGGGATGAGTCTCCGAATCGGAGATGTTGTTCTGGTTGATGGTCGCGGCCCAACTGGCCAGCAGGTTCAGGGCGTCGCGTGCGGGTGTGGCGGGTGCGGCGCTGTAGGCCATGATGGTCAGTCCGGTGTCGGCGGGTAGTTCCAGGGCGTCGTAGTCGAGGGTGAGTTCGCCGACGACGGGGTGGTGGAGGGTTTTGACGCCGGTGCGGTGCTGGCGGACGTTGTGGGTGGCCCAGCGGGTGCGGAATAGGTCGCTCTGGGTGGAGAGTTCTCCGACCAGGTCGGTCAGGGCTTTGTCGTGGGGGTCGCGTCCGGCTTCGGCCCGCAGGATCGCGACGGTGCCGGCGGCCATGCGTTCCCAGTCGAGGTAGTAGTCGGTAGCCGTGGGGTCCAGGAACATGAAGCGGGCTACGTTGGGCGGCCGGCGCGGGGCCGCGAGGATCGGGTTGATGAGGGCTTTACCGAGTTGGTTGGTGGCCAGGATGTCCAGGCGGCGGTTGCGTACGTAGGCCGGGGTGGTGGACATGGAGTCCAGGATGCGCTGGATGCTGGGGCGCACGTGGGGTTTGGGGGTGCGCGTAGGTGTCCGTGTTCTGTTGGCGGCGGCCAGGTCGAACAGGTGGGCGCGTTCGGCCTCGTCGAGCTGGAGGGCGCGAGAGAGGGCTTCTAGGACGCTATCGGAGACGCCGCGGGCATTGCCGCGTTCGAGTTTGATGTAGTAATCGGCGCTGACGCCGGCCAGTAGCGCGACCTCCTCGCGACGCAAACCAGTCACCCGGCGGTTTCCGCCGTTGGCGGGCAGGCCGGCCTGTGCGGGGGTGATTCTGGCGCGGCGGGAGGTGAGGAAGTCGTGGAACTCGGTGCGCGCGTCCATATCTACCACTGTAGGTCTACTTCTGCGTGCATGGGAGGTCCTGGCAGTACTTGCAACAGCAGGAACCCCATGGTGGGAAGCCATAGGCGGCAGTTCGTGCCACGGTGGGGAGTGCAGGCAGCCGCCTTCTGGAGCAAATACACAAGTCCACCTCACCGAGGAGAAGTAAGCCATGGAGTACACGCGGTTGGGAACGTCAGGGCTCAAGATCAGCCGGATCGCCTTGGGCTGTATGAGCTTCGGCGACCCCGCCAAGAGGACGACCTGGGCGCTCGACGACAACGCGGCCGAGCCGATCTTCCGCCAGGCTGTCGAGCTCGGCATCACGTTCTGGGACACCGCGAACATCTACAGCCTGGGCACCTCGGAGGAGATCGTCGGGCGGGCGCTGCGCAAGTACACCCAGCGTGAGGACATCGTTCTGGCCACCAAGTTGTGGGCGCCGATGCACCAGGGCCCGGGCGGGGCGGGGCTGTCCCGCAAGGCCATCATGGAGCAGATCGACGCCTCGCTGCGGCGCTTGGACACCGACTTCGTTGACCTCTACCAGATCCACCGCTTCGACCCGCAGACGCCGGTCGCGGAGACGATGGAGGCGCTGCACGATGTAGTCAAAGCAGGCAAGGCCCGCTATATCGGTGCTTCGTCGATGTGGGCCTGGCAGTTCGCCACCATGCAGCATGCCGCGCAGGCCCACGGGTGGACCCAGTTCGCCTCCATGCAGGACCAGTACAGCCTGATCCACCGCGAGGAGGAACGCGAGATGTTCGGCCTGCTCGCCTATCAGGGCGTGGGAAGCATCCCGTGGAGCCCTCTGGGTGGGGGAATGGTCACCCGACCCTGGGGCGAACGCTCCACGCAGCGCGCGGAGACCAACCGGAGGGTCGACCAGCAGGACCGGCCGATATTCTTCGACAGCGACCGGGCCATCGTCGAGGCCGTCCAGCGCATCGCCCTGGCACGTGGCGTGTCGATGGCGCAGGTTGCGATGGCCTGGGTGTTGAAAAACCCGGTGGTCTCCGCCCCGATCGTGGGCGCGACCAAGCCGTACCACCTCACCGACGCCGTCGCCGCGCTCGACATCAAGCTCACCGCTGAGGAGATCGACTCCCTCGAAGAACCCTACGTCACGCGCCTGCCCACGTTCTTCTAGCCCCGTCCCCCGTTATTGATTGCACAGCACGTGTCGGTCGGCGTAGATGATGTCGCGGGAGATGC
Organism: Streptosporangium album; assembly: GCF_014203795.1. NCBI lineage: Bacteria > Bacillati > Actinomycetota > Actinomycetes > Streptosporangiales > Streptosporangiaceae > Streptosporangium > Streptosporangium album. Next base: position 257,618 of record NZ_JACHJU010000005.1, on the reverse strand, counting down.
CGACGGCACGGGCGAGGGCGCGGATGTTGCGCTCACCAGAGCGCCAGGCCACCGCGATCAGATTCCATTGGCACGATTTCATCGAGCTCCGAGAGCCGGTCCTTGAGGGGAGCGGCCCCATCCCACAACCCATATTGAGTGGATAAGGAATAACCCCACAGTTCCCTGAGCCCTCCATCGTCGTAATAGCTCCAGGACCTGGGCGTTCTCCGTACATGGCCCTCCACCCGGGTCGGCGTCACCAGGGGAAAAGTAGCGAGAAAGACGACCCTGCTGGTTAACTCGCGGCATGCGAACGGCCAGCCCGTGACATGGCCCGGTAGACCCTGACAACATGCCGTGCACGGTCGTCTCCTCATCGCGGCCGTGGATGGAGCACGCTGGATGTCGATGCAGCCGAAGGCCTGGCCCGAGCCTGACCCGCAGATCGCTCAGGCGATCAACGCGATCTACCGGGGAAAACGGCAGCGACCGCTACCGGTCCGGGTCCGTGACGAGCTCGGCGAGTTGTTCACCGACACCGAGTTCGCGGGTGCGTTCGGCGCCGAGGGCCGGCCGGGCTGGTCACCGGGACGGCTGGCGCTGATCACCGTGCTGCAGCGGGTGGAGAACCTGACCGACCGCCAGGCCGCCGAGGCCGTGCGCGCCGACCTGTCCTGGAAGTACGCGTTCGTGCGCCACGAGGCGCCACCGTTCCGGATGGGGGTGGAAGACCCCCGTCTCCGGATTGTCGCAGCAGTTCGGTGAAGCTGAGGGCAGCTCGATCGTGGAGACGCACGGGAGAGTGGCAAGCGGCCCTGACAACGACGGGACGCACCGGGACTGCCAGACGGTGCGGGTCCGGCAAGCGAGATGAGATGCCGTACGCGAGGAACCAGCGTCTGAAGCTCCGTAACATTTCCACCGGCTCGAATCTGGCGGATCTGGGCCGGGATGCAGTGCACGCCGCCGGAAGCTCGGCGGCGACTTCGAAGCCGGTTAAGTGCGACGGTGAGGAGGCCACGCCGAAGGTCTGCGGCGTAGGTGTGGCGATGCTGCCGGGGTACAGCTGGGCGGCGTGCTCGTCGACCGGGTGGTGGTGAACGTGGGAAGCGGTCTGGTGCCGCCCACCCTGTCCGGCGGCCAGCCGGATGGAGGGCAGGCACGTCGTCGGCTGACGGCATCAGGCCGTGGCGGAGTCCTCGTAGTAGTCCGAGCGCGCGAAAGGCGCGTACACGGCGAAGGGGGACAGCAGATCAGCAGCCGAAGAACTGGAAGGCCGGGAGGTCGCCGGTGAATACCGACGAACTGGAGTACGCCTTACTCAAGGCGGAGCGCCGGGTACTGGAGATCCAGACCAAGCTGCACCGTTGGGCCCGCAAGGTCCCTCAACGCAGGTTCGATGACCTGTTCAACCTCGTCGCCGATCCCGCGTTCTTGCTGATGGCGTGGACGCGGGTGCGGGGTAACAAGGGAGCCAGGACCGCCGGGGTAGACGGTGAGACCGCCTACTACGTGGAAACGGTGCGGGGCGTCGAGGTTTTCCTCGGTGAACTGCGGTCGCAGATCAAGGACCGTAGTTTCCGCCCGTTGCCGGTCCGGGAGCGGATGATCCCCAAGGCGAATGGCAAGTTGCGTCGCCTGGGGATCGCCACGATCCGTGACCGGGTGGTGCAGGCATCTCTGAAGCTGGTGCTGGAGCCGATCTTTGAGGCGGATTTCCTGCCGTGCTCCTACGGGTTCCGCCCCAACCGTCGGGTTCATGACGCAATAGCCGAGGTGCACCTCCTGGCCTCCCACTCCTATGAGTGGATCGTGGAGGGCGACATCACGGCCTGTTTCGACGAGATCTCACATTCGGCCCTATTGGACCGGGTGCGCGCTCGCGTCGGTGACAGACGCGTCTTGACCTTGGTGAAGGCGTTCCTCAAGGCTGGGATCCTCGGGGAGGATCGGGAGCTGCGAGAGAACAACACCGGCACCCCGCAAGGATCGATCTTGTCCCCGTTGCTCAGCAATGTGGCCCTGTCGGTGCTGGACGAACACATCGCCCGAGCACCAGGAGGACCAGCGAGCACCGCGTGGCAGCGTCGCAAACGCCGACGAGCCGGGCAGCCGAACTATCGGCTGATACGTTTCGCCGACGATTGGTGCCTGATGATCTCGGGCACGCGTGACGACGCCGAGGTGCTGCGGGAGGAGATCGCCGGGGTCTTGGCCCCGATGGGTTTGCGCCTGTCGTCGGACAAGACCCTGATCACCCATATCGACGTGGGCCTCGATTTTCTCGGGTGGCGCATCCAGCGTCATCGCAAGCGAGGCACTGATCGGTACTACGTCTACACCTATCCCTCTCGCAAGGCCGTCAAGGCCGTGATGGGCAAGGTGCGGGCGCAGTGCCGCAAAACAGGCACCGGAGTGCCACTGGATGCCCTGCTCATCTCGCTGAACAGGATGCTGCGGGGCTGGTGCGCCTTCTTCCGGCCCGGCGTCTCCAGCGCCACCTTCCAGTACTTGAGCTCCTACGTCTGGGGCCAGGTCATCAGGTGGTTACGCCGGAAACACCGCCGGATCACCTGGAAGGAGCTGCGCCGCCGCTATTGTGCAGGCCGGTGGTGGCCGGTCGGCGAGGAACGGGAGCTGTTCAACCCGGCGAAGGTGAGCACCACGCGCTACCGCTACCGAGGTTCCGCCATCCCTTCCCCCTGGCCGGCCTGAGATGAAGACAACGCGCAGCACAGCGGGGTCTGTGGAGCGCCCGGTGCCTTGAGAGGGGCACGCCGGGTGCGGGAAGCGGTCCGGGGAAACGGCCCGACTGAAAAGTCGGGACCGCGCCCCGGGCCGACTTCACGGGCTGGCCTTGGACGATCCCGGCTTCGATGCCAGTGTGCTGTGCGAGTTCCGCTCCCGCGTGATCGCCTGCGCTCTGGAGGAACGGGTGCTGGAGGTGCTCTTGGCCGCGCTGGTCGGCAAGGGCCTGCCGGCGGCGGGCGGCAAGCAGCGCACCGACTCCACCCACGTGATCAGCGCGGTGCGGGACCTGAACCGGCTGGAGCTGGCCGGCGAGTGCGTGCGCGCGGCGCTGGAGGCGATCTCGGCCGCTGCCCCGGACTGGGTGGAACGGGTGCTGGAGGTGGGCGGGTGGGCCGAGCGCTACCGGACCCGGGTCGATTCCTGGCGGCTGCCGACCTCGGAGGCCAAGCGCAAGGAACTGGCGCTCGCCTACGGCGCCGACGGCTATGCGCTGATGGCGGCGGTATACGCGCCGTTCTCCCCGGCCTGGCTGCGCCGGCTGCCGGCGGTTCAGGCGCTGCGCGTCATGCTGGTGCAGAACTACACGCGCACCACCGATCGGCAGGGACGGGAGGTGGTGGTGCGGCGGCGTCCTCTGGAGGAAGACGGAGAGGGGCTGCCGCCGGGTAGATGGCGGCTGACCTCTCCCTACGACACCGATGCCCGTTGGGCCGCCAAGGGCGACGACCTGTTTTGGAACGGTTACAAGGTCCACATCAGCGAAACCTGCCATACCACCGCCGACGGCACGGACGGCACGGACGGCACGGACGGCACGGACAGGGTGCCGCCCAATCTGATCACGAACGTGGCCACCACGGACGCGACCGTGCCCGACGCGAAGATGACCGAGAAGATCCACCAGGCGCTGGCCCGGCGGGGTCTGCTGCCCGGCGAGCACTACGCCGATTCCGGCTACGCCGCCGCCGAGCTGATCGTCGGCGCGCGGCAGACCTACGGGCTGACGCTCATCACTCCGATGCTCCTGGACCACTCGCCCCAGGCGCGCGCCAAGGCCGGATACGACCGCGCCGCGTTCACCGTCGACTGGGACAACCGGCAGGTCACCTGCCCGCAGGGGCAGACCAGCGTGTCCTGGAGTCCCTGCCTCCAGCGCGGCAAAGACGCAATCGTCGTCGCCTTCGCCACCGCTTCCTGCCGTCCCTGCCCCGTGCGCGCTCAGTGCACCGCGGGCAAACGCGAACGGCGTCAGCTCACGCTGCATCCCCAGCCCGCGCAGCAGGCGCTGGACGCGGCCCGCGCCGAGCAGACCGGCACCGGCTGGCGGGACAAGTACAAGCTTCGGGCCGGAGTCGAAGGAACCGTCCGCCAGGCCATCGCGGTCACCGGGTTACGCCGGGCCCGCTACCGCGGGCTGAAGAAGGTCCATCTCGAACACGGCTTCTCCGCCGTCGCGCTCAACCTGATCCGCCTGGATGCCTGGTGGAACGGCCATCCTCTGGATCGGACCCGCACCAGCCACCTGGCCCGCCTCGAACTGGCCGACCTCGCCCTGGCCGCATGAACCCGAGTTAACCAGCAGGGTCCCGGCTGAGGACCGTCCCTCTGGAGCGCCCAAACCGTCTGCCGACAAGCGGCCCAAGGTTCAAGAGGCCATCCCAGGCGGGACAGACGACATGCCCGAGGAGATCACCTACGACCCGGACACAGCTACCCTGCACGTCGGCGCTGGACAGATATCCCCGGTTCGCCCTGAAGTATGGGCCTACGAAGTCTCAGGGTGGCGGGTCGTCAAACGCTGGTTCGACTACCGCAAGAAGAACCCAGCCGGCCGCAGGTCCTCTCCCCTTGACGACATCAACCCCAAGGAATGGAGTGCGGAGTTCACCACGGAGCTGCTGCAGCTGCTCAACGTTCTGACGTTGTGCGTGGAACTGGAGCCTGAGCAGGCAGACCTGCTAGAGCGCATCTGCTCTGGCCCCCTCATTACCGTCACCGACCTGGAGCTGGGGAAGGTGCTGCCAGTGTCTCCCGGCTCCCGGAAACCTCCGACCGCGGAATCCCCTAACGCCCCGACCTTGATGTGACGAAGAGGACCACTCGCCTTCGGCGAGAGCTGGGGCGCGTCGGCGTGTCGCCAGCCGCTGACGTCCACCGCGGCGATCGCCCGCTCGGCCGTCTCGTACAGGGCTCGCCGTACCTCGCCGGCGGTAAGCCGCTCGTAGTCCTCCGACCGGAGCCATGCGGCCCCGTGCAGGGTCAGGGAGGTCTCCCACCACCGGGATTCCCGGCCTGACACGTCCAGGTGCTCATCCAGGGCGGCCATGAGGGCACGCATCGCCGACGAGGCGGACCACTCGACTTCGGTAGCCGCGGTCATGAGGCGGCCTGCCCTGAGGGGGAGGTGAGGTAGATAGGGCTCATGTGTAGATCATGTCCTTCATCACCTCGTACACCTCGGCTGCCTGCCCGGACTCGTTGAGCTCGATCCGGCCGGTTGGCCAGGCGACACCGTAATCCCACCCGTGCTCCGGCGGCAGGAGCAGCGGGCCCATCTGTCTGACGCCGGCGCTCGCCCGGAGCGTCCATGGGGTCCGGCCCACATAAGCCCAAAACCCACATTCGATCTTGCTGGGCTGCTGATGTACCGGATAACGCACCCGAGTCGCGCGGCGACCGTTCCGGTGAACCCGCAGGTCGCCGATACCTTGGCGACGGCCATGTACCGGATAACCGTCCCTTATCCGGTACATCAACCCGTGTCCGCCGCGCGCCGCCCATCAGGCTCCTCGCCAGTGGCAACACCTGGTGAATGTGGGTTTTGGGCTTATATGGGCCGAACCTCGTCCTGCTTTGCAACGGCTGGCCGCCGCGCAGGACGAACCCGATGACCTCGCCGCTGTGGGGCATCCGTACCGTCAGCGTGCCGGTGGGGTGGAGTCCGAGAGTCAGCCGGTCTGATCACCGGATCGGACCAATCGGCGTTCCCAGGCCAGGGCCGCGACCACACCGATGGCATAGGCGACCAGGTCCCATGGGTCGGGGAACGCGCCGACCAGGACACCGCCGATGCCCGGCGGGGTCATGCCGACTATTTGGTAGAACTCGACGGCGGCGGCGATCGCGGCCGTGGCCAGGGTGCGGCGTGCGGCGGTGGTGCGCCACAGCAGCCCCAAGAACGCGTAGACCAGCATGGTGGCGCCGACGTCGCTCACGTAACCGCGGATGAACGGTTGTCCCGGGCCCCGGTAGAAGAGGGCGAACGCGCCGACGGCGAGGGCGACGCCACCCAGAAGGACCATGGCACGGCGCATGAGATTGACATCTTCTCCGAATCTCAACGATCAGGACGAACCTGATCATAGAGCTCGTCCCTTATGGCGGCATGCTGATTGCGGCAGGTCAGCGACCGCGGTGGAGTGCCATGGCGACGGCATGCCAGCACGCTGGAACGTAGTGACGATCCATCCGGAATGAGGCCCGACCAGATGAAACAGTGCCCCGCGTGGTGCGAGGAAGAGCACTCCAACACCCGTTCATGATCCACCGAATGTGGGTTTTGACCTTATGTGGGCTGAACCCCTCCATCGGCCGTCCCACTCGTCCGGGAACCAGCCATCCGGGAGGTTCGGGGAGGCCCGGAGCACGATGTGCTCGGTGGCGTCGGGGATCGCGCGCAGGGACGCGGCATACACCGCGGTGTACCCGCCCGTTTGCAGTAGCCACGCCGACCACCGGAGCTCATCGATGTCGGCGCTCTCGGCGGCGGCGAGGTCGGGCAGCTCCTGGACGAGCGTGACGTACGGGCCGTCGTCCAGCCGGCGGCCGAGGTCTTCCTTGACCCAGTCGAGGAGGGAGCCCGGCCCTCTCCAGTGCTCGATCTCGATGTCGAGGATCAGGCGCCGGGCCCACTTGTTGGCGCGGGTCCCGGCCGGGGCCAGCGCGTCCAGCTCCTTGAAGACGTTCACGCCTCTACAGCCGATCCTGTGCGGGCGGCATGGGGCCGGTCAGGCTTCCCACGTCGCGCTCCAACCGGGGTGCGGGGTCTGGATGAGGCTGCTCATGCGGAGCTGCTTCTGGATGCGGTCGGCGTCCGGCCGGTCTGCGAAGCGGGGCGTCTCGATCACGTAGAGCTTCACCTGCAGGACGCCGCGGATGGAGTCCGGGGAGACGGCGTAGATGGAGTTACCGCGGTTCAGGCCGACCTCGCGGCGGATCCGTTCGGCCTCCGGCGTGTCGTAGGCGCAGATGACGGTGGGTGTCTGCTCGGCTGGCCGGTCATCGGGGTGAGGGGCGGTGTCGATCATGTCCGGTTCCTTGGCTGGTCGGTGATCGCAGTGGGTAAGGGCCGACCCCGGGGAGGGGTCAGCCGTGGATGGGGTGAGGTCAGCGGGTGGTCAGGTGGATCGGCGGCTTGCTGCGGTGGGGCCGGTCGAGGCGCCGGCCAGCGGGGTGGTTGCGCGTCGGCGTCAGCGTGCGCGGGCGACGCCGCTCGGCGGCGGGGCGGGCCACCGGCCGGGCCAGGGCTCAGCCCCGACGTCATCCGCGCCGAGCGGGACTCCTATGCCGCACAAGCTCGCGAAGCCAGCGAGGGATCGCAGGCCGAGGCGTCCATGGACGTCTTCAACGCCATGGCCGAGATCCGCATGGCCGCCTCACGAGCGCTGGCGTTGCTGAGCAAGCAGCAGATCAACTTCACCACGGACCGCGCCGAGGCCATCGCGGAACTGTGTGACGGCGCCGAGGCGGCGATCGCCGCCGTCCGTGACATGGCCACTGGCGCTGCTCTGGACGACGCCGCGCTCGCGGCTTTCATGGACGAGAACGGGAAATTCCTGTGAGCCGCCGCCGTGATGAAATGGGCTGGACCCGCGCCGAGACCGACGTCGCAGAAGTGATGATCTGGCTGCGCAGCAACCACGGCCGCGAGGTCAGCTACGCCGACATCGCCGCCCGCGTCGGCATCAAGGATGGCGCCCGCCTGCGGCGGGCCGTCAAGGTCGCCCGCGTGGTCGCGGCCAACCGGGGCGACCGCCTGGAACGGTTCATGCCCTGCACCGACCCTGCCCGGCGCCGGGTCTGGGTCACCCGCTACATGCGCCGCGGGCACGGTGACGAGTTCAGCGCCCGCGACGCGATGTCGGCCGCACGAGCGGCGATGACGTCGGTGAAGGATATGCACCGCGCCACCACGTTCGAGGCCGGCAACCCCCGCTCGATCGCCCGCAGCGAGTTCGCGACGATGGCCCAGGCCGCCGATGAGTGCATCACGAAGGTCGCCGGCATCGACACGGTCGGCCCGCAGGCGGTCCGGCGCGAGAACACCAGCCTGCTGACCCAGATGATCTCCGACCTGGAAGCCCGGCTCACCGAGCCGGCGGCGCCTTGACCACGGGGACCCCACCTCGACATCGAGGGTGTGCCCGACCCGGAGCACGTCCCCTGGATCGACCCGACCCACCCGGCCTGACGAACGGCCTGGTGTCAGCGGCTTCACCGATCAGAAATCCTCCGCCACGTCGTCAGTTCTGGTAGCCCCTCGCACCGGTGGAAGGATTGATGACCATGACCGACACCAGACCGCTGGGCGCCGACGAGGCCACGTTCCTCGCGGCGGTCCGCTCAGACGACACGGCGAGATTCGCACTCATCACGGAGCGCCACCGCCGTGAGCTGCAGGTGCACTGCTACCGGATGCTCGCGAACTACGAGGACGCCCAGGACATGACGCAGGAGACGTTCCTGCGAGCGTGGAACAAGCGGAAGTCGTTCAAGGGCCACGCGGCCCTGCGGACCTGGCTGTACCGAATCGCGACGAACGCCTGCCTCGACTTCCTGGAGAAGCGCAACGACCGCACACCCGTACCATCCGAGCTGCCGGACCCCGGCTCCGAGGTGCTGTACCTGCAGCCCTACCCCGACCGGATGCTCCCCGAGGACCCGCAGGAATCGGTGGTGGCGCGGGAAACGATCGAGCTGGCGTTCATCGTCGCCGTCCAGCACCTGCCGCCGCGGCAGCGGGCGGCGTTCATCCTGCGCGACGTCCTCGGCTGGCCGGCGTCGAAAGCCGCCGACGCCCTCGAACTGACCGTCGCATCGGTAACCAGCGCACTGCAGCGGGCGCGCGTGACGATGCGCGAGCAGCTACCCGACCGCCGCCTCGACTGGCGGAGCCCCGCCACCCACGAGCTGTCGAATGACGAGCGCGGCGTGGTGAAGTCGTATATCGACGCCCATGAGCGCAACGACCTCGACGGGCTGATGTCCCTACTGCGCGACGACCTGCGCTTCGCGATGCTGCCCGAGCCGGGCACCTTGATCATGACGGCCAAAGACGCGGTGGACGGCTGGGTCTCCGCTGGGCTCTTCCAGCGCGGCTACGACGACTGGCGCTGTATCACCACGACGGTCAACCGCATGCCTGCCGCCGCGCTGTACCTCCGCACCCCCGACGACCCGGAGTACCGGCTATTTACCATCGCGGTCCTGCACATCGTCGACGGGAAGATCGCCGAGCTCACCGGATTCGACGCCACCGACAAACCATGGCTGGGCCTGCCCCCGACACTGTGATCAGACAAGTCCCCATCGTCGACGAATCCAGCGCACGGGCCGCCGTCACCGAAGTCACCGCGGAATGAGCACCCCGACCAGCTGAACACCAACGCGACAACTCGAACACCACCGCCCCGCCGGCGTTGCCGGCGGGGCATCCGAAGAACATCGTCATGATCAACGACGCCGTCGTCCTCATCTCCAGCGAGTCGGTCAACAGCTCACTCGGAACGCAAGGAAGGGCCCGGGGAAGGTTCCCTCATAGCCGAGGGTCACGGTGAGCACGCCAGGAAGGATTTGGACCTGGTCTCACGAGCCGAGCATTTGGCCCGTGCTCATCGCCTCGTCTCGTATCGGGTCAGCACCACGCCGCCGGGAAACGTCCGCGTCTCCACCAGGTTCAGGTTCACCCAGCTGTCCAGGGCCGTGAAGAACGGCGTGCCGCCGCCCAGCAAGGCCGGTGCGGTGACCAGCACGTACTCGTCGATCAGCCCGGCCCGCATGGCCGCCCCGGCGAGCGTGGCGCCGCCGATGTCCATCGGGCCGCCGTCTTCGGCCTTGAGCCGGGTGATCTCGGTGACCGCGTCGCCGGTGACCAGGCGGGTGTTCCAGTCGACCGTGCTGGTCGTCGAGGAGAACACCACCTTCGGCATGTCCCGCCAGCGGCGGGCGTACTCGATCTCCGCCGGTGTGGCGCCGGGCTGCTGGTCGGCGGTCGGCCAGTGGGAGCTCATCGTCTCCCACAGTTTGCGCCCGTACAGCGCCAGGCCGGTCGCCCCCACCCGGTCGGACCACCACTGGAACAGCTCGTCGCTCGGTACGCTCCAGCCGAGGTCGTCGCCGGGCGCGGCGATGTAGCCGTCCAGGCTCAGGTTCATGCCGAAGATCAGTTTCCGCATCGTGCCAACCTCTCGTGAGTCGATCTCACACGTACAGACGGGCGCGGCGCGGAAACCTAATCGGTGCGCGATCTGCGTCCGCAGATAGTCCCCCGGGTTCCGGACTCAGCACGGCGTACCCGGCGGGCTCGAGCACCACCCACCGGATCTCGACTTCACCCTCGCACGGGCAGCGGCGCACCCATGGCCAGCTCTCCCCGACCGCTGCTGCCGTCTGCCCGGACGGGAAGGCCTTCCACGGCCACCTGCAACAGAGGCTGTCTACTTTCGCAGAGGCGTTGCGGTAGCGCTCGACGCGCTCGCTGCGCGAGCAGGAGTGTGAGCGATCTGGGTCCCCGAACGCCTGGTCCCACAGCTACAGCGCCGACAGGACGTCCGTCCGGAGGTGACCCGATGATCACGCAGCGGCTCACCCCCACGTGCGTGGGGAGGACGCTGCGAGGGCTGAGGGCGGCTTTGATGCGGTCGGCTCACCCCACGTGCGTGGGGAGGACGGTGGCGGTGAGCTCACCGGACCGCACTCGGGCGGCTCACCCCCACGTGGGGGTGAGCCGTTCGCGCGAGCGACCTCCGCCTCCGCGTGGAGGTCCTCCCCACGCACGTGGGGGTGAGCCGGGCGTGTTCGTCCACCAGGAGCCCGTGGTGGAGTCCTCCCCACGCACGTGGGTGTGAGCCGTCGGTGGCGCCAACGCCCTGGTCGCCGCAACCGTCCTCCCCACGCACGTGGGGGTGAGCCGCCAGTACTCGCCGTTCTCGTCCTCGCGGCGGAGTCCTCCCCACGCACGGGGTCCCGGTAGTCCTGTCGAAGAATCCAACACATATAGCTCTGACCTGCGGCGGTGTGGTCAGGTTCCTGTTGTGAGCTCGGCGAACTCTGAGTGGGCCTGGGCGACCGCGTCGGGGTAGGCCTGCGCCTTGTCGTGCTCGGCCAGGGCGCGGTAGATGCTGGCCAGGCTGGGGTTGCGGCCCTTGCGTTTCCCGGTGGGGATGATCAGGTCGGCTCGGATGGTCTCGACGGACTCGCCAGCGGCCCTGCGGCGCAGCACGGTGTGCAGCATGTCCTCGGTGATGACGGCGGGCCGTCCGCCGTGGTTGCCCTTGCGGGCGGCGGCGTCCAGGCCCTCCAGGGTCGCCTCCCGTATGGCTTCGCGTTCGGTTTCGGCCATCGCGGTGAAGAAGGCGAACAGCATCCGGCCTGGGCCGGATGGGTCGTACAGGCCCGCCAGCGGCCCGCCGAGCATCTCCAGGACCAGGCCGTGCGCGACCAGGTGGTCGGCCAGTGCGGTGAGTTCGGCGGCGTCGCGGCCGAGCCGTTTCATTTCGTACACGGTCAGGATGACGCGGCAGTGCGGGGCGTGTGCCTTGATCTGGCGGGCCAGGGTGAGCGCGGCCTCGAACTGGGGGCGGACCCGGACCCGGGTCGAGATCTTCTCGGAGAAGATCTTGTCGCGATCGATGCCGTGGGCCGCGAGGGCATCCAGCTGTGACTGCAGTTCCTGGGTCAGCGAGCTGCAACGGGCGTATCCGATCCGGATGTCAGCGGTGGGCGCATCCGTGGCGAGTGGGGCCGGTGGCGGGGTGCCGGGCCGCCACGGCTGTCCCGGACCGCGATCGGCAGGGGTCTGTACCCGCAGCAGCTTTGCCAGCCGGCCGACCTTGGTGAAGCGGCCGGTGTGGTAGGTCCCGGCGACGGCGCCGGAACGGGATCGGCACGGCGAGCCCGCCGCCACGCCGCAGCGCGGGCACGGGTGGTGCTCGACGTCGTCGGCGTCGCGGTCGGCAGGGGGCACGGAGGATGCGGGGAGGTCGGCCACACCTCGCATCGTGTCACAAACATTTCTCACAAGGGGTGGGTCTCGCTTTTTGAGTGAGAACGAGTTGTGAAAAGGGATTGGTGATCCAGACGGTCACCGCGATGTCCGATTGATCTTCCTCCGGGAATGGAGCGTTTGTGAGAGCATGCTGGCCTTGTCGAATAGGGCCGATCACGCCGATAGCTCGCCAACGTCTGGCGGGGAGACTCAGGAGCCACCACTGATGCCCAACCCAGACTCGCGGTACGCCGCGCGCCTGGCCGCCTACGGAGCGGTCTCCACCCGGCTGTCGCTGCTGAGCGACCGCCGACTCAGCCAAGCCGTGACGGAAGCCACTGCGCTCGGGTCCGGCATCGGCGGCAGATCGGCGGAGATGGACATCAGCGGGAGGCGGGTCTTCATCAAACGGATCCCGCTGACCGACATCGAGCTGCGGCCGGAGAACGTGCGCTCGACGGCGAACCTGTTCGGGCTGCCGTTATTCTACCAGTACGGGGTGGGCTCGGCCGGGTTCGGAGGCTGGCGTGAGCTGGCCGTACACACCATGACCACCAACTGGGTCCTCGGGCGGGAGTATGAGGGCTTTCCGCTGATGTACCACTGGCGGGTGCTGCCCGACTCCCCACCCGAGGGGTTCGTCGACGAATTCGGCGGCATCGATGGGGCGGTCGCGCACTGGGAGGGCTCGTCGGCCGTCCGTGAACGCCTGGAGGCCGTCGGCCGCTCAACATCCAGCCTGGTGCTCTTCTTGGAACACGTGCCGCAGACTCTCGCCGCCTGGCTGGCCGACTCGCGGAAGGCCGCGCCGGGCAGCGGAGAAGGCTCGCCGTACCCCTGGGTGGAGGAGGCTCTGGCACGTGGAAGCGCCTTCATGAGCTCTCGCGGGCTCGTCCACTTCGACGCCCATTTCGTCAACATCCTGACCGACGGCCAGCGGCTCTACTTCGCCGACTTCGGACTTGCCCTGAGTTCCGGCTTCGAGCTCACCGTGGCCGAGGCCGCGTTCCTGTCCGAACATCTCGACTATGACCACTGCTACACCACGGGCCATTTGCTGCACCACCACCTGCTCGACGACCTGCGCGGCGACCTCGACCAGCAGGCGTTCCTGCGGGAATGGATCGCAGGGCGACAGCCCGATGACGTCCCGCCCGCGACTGCCGCGATCATCGACCGGCACGCCCCGGCGGCCATCGTCTTGAACGAGTTCCACCACCGCCTGCTCAACACGAGCAAGCGGACGCCGTTTCCAGCCGCCGAGATCAAGCACGCCAGGCAAGTCACCTGAGACGCTACCGGGCGGGCCATGGTTGTCCTGGGGTCCGAGGAACATCGGAACCGGATCGTGCGCTAAGCATTGTCCTGCCCGGGTTCGACAGATGATTGTTCTACTAGGGGCATCAATGCCTGCCTGAACAGCGGAAACGCCTAGGACGCGCCGGAAGGGCGTGTCACTAGGCGTGCAGGTGGTCGCGAGGCGGGACTCGGGCCGGCGGTCAGTCGGCGACGGCCAGATCGAGGATTTTCTTGGGCGCGGGGACGTCGAGGGCGATGAACAGGTCGCGCTGGGGCTTGGTGAGCTCGGTGGACTGGCGGAAGGCGCCCGAGGGGCCGGTGTAGGCGATGACGTGCAGGCGCTGCAGTTCGGCGCGCAGCGTGGTCCAGGTCTGGCCGGTGGCGTTCTCGGCGACGCGGATCAGCAGCAGGGCGAGCCAGCAGAGCAGGACATGGGCGCGGATGCGGTCTTCGCGGCGGTGGTAGACGGGCCGCAGGTCGATGATCGATTTCATGTCGCGCCAGCCTCGTTCCACCTGCAGGAGTTGCTTGTATCCAAGCGCGACATCCTCGGGGCTCAGGCTGGGGTCGCTGCAGCGCAGCAGGTACTTGCCGTCCAGGTTCGTCTCGCGTTCGATCTTCGCGCGGTCGACGCGGAGTAGTCCACCGGGCGTCTGGCGTAGGAAACGGTGCAGGCCTGGCTTGGTGGAGATGACTCCGGCGAGATCGGCTCGTTTGGTGCGGCTAAGGGTGTCGGTGCCGTCGATCATCTCGGTCAGCTGGGAGATGAGTTGCTCACGGACGGCGGCATCGCGGACGGCCTGATCGGGGTTATAGCAGATGATGAAGCGGTCAGCCGATCCGATCTTCACCTCTTTGACCTGCAGGTTGTCGGCGACGGTGGCATAGCGGCCCTGCCGGGACAGGGCCGTCTTGGCCTCGGCGGTGCCCGAGCGGAGCTTCTCGCCGATGATGTAGCCGGTGCCCCCTTGCATCAGAGCCTTGCGGTTCGTGGCGGAGGAGAAGCCTCGATCGGCCACGTAGATGACCTTGGACAGCGTCCATTCGCGCAGGTCGTCGCGGACCTGGCGGATGAGGGCCGAATCGCCGGTAGCGCCCGGCCAGGACCAGACCCGCACCGGAATGCCGTCGCGGGTCACCGCCATGCCGACCACGACCTGCGGGAGATCAGGCCGTGAGTCCTTGCTCTTGCCGTAGGAGCGGAACCCGCGCAGCTTCACCTTCTCCCCGGCGCCGTCTGGGTTGTCGTCGCCGGTGGCGGACGGGCCGGCGGGCTGGTCGAGGAGGCGGCCTCGCTCGTCGCGAGCGACGGGCTCATCGGCCTGATCGGTCTCGAAATACGTGCTGGTCGTATCGAAGAAGATCAAGTCGACTTCGAGGTTCAGCAGGTCGGTGACCTGGAAGTACACGTCCTTGGCCAGGACGGGTTCGATCTCGGCCAGCCAGTCCATTGCCCGGTGGCAGGCCTGCTCGTCGATGACGGTCAGGCCGTCGATGTGCACGTCGGAGTTGATCCACTCGGTCGCGGCCGGCTTGGACGACGGCGCGAGCGCCCGGTTGGCGACCAGCGCGAACAGCGTCCGCTCGGCTCGGGCGTCCATCCGCCGCCCGGCCAGCAGCCGCTTCATCGTGGCGTCGATGCCCAGCCGTCGCCACAGCCCGTCGAGCATGTGGGTGCCGCCCAGCGGGCGTGCCTCCAGGAATTCCAGTCCCGCCGGGGCGCTCAACACTGCGGCACGGTCCGGATCGAGCAGTCGGCCTAGCGACACGACCAGCCGCTCGATCGCGGCCCGGTCCAACTGGTCGGCGCGGCCGAAGGAGTGCAGCACCTTGGTCCGGGACCGCTGCGCGTCGGCGTCCCACTCGTTGTGGGCCAGTTGGAGGTAGCGGATCTCCTGGCCATCCTTGGTCCGCCGGGTCGCAGTCTTCACGTACATGCCACTAGACGATACCGCTATATCCCCGCGTAAATAGCCGTCTTAGAGCGAAAGCGTGTCACTAGGCGATTTCGTTGTTTCCGCTAGCCGTGCGGCCTGTGACCTGCACGTACAGATCCATAATGTCCCCGAAAGCCCGATGATCTGTCGAACCCGGGTCCTGGTGAGCATCGGTTTGACCGCCGATGATCGCGACCGGAAGCCTTCGAAGGTCCTGGACCCCCGTACGCAAAAGGCCCCCGCCGCCCGCAGGGGACAGGGGCCCTCCCGTAGCCTCTGGAGCTGACCGAGGAGTCGAAAGTGTTCGCAGGTTCGGCGGGACGGCCGAACTAGAGGCCGTGGCGTGTTGCTACGGCTTTACCCATAGTTCGTAATGGTTGGTCGGGAAGGTGCCTACGTTGCGGCATTGGACGATCGCCGACGGGCCGTAGTAGCGGAGGGCGTCGGTCGCGCAGCCCACGGAGGTGTGCGAGGTTTTGCCGCTGAATACATAACTTGCGATTTAAGCAGGTCCGGATGTTGGTGCAGTCTGGGGCAGATAGCGGCCGATAGTAGGACTATCGCGACATGGCGGGATGCACCGGAATGTAACCGTCGTGGTACGGCGTGTCGCGCCCAAGAGAGCGGCCACCATCTCCATCTTCGGTGTTGTCAAGACGCCGGAGACCCGAGAGGTGGCCGCAGATGCCGACTATCGCAGCAGCGCGCGAGGTGACGGAGCACATTGGGGCATCCGGTCGGTCACATCTTCGTCCCCTGATCGATTTCCGGGCCGGCCTCCACCGGCTCTTGTGGCGCCGGGCGGACGCGTTGTTCGAGCTCACCGATGCGTTGCTGTGCGCGCAGGGGCCGGTGCGCTCGCCGGTGGAGTTGTCGATGGAGCCGGAGTTCCGCCGCGGGCACGGCTCGGTCTACGCCGCTTTGGATCAGGGCCGGATCGACGCGGGCGGGCTGCGGCGCCTGCTGCTCGGGGTATCTGCCGCGGCCCGGCCGGGCGAGCCGTTGATGTTCGCGCTGGACATCACGCCGGACGCGCGGCCCGACGCCGAATATGCCGACGAGCGGGTGATGGTGCAGGTACGCGGCAAGGGCGGCGACAAGTTCCTGCCCGGCTGGCCCTACAGCCTGCTGGTGGGTGTGCAGTGGGGAGACTCCTCATGGGTGGACCCGATCGAGGCGCGCCGGCTGCGGCCGAGCCAGGAGCACACCGATGTCACCATCGAGCAGATCACCGGCCTGCTGGCGGACCTGGAGTCGACCGGCCGGCTCACCGGGGGCGATCCGCCGCCGCTGATCATGCTGGACGCCGGGAACTACGCCACCGACATCTCCCACGCGCTGACCGGTCGGCACGTTCAGGTCCTGGTTCGGCTGCGCGCCACCCGCGTCTTCTACGCCGACCCCGAACCCCGGCGACCTGGCGAAATGGGCGCGGGTAAGCGTCACGGCCAGGAGTTCTCCTGCTCGGATGCGGCCAAGCGGTATGCCCCGGACATCGACCTGAGCGCAGGATCGGCCCGGTACGGCACCGTGAGGGTACGCGCGTGGAAGGGCCTGCATCAAAAGCTCACCCGCACCGGTCGCTGGGCCGGTCACCCCGCCGATGAGCGGCTGCCCATCGTGCGCGGTACCGTCCTGCAGATCGTCGTGGACCGGCTGCCCGACGGCCGCAAGCCCACCAAAGATCTCTGGCTGTGGCATGCCGGGCCCGTCGAGGTCGATCTGGATCTGGTGGATCTGCTGTGGAAGGCCTACCTGCGTCGTTTCGACCAAGAGCATTTCCACCGGTTCGCCAAGGTCTACCTGGGTATGGCCCGCGCCCACCTTTCCTCCGCGCAGGCCACCGACCGCTGGATGCATCTGATCATGGCCGCCTACGCCCAACTCCGGCTGGCCAGCCCGCACGTCGATGACCTGCGCCGCCCCTGGCATCCACGCCCCGAACCGGGAAGGCCGCTCAGCCCGTACCGGGTCCGCCTCGGCTTTCGCCGTCTCCGTGCGAAATTGGGGACGCCCGCCGGCTCGCCGAAACTCACCCGACCCGGACCCGGACGCCCAAAAGGATCAAGGAACCGGCCGAAGGACAAGCGTCCGCCCTACCGAAAGACCGTAACGACCGGCAACGAACACCGAGAGTGACGTTAAATCGCAAGCTAAGGGGTGCCGTGGAGGACGGTGGCCAGCTCCGGGATGCGGGCGCGGTAGCCGTCGAGCAGCTTGCGCGCGGTGCTGACCGAGTCGACCAGGGGGTGCAGGGCGAATGCCTCGATGGCCAGGCGGGACGAGCCCGACAGGGCGGCTGCGATGGTCGTCTGTTCGACCGCCTTGACCTGTTCCACGAGGCCGAGGAAGCGGCCGGGGAGTGGGCGGGTGGCCAGCGGCCGGATTCCGGAGCCGTTCACCACGCAGGGGATCTCGACAACCGCCTCCGCGGGCAGGCCGGGCACCGCGGTGCCGTTGCGGACGTTGAGGATCATGGTGGTGGACTCTCCACGGGCGATGGCGGCCATGAGGGCGAGTGCGATGCCTTCGTACCCGCCCGCCTCCATGTCGGCGGCGTCGCGTTCGCCTGCGTCGGCGATGTCGCGGGTCTCGGCCATGTACGTCGCGTCGCGTTCCTTGCGTGCCCTGCCCCACTCGGCGAGTGCGTGTTCGGGCCGCTCTCGTACGGACGCGTAGAACCGGTCCTGCTGCCCGAGCAGGGACTCACCGCGGGTGTGCTCGGCGCCGCTGATCGCGGCGACGGATTCGCGGGTGAAGTAGTAGTAGTAGAGATATTCGTTGGGCAGTGCGCCAAGGGTCCGCACCCAGTCGCCGCCGAAGATCCGGGCCTCCTCGATTTGGCGCAGCGCCGCGTCGTCGGCGAGCAGGTCAGGCAGCACGTCGCGGCCCTGGTGGGTGAGCCCGCGCAGCCAGCCGAGGTGGTTCAGCCCCACGTAATCCGGCGACACGCGCGCCGGATCGAGCCCGAGGGCGGCGGCGGCCCGCCGGATCAGCCCGATCGGCGAGTCGCAGATACCGACCACGCGGTCGCCGAGCACGCTCTGCATGGCCTCAGTGATCATGCCGGCCGGGTTGGTGAAGTTGATGACCCAGGCCCGGGGCGCGAGGGCGGCCACTCGCTCGGCCACGCGCACGGCCACCGGGACGGTGCGCAGACCGAAGGCGATGCCGCCGGGTCCGGTTGTCTCCTGGCCGAGAAGGCCCAGCTCCAGCGCGACCCGCTCGTCCGCGGTGCGTCCCGCCAGACCGCCCACTCGGATCGCCGAAAAGACGAAGTCGGCGTCGCGCAGCGCGGTGTCCAGGTCCGTGGTGGTCCGCACCCTGGGCGGGAGGTCGTAGTCGGCGGCGAGCTGGTCCAGCACATGGCGGATGGCCGCGAGCCGCTCCGCCGACACGTCGTACAGCACCACCTCCTCCACGCGCGGCTTGGCGGTGTCGCGCAGAAGCGCGCCGTACACGAGCGGGACCCGGAAGCCTCCGCCTCCGAGAACGGCCAGTTTCATCGCAGCCCTCTGCCTTCCCTGATAGCTGTCTCGTTCTGCTCACAGGCCCTGACTGTGCGAGCGGCGCTCACGCGAGCAGCACCTCCGCGCCCGCTGCCGCGCAGTTACGCAGCGTCGTCTCGTCGGTGCCCTGGTTCGTGACGATGACGTCGATGTCCTCGGGGCCGCACACTCGCAGGGCACCGGTGCCGGGGAACTTGTGCCGGTCGGCCAGCAGTACCACCTGCCCCGCTGCCGCGATCATCGCCCGCTTCACCGGCACCTCGGCGAGCGTGCTGTCGACAAGCTGGCCGTCCGGCCGGACGCCGCTCGTGCCCAGGAACACGCGGTCGGCGCACACCTGGCGCAGCGCCTCCTCGGTCAGCACCCCGACCAGCGAGTGGTAGGTCCGTCGGACCATGCCGCCGAGCAGCAGCAGCTCGATCGCAGGGTCGCTGCGCAGCACATCGAATACGGCGAGACTGGAGGTGATCACGGTGACGCGGCGGCCGCGAAGCTGACGGGCCAGGCGCATCGTCGTCGTACCGATGTCGAGCAGGATCACGTCGCCGTCGCGCACGAGCTGCGCGGCGCGGACGGCCACGGCCTCCTTGTCCTGCTCGTCGAGGGCCGCCACTTCGGCGAAGGGCAGGTCGTCGTCGGCGTCGACGCTGGCGAACGCGCCCCCGCGCACGCGCCTCAGCGTGCCGTCGCGGTCGAGCACCTCGAGGTCCCGGCGGATGGTCGATGGGCTCACACCGAGCTGTCTGGCGAGGTCGCTGACGCTGGTGGCGCCTGAGAGGCGGACCCGGCGCATGATCTCTGCATGCCGAAGGCGCTGAAGCACAGTCGGACTCTATCAGTCATCTCCACGCATAAGCGAGCAGGATACACCAGGTACGTACGCAAGGCCCTTGATATACGCGCCTAAACGTGCAAAATTACGCACACCTGTCTGTTGAGGAAGGACTCATCCCTGTGTCTGCTCAGGCATACGACCCTCTCGCCGATCAGCGGACCCCGGAAGGGCCGCAGTTCGATGTCTTCCTGGCGGGCACCGTCTTCCTCGACATCGTCTTCACCGGCCTGGCGGCGATGCCCGCCGCAGGCACTGAGGCGTGGGCGGAGGGCATGGGCTCGTGCCCGGGCGGGATCGCCAACCTCGCCATCGCGACCAGCCGGCTCGGACTGCGCACCTCGCTGGCCGCCGCGTTCAGTGACGACGACTACGGTGACTTCTGCTGGCGCACGCTCGCGGAGCAGGAATCGGTCGACCTGTCCAAATCACGGCGCTTCGAGCACTGGCACTCACCGGTGACGGTCTCGATGGCCGTCGACCGCGACCGCAGCATGGTCACCCACGGCCACCCCGCTCCCATGTCGGCGTCGGAGATGATCGGTTCCCCGCCGCGATCCAGGGCCGTGATCCTGGCACTCTCCGCCGAGGAGCCACTCGGCGGAACCAACCCGTGCAACTGGGCCGAGTTGGCGCGCCAGGACGGCGCGCTCCTCTTCGCCGACGTGGGCTGGGACCCGTCGGGCACCTGGTCGCCCGAACTGCTGGACCAGCTCTCGGTCTGCCACGCGTTCATGCCCAACGCGGTCGAGGCCATGGCCTATACCGGCACCGACACCCCCCGCGACGCGCTGTACACGCTCGCCGACCGGGTTCCCCTCGCCGTGGTCACCGATGGGGCCAACGGCGCCATGGCCATCGACTCCATGACCGGCGAGGAGGCGTTCGTCCCCGCCCCGCGGGTGACGGCGCTCGACCCGACCGGCGCGGGGGACGTCTTCGGTGCGGGCATCGTGCTCGGCACCCTCTGTGGCTGGCCGCTGGCCGACCGGCTCGCGTTCGCCGAGGTCTGCTCGGCGCTGGCCGTACAGCAGTTCGGCGGATCGCTGGCCGCGCCCGGGTGGGGGGACATCGCCGACTGGTGGCATGGGGTGCGGGCGGCGGCCGGTCACACCGGCGCCTACGCCGACTCGCTGGCCCGCCGGTACGCCTTCCTCGACAGGCTGGTCCCCACCGTCCCGGTGGGCGCGGTACACCGGGCGGCGGCCACCATCGCCCGGTACGCCGACCTGGGAATGGCCTCCCAGGCAGTGGAGGAGCCACCGGTCAAGGCCGCCGCCACCACCGTCACCGACACCGAGGACCCGGACAAGACCCGCGTGCCTGCCCAGAAGGAGTAACACCATGATCGCCTCGACGCGAAAGGGCTGGCCGCGGAACATGCGGCACGCCCGGACCCGCGCCGCACTCGCCGCCGGTCTCGTTGCCCTCGCCGCGTCGGCGTGCGCGCCCGGATCCTCGGCTCCGCCCGCGGCGTCCTCGGCACAGCCCAGCGCCTCGGCGGTGCGCACCGACGCCGCCGCCCTCGGCAACGTGACCCTCACCATCTGGGACCAGGAGGTGCGCGGCGGACAGAACGCCCAGATGAAGCAGCTCAACGCCGCGTTCGAGGCGAAGTACCCCAACATCAAGCTTAAGCGCGTGTCGCGCTCCTTCGACGACCTCAACACCACCCTGCGCCTGGCGTTGAGCAGTAATGAGCCACCGGACGTGGTGCAGGCCAACAACGGCCGGCCCCAGATGGGTGCGTTCGTCAAGGCCGGCCACCTCCGCCCGCTGGACGCCTACGCCGACGCGTACGGGTGGAAGAAGCGCTATCCGCGGTCTGTCCTGCAGTACGTGAGCTACAGTGCCGACGGCAAGGTGTTCGGCAAGGGCAACCTGTACGGCATGCCCCAGGTCGGCGAGGTCGTCGGCATCCTCTACAACGCCGCCAAACTGACCAAGCTCGGCCTGCAGCCGCCGAAGACCTGGGAGGAGTTCCAGACCGCACTGGCCAAGGCCAAGGCTGCCGGCGAGGTGCCGATGCAGCTCGGCAACCTCGACAAGTGGCCGGGCATCCACGTCTTCGGCACCGTACAGGGACGGCACGTCCCAGCCGATCAGATCACCACGCTGGCCTTCGGCCGCAAGGGCGCCTCGTGGACCACGCCGGAAAACACCAAGGCCGCCGAGCAGATCGTGGACTGGGTCGACAAGGGCTATTTCAACAAGGGCTTCAACGGCCAAGGCTACGACCCGGCGTGGCAGGCGTTCGGCAAGGGTGAAGGGGTCTTCCTGATCGGGGGCACCTGGCTGATCACCGACCTGGAGAAGTCCATGGGCAAGAACCTGGGCTTCATCCTCCCGCCCGGCACCACGCAAGCAGCCGCACCCGTCGCGACCGGCGGCACGGGCCTGCCGTTCGCCATCACGGCCAAGAGCCCCAACCCCGACGCCGCGGCCGCGTACATCGACTTCATCGCCAACGCCGACGCCATGAAAGTGCTCACCACCAACGGCCTCCTGCCGATCGCCGACACCGATCAGCAGAGCGTGAAGGCCGGCTCGCAGCAGGACATGTTCACGGCGTTCGGCACCGTCACCAAGCAGGACGGCCTGGTGCCCTACCTCGACTACGCCACCCCCACCTTCGCCGACACGCTGGGCGCGGCGGTGCAGGACCTGCTGGCCAAGAAGTCCACTCCGCAGGAGTTCCTGGCCACGCTGGAGAAGGATTACCAGTCTTTCGCGGAAAGCAACGAATGATCGGCCGTCCTCCCGGTGAGCCCCGCCGCGTCGCCTATCTCTTCCTGCTGCCGGCTTTCCTCGTCTACGCGGCGTTCCTGCTCTATCCGATCGGCCGCGCGGTGCACCTGTCGTTGTACGACTGGGACGGGCTGAGCCTCGGCCGGTGGGTGGGGCTGGCCAACTACGCCGCGATCGTCGCGGACGAGAGATTGCGAGCCGCGTTCGGCCACGCCCTGGTTCTCATGGCGTTCTATGCGCTGGCGCCGCTGGCCATCGGGCTGACACTGGCCGCGATACTCAACCACGCGAAGGTGCGCGGGCTCGGCTTCTTCCGTACGGTGGTGTTCCTGCCGCAGGTGGTCGCCATGGTCGTGGTGGCCGTCGCCTGGCGGCGCGTGTACGCCCCGGACGGCACACTCAACGACCTGCTCGGCGCGGTCGGGCTCGACTCGCTCACGAGGGGCTGGCTGGGCGACTACACCTTCGCCCTGCCGGCGGTCGGCGTGGTCGGCACATGGTTTGAGACCGGCCTGGTCACCGTGCTGCTGCTCGCCGGGATGAGCCGCATCCCGACGGAGCTGTACGAGGCGGCCCGGCTCGACGGGGCGGGCGCGCTCAGGGAGTTCTTCGCGGTCACGCTGCCCTCGGTGCGAGGGGAGATCGCCGTGGCGTTGACACTGACGGTGATCGCCGCGCTGCGGACGTTCGACCTGGTGTACATCACCACGCGAGGCGGTCCTGGTGACTCGACCTCGGTGCCGTCGTACGAGGTCTACCATCGGGCCTTCGGGCTCGGCCAGGTCGGCTCGGCGGCGGCGATCGGCGTCACCCTGACCGTCGCCATCTTCGCGATCTCGTTCGTGATCAACCGCTTCGCCGACAGGGGCGTCTCGTGATCTCTCGCTCTGAGCGACTGGCCAACTACGTGATCCTGACGGCGTTCGCCGCGTTCGCGCTGTTCCCCATCCTGACGATCCTGCTGGCCGCGCTCGGTCCCGACGACAGCGCCGGCCCGGCCCGGCAGGGGTTCAGCGTGGCCGGACTGCACATGGGCAACTTCGCGGCGGCGTGGGAGATCGGGCGGTTCGGCACCTATCTGCGGAGCAGCCTGGCGGTGTCGTTGTTCGTCGTGGTCGTCAGCGTCGTATTGTCGATCATGAGCGGGTACGCGTTCGGCACCATGCGCTTCCGCGGCCAATCCGTGCTGTTCTATCTGTTCCTGCTCGGGATCATGATGCCGAGCGAGGCCATCGCGGTGCCGCTCTACTTCGACCTGCGCACTCTCGGCATGATCGACACGTTCTGGTCGGTCGCGCTGCCGCAGGTGGCGCTGTCGGTGGCGTTCGGCACCTTCTGGATGCGGGCCTACTTCCGCGCCAGCAGCCGCGCCATCGTCGAGGCCGCCCGCATCGACGGCGCCTCGGTCTGGCGCATCCTGTGGCAGGTGCTGGTGCCTCCCGCCCGGCCCGCCATCGTCACCCTGACCGTCCTGGTCTTCATGTGGACGTGGAACGAGTTCCTCATCCCGCTGATCATGGTGACCGACGAGTCGCTGCGCACCGCACCACTGGGACTGGCCTTCTTCCAGGGCCAGTACACCTCCGGCTTCACCCTCCTCGCGGCCGGATCCGTCATCGTCGCAACCCCGGTTGTGATCTTCTATCTGTTCCTCCAACGTCACTTCATCCGCGGACTGCTCCAGGGGGCGGTCCGCGAGTAACTCCCGGAGGCTCCATGCGCACACCCTTGACGCTGCTCCTGGCGTCCGTGCTCGCCCTCGTGCCCACCGTCCTTCCCGCGTCGGCCGAGAAGGCTCCCGCCGATCTCGATGCGCTGTTCGTCGGCGCCCATCCCGACGACGAGGCCTTCAGCCTGTCGACGCTCGGACAGTGGAACGAGGACCACGACATCCGCACCGGCGTCGTCACCGTCACCAGGGGCGAGGGAGGCGGCAACGCCGTCGGGCCCGAGGAAGGCCCGGCGCTCGGCCTGCTGCGGGAGGCCGAGGAGCGTACGGCTGTCGCCAAGGCCGGCGTGCGGGACGTGTTCAACCTCGACGACGTCGACTTCTACTACACCGTAAGCGCCCCGCTGACCGACCAGATCTGGGGAGGCGACACGCTCGGGAAGGTCGTGCGGATCGTCCGCCAGACCCGGCCCGAGGTCCTGCTGACCATGGATCCGGCCCCCTCCCCCGGCAACCACGGAAACCACCAGCAGGCGGCACGGCTGGCCGTCGAGGCGTTCTACGCGGCGGCCGACCCCAAGGCGTTCCCCGAGCAGATCACCCGTGAAGGGCTGCGCCCCTTCGCGCCCGCCCGCGTGCTCCTCGGCCGGGCGCGCGGCACCTCCCAGAACGGCCCCGACTGCGCCTCGACGTTCCGCCCCGACAACCCGGCGCAGAACGTGTACGGCGTGTGGAGCGGGCGCGCTTCCCAGAGCCAGGGCAGAGCCTGGGCGGCCATCGAGCGCGACGCGCAGCGCGCGTACGCCTCCCAGGGCTGGGCCGTCTTCCCCGACGTACCGTCCGACCCCGCCCAGCTCGGCTGCGACTTCTTCACCCAGGTGGACTCGCGGGTGCCGTTCCCCGAGCCGGGCACCGCGGCGGCCGCCGCGCCCACGGCGGTCCTCGACGGCGCACTGGTCAGGGCATCGGGCGCCGTCCCGCTCGGCACTCTGCTCGACCTGCGTCCCAGCACGTTCGACGTGCGCCCGGGGACGCCGTTCACCGTCAAGGTCACCGCGACCGCGCCGTCGCGCGAGCCGCTGGGCCGATCGGCCGTGGCGCTGCGCGTCCCCGAGGGCTGGCAGGTCAGCGGATCTGGCGAGCTCGACAGGCTGGCTCCGGGACGTACCGGATCGGCGATGTTCACGGTGACGCCACCGCAGAGCTCGGCCCCGGGTGACCGGGCGCGCGTCGCGGCGACGCTGACCACCGAACGGGGCCGCGGCTACACCGACCGGCAGGTCGAGGTCAGCCCGGCCGTACGAGGGGGGCAGCAGCTGCTTCCCCAGGTCGGCCAGTACGAGAAGTGGGCTGCGGAACTCAACGTGCCTCAGCTTCGCAGCCTGGTCACGCCCGTGCTCACCCTCCCGTCCGGCGGCTCCCGCCAGCTGGGCGTCGTGGTCACCAACGTAAGCGACACCACCCAGTCCGGAACCGTACGCCTGGACCTGCCCGCGGGCTTCACCGCCGACCGTGCCGAGTCGAGCTACAGCGGCCTGGCGGCCGGGGCCTCGATGACCGTGCCGTTCACTGTCGACAACTCCGACGCCTCGCTGAAGACCTCGAACGAGGGCGGCGACTACGCCTACACCATCACCACCACCAGCTCGGACGGGTCCAGCGTGAGCAAGCCCGCGCTCGAACTGGTCCCGGCGACATCCATCCCGCAGGCCGCGTCGGCGCCGGCCGTCGACGGCGTCGAGGGCGCAGGCGAGTACACCAGCCCCTCCCTGGACATCTCCCGCCTGTGGGAGGGCACCGCGTGCTCGTCGGCGGCAGACTGCTCGGGCACGGCCAAGGTCACCTGGCATGACGACACGCTGTTCCTGCTGGTCCAGGTGAAGGACGACGTGGCCGGCACCCGCCTGCCCACGTCGGACTGCAAACGGCACTGGCGTACCGACTCTGTCGAGGTGACCTTCGACCCGCGCGGCACGTCGGAGAACACCTCCACGACGTTCAAGGCCGCGGTGCTGCCGGTGACCGCCGAGGGCCCGCCGTGCTTCGAACGGGACGCCGACAACCGTCAGGGACCTGGCGAGCAGACCGCTCCGGGCATGCGGGTGGCCTCGAAGGTCTCCTCCGGAGGGTACGCGGTGGAGATGGCCATCCCGATGGGGATCCTACCGGGCGCGGTCGATCCCGAGCATCTCGGGATGAACATCCTGGTGTACGACTCCGACACCCAGGACAAGACCGGCCAGACCCGGATCGGCTGGTCAACGTGGGGTGGCGTGCAGGGCGACCCGTACCGGTGGGGCATCGCGACGCTGCCGGGGTACCAGCCTCCGGCGGGACGGCCGACCACTCCGCCCGACCCGGTGATCCCCGACACCGGCCTGTCCAGCCTGGACTCGCCGCAGTCGCTGGAGCAGGCGGTCCGCATCCACCTCCCGCTCGCGGGCGGTCCCGCGGCGAAGGCGTCCCAGAGCGGGTCGGTCACCTCCGCCGTGAGCGGCCAGAACGTCGTGGAGGTGACGCTGCGCGCCAAGGCCGCCGGCAAGGCACACCTGTTCGTGCGCGATGACCAGGGTACGGCGGGCAGCCGAGTCGTCACCGTCTCCAGGAGCGGCACCACGACCGTGAGGGTGCCGCTGACGCGCACCACGGGCGCCCACCCGTGGGTGGTGGCCGGGTGGGAGGCCTCTGCCGGGGGCACGCTGGCATCCCAGACCCGCGTGCGTTGACGGGCACGGGCCGGAACGCTGATCGCGTTCCGGCCCGTCCTGCTCCGGACTTGGGATATCTGGCCCGGCCGGATCTGTCCAGTAAACGGTGGCTCGATCTTCGTTGGTTATCGGGAAGCCGGGGTCAGGCGGGCGAATCAGTCCGACGGCGCTCCATCCACAGACCATGCCGCCGAGCCGGACTCGCCGGGTTGGAGCACAATCAGATCCGTTCCCGTCGCAAAAGCGTTCGGCGGGCAGGTCTGTGGTTCGATCCCGACACCGGTGCGGGTGAGGTGCTTGCTCGGGAGGTCGCCTGAGAACACCTGGACCCAGCGGAATGCCGGGGAGGTGCGGATCGTGAGGGTCAAACCGGCCGGATCAGAGAGTGTGACGTCTCCTGCATCCTCTGTGGGAGCCACCGCGTACGCAACGCTGAACCGATCTGGACCGAGCGCGCGGCCCTCTCGAAAATCGAACCCGGAGTTGTCCACGAGACGCAGTCGGGTCGGGAGAGCCGAGAGCGGGTCGGTCTCGAGGTAGCTCGGCGCGGTGAGCTTCAGGATCCAATCCGTCAGCGGCGACGGTCCCGGTCTGAAGTAGGGGTGGAACCCGATGCCGAACGGAGCGATCCGATCACCGATGTTGACCCACGCTGCGTCGCAGTGCAAACCCGTGGCCGTGACCGTGTAGGTGACGGTCACGGCCACAAGGAACGGATACCCGTCGACCCCTCCTACGATGCGGCCGAACGAGACCGACGATGTGCTCCGGCGCTCCAGGGCCCATAGCTGGTCGAACGCGAGGCCGTGCAGGGCGTGGCCGTACGCCGGATCGTTGATCGGGAGTTGATGGGCGCGCCCCGCGAACTCGTACCTGCCGTCGGCGAGGCGGTTGGGCCAGGGGGTGAGCACCGCGCCGTGGTGGCCCAGTGCTGGCGCGACCCGGCCGGGGCCGGCCAGGATCGACTCGTCGCCGAGCCGGAGCCCGGTGAGGGTGGCACCGATGGGATCGACGGTGGCGCGGGTGCCGCCCCACGCGATGGTGGCGGGTTCAGCAGCGGTCACTGGCCGTGCTCGCGTGCGCGGATCCCGTATGCCGCGCGTGACATCTTCGCCGCGGTCGCGCGCGCTTCGCGTCCGAGCTCGGTGACGCGGCTCTGCATGCGGTATTTCGGGCCGTAGACGGACACGGCCGCGAGCGGGAGGCCGTTCCGGTCCTGGGCGAGCGCTGCGACGCGTTCGACGTCGTCGGTTCGCGGGATCCAGACGTACCCCCGTGATCGGGCGAGCTCCAACTCGCGTGCCCAGCTCTCGCGGTCGAGCCGGACTTCGGGATGCTCGACCGGTGCGTCGCGGAGGTTGTCGAGGATGCGGTGCTGCTCGACGACTGGAAGGGCGAAGAGGATGGCGCGGCCCGCGGCGGTTGCGTGCAACGGGGCGAGGTTCCCGATGTGCGGGACCATCCGGAACGGTTGCTCCGGATCGATCTGCTCTATGCTGACGGTGTAGTCGCCTTGCCGGATTGTGAGGATCACGGTCTCGCCGACCACATCGCAGAGTTCTTTGAGGTAGGGCCGGGCGATCTCGCTCAGGTTGTACTGCTTCTGGAATCCTTTCGCGAGACTCAGGACCCGGCCGGTCAGGACGACGCGCCTGTTGCCGAGGCGGGCGAGGAATCCCAGGTCGACCAGCGTGGCGACGAGCCGGGAGACGGAACTCTTGTCCGTTCCGGTGAGCTCGGCCAGTTCGGTCACGGTCAAACCTCCGCGGCCGTCTGCGACGGCTTCCAGGATCCGCAACCCGCGCGCCAGTGCGCGGTGGCGAGCCTCCTCCGTCACGCGATCTCCTTTCGGCGGGTCGAGGATTCGATCTCCTCGCGCATTCCCGACTCCATCGCGCGGTCGGCGACCCCGCCCACCGCGCGGATGGCCTCACGGAACGGGGTCGACAGCTGGAACGAATCGTAGTCGGGTACGTAGCCGAAGTCTTCGCGGGCTTTGTTCATCGGCAGACGCGTGAAGGTGTTCCCGCTCACCGCGTTGTAGATCTCGAAGCGCAGGGGTTCGGCGTCGATCACGGTGTCGATCAGACGGTACAGGTCGGTCGGTGCGGTGTAGTCCTGCAGCATCCAGCCGGTTTCGGGAGCGTCGATGACCCGCGGATCCTGGAACGCGCCAATGCGGAGCGCAACGAACGACAGCTGCTCGGTGCTGGCGACGAAGCTGCCGAGCGCCTCACCGAAGGCCTTCGTGACGCCGTACAGATCCCCCGGGTGGACTGGGTCGTCCTCGGTGACACCCGAGCCCGGCGGGTAGCCGGAGACGGCGTGGACGGAGGATGCGTAGACGACTCTCCGGCAGGCCGCTGCCACGGCCGCGGCGATCACGTTGTACGTCCCCACGATGTTCGCCGGCAGCAGGCTCGACCACGTCGCCCAGGGGTGGCGTTCACCGCCGAGATGGAGGACGGTGTCGACGCCGTCGAACGCTTCACGGATCTCATCCAGTTGCCTGAGGTCGGCTTCGACCAGTCGCCCGAGGTGCGCGTGCCGGTCGTCGAACTGTCCCGGCAGGTCGAGGAGCGTGACCTGATAGCGATCGCGCGCCCACTCCGCGTAGCCCGAGCCGATGGCGCCGGCGCCGCCCGTGATCAGGAGCTTTCGCATCAGCGGCGCCCCGCACTGACGACCACGTCGCTGGGATGCACCTGCAGGCCCTCGTCGAGTTCGGCCGGCAGACTGCCGCGGTTCCAGTAGATGTCGACCTGGTCATCTTCGAGCGAGTAGCGCGTGTGCAGGAGCGTGCCGTCGTCGATCAGCTCGAACGAACCGTCGTCGAAGATCCGCGCGTGCTCGCGGCGCAGACCGACCAGACGCCTGATCCGGTCCGCGTAGGCGGGCGCGGAGTCGATCGTGCGCCGTGCACGATGGATCGCGACGTCGAATGCGAGGTTGTACGCGAACGCGAAGTTGAGCTGGTCCTCCCAGCCCGGTCGTTCGTCGTGGATGAAGCGGTTCGAGACGACCGGCTCGGGGAAGGCCGTGCGGAACAGGCCGGGGAACGCCTCGTCCTGGTACTGGAACGCGAATCCGAGGCCGTGGTTGAAGTCGAGGAGCGGGATGAGATTGTCGACCATGCCCTCCGAACCGACCGCCGCGCCATCCGCTGCCTCCCGGATCTGCTTGAAGGTCTGCGCCCGGTACGCGGTCTCCAGGTTCGTGCGCTCGCCGTGCTCGTGGCGCTCGTCGTAGCAGGGCCAGGCGGTCAGGTGGAACCCGGTCTGGTCGAAGAACACGGAGCGGGCGCCGAGCGATGCCTGGGTAGCAGCGACGGATGCCATCTGATCCCGCCACCGCGGCGCGCCGTGGCAGGCGGCGACGAACGACGGTGCCGCGAAGTAGCGCATGGTCAACGACTCTCCGGCGAAGTCGTAGCCGGCGACGTAGTCCAGGCCGCGGGAGTCCTTCTTGGTGACCTCGTCGGCGTGGTCGGAGTAGTACTGCGTCGTCCTGTCGATGATGTTGCCGTTGGCGTAGAGCGAGATGAATCCGCCGCGATCGTTGATCGTCTTGATCGCCCGAGCCAGGGCCTCCGCACCGCCCAGCTCCTCGTCCGCCTCGTAGATCGGGTAGCCGCGATCGAAGCCGGCCTTCCACCACCCGAACAGGAGGATCCCATCCAGTCCGTGTTCGCGGCCGAGCTCGAAGATGGGCACCAGGTCGTCGTAGTGGAACTGCTCGGCGCCGAACTGATGCCGCATGATGATCCGCTGCCACCCCTTGAGCTTGCTCCGCGACGCCGGCGGGCCGTGGTACCAGCTGTCGGCCCACTCCCGGTATCGCCGTGCTCCTGCACGCCAGCCTCCTGCGAGCAGCGCGACGACGATCTCCCCGGTGTCGATCGAGCTTCGGTCGAGCGGGGTCACGACGGACAACCAGAGCTCGCCCTCCGTGCCGCGAGCCGGGATCCCGGCGCTGAAGAGGGCCCCACGGAAGTCCGGATCGTGGCGGGCCAGGTAGAGGAACCGGTCGCCCGACTCCAGTCCCTGCCACGGCATGCTCATCTCGCCGGGGTACGCGGATTGCTCCCAGATGCCGGCCGAGTCGTCGCGCATGTACTCGGAATGTGCACGCGCAAGTCGAGTACGCGGCCTCTCGATCTTCCTACCGAGTCCCTCCGACCGGTAGAGCGCCTCGTGCTGCGAGGCGGGGCCGGGTGCGAGCTCGACGATCGGCAGCGACATCTCGCGCAGCGTGATCCCGGTCCCGGCCTCGCCGGTCGCGCGGAACGAGAGCTCGTCCACTCCTGCGGAGACCACGATGACGAGATCCACGTCGATGGTCGCTCCGGCGACCGTGGTCAACGTGTCGTAGGAGATGACGAGCGTGTCGTCGTGCCGAACCACGGTCGAGCGCTGCTGCTCCGAATGCACTGCGACATCGCGTTGGTCGCCGATCATCACGGATAGCGACCAGAACCGCCCACGCGCACTGGTCGTGAAGCGGCCTCCCGTGAGGGAAGCGCGCGTGCCAACCGAATCGAGACCGAAGGACAGGGACCCTGCCGCGAGTGTGTGGTCTTCTTCGCTAGTCATGCCGCGATCATAGGATCGCGGTGCATATGGCTCAATAAAGTTGCATATACGACAACAAAGCTAGGCGGTAGTTGCACCATCGGATCCATCATTGCCGTATATGGATTCTCTCCCTAACGTGGCCCGCACACCTGCCAAAGGGGACACGTGAAGGACATCGACCAGCTCAGCGAAGGCGCCGCGGACGTCGCCGATCGCCGCCGCATCGCGCCGGCCTACGCGCCGAAGGCGGTGGATCACACCGTCCCCTGGGGGAACGACGAGGATGTCCGCATCACGTCGGTCGAGGCGATCATCACGGCTCCCGAGGGTGTGAACCTCGTGGTCGTCCGCGTGCGGACAAGTGTCGACGGACTCGAGGGGCTGGGTTGCGCAACGTTTCATCAGCGCGCCGATGCCGTGAAGTGCGCCGTCGACGAGTATCTGGCTCCGCGGCTCGTCGGGCGGTCCGCCCAGGAGATCACCGACATCTGGAACAGCAGCCAGGTCGACAGCTACTGGCGGGGCGGGCCGGTGCTGAACAGCGCACTGGCCGGGGTGGACATGGCTCTGTGGGACATCACGGGCAAGACTGCCGGGCTGCCGGTGTGGCAGCTCCTCGGGGGAAGGGTGCGCCGCTCGGTGGCGACGTACGTGCACGCCTCCGGTCGTGATGTCGCGGAGCTCATGGACGAGGTCGAAGCATGTGCCGCGGCCGGATATCAGGTCGTTCGCTGTCAGATCACCGTCCCGGGGACCTCGACCTACGGCGCGGCTCAACAGAGCGACTCGCACATCAGCTGGGATCCGGAGCAGTACGTCCGGTTCATCCCCGGTGTGTTCGAGGAGCTGACCGCGCGCTTCGACGGCCGAGTGCGTTTCCTGCACGACATCCACGAGCGCGTCGATCCCGCGGACGCGATCAGACTCCTCCGTGCGCTCGAGCCGTTCGGACTGTTGTTCGCAGAGGACCCCGTCGCGCCTGAGGACCTCGACTGGATGCGCACGATCCGCAAGCAGACGATCACGCCGCTCGCGTTGGGTGAACTCCTGACGGACATGCGCAGCTTCAACGCGCTCGTGACGGAGCGGCTCGTCGATTTCATCCGATGCCACGTCTCAGCGCTCGGCGGCATCACCCCGGCCTGGCGCCTGGCGATGCTCGCGGAGGTCCACGGCGTGCGCACTGCTTGGCACGGCCCTCGCGATGTCTCTCCGATCGGGCACATGGCGAACCTCGCCATGGACCTGGCATCTCCCGCGTTCGGCATCCACGAGCACTTCGAGTTCTCCGACCAGGCCAGATCCGTCTTCCCGGGAACGCCCGTGACCCGGAACGGCGTACTGGAGCCCTCCGGCGCCCCTGGCCTCGGCATCGGTTTCGATGAACGCGAAGCGGCGAGGCATCCCCCGGTGTCCCCGATGTCCAACTGGCACTACAGCCGGGTGCGTCGACCAGACGGCACAATCCAGCGGCCATAGTGCCTCTCAGAACCCCATGAAGAAGGGAATTGGCAATGAAGCGCAATGTTGCTCTCGTCGGTGCAATCGTCTTGACTGTCGCGCTCGCCGGCTGCGGAACCGGCGGCAAGTCAGGCAAGCCTTCCGGATCTTCGGCGGTGAGCACCGAGCTCACGGGCAAGCCGGTCAAGCTCAAGCTGTCCTATGCCAGCGTGCAGCCGATCACCCCGCTCGCCGAGGGGTTCACGAAGCTCCACCCGAACGTCACCTTCGACCTGATCGAGACACCCTTCGCCGACTACCAGACCAGCCTCAAGCTGGCGATGTCGTCTAACGACTCACCCGACATCGTGCAGTACAGCCCTGCGCCGATGCGCGCCATCGTCCCGGCCGGACTCGTCCTCCCACTCGACGACTACGCCAAGGCGTACGGCTGGCGCGATCAGGTGTCGCCGTCGCTGCTGGGGATCCTCACGTCCAACAAGGACGCGACCCAGTACGGCACGGGCAACCTGTACGCGTTGCCCGGTGCGGTGCAGATGGTCGGCGTCTTCTACAACAAGGCCGTCACCGAAGCTGCGGGGATCACCGATGAGCCGAAGAGCCTTGCCGAGTTCGAGGACGACCTGGCGACGGTCAAGGCCAAAGGTGTGACTCCGCTCGCGGTGCCCGCCCTGGCCACGGGTGGTTTCCAGCTGTGGGGCGCGCTCTCCAACGTCATGGCCGACCCCAAGGTGTTCAGCTCCTGGGTCTACGGCGAGCCCGGCGCGACGCTCCTGAACGACCCCGGCTTCGAGAAGGCCGCAGCCACCGTCAAGAAGTGGGCCGACTCCGGCTACATGGCCAAAGGGGTCAGCGCTGTCGCGGACCCGGACGCCATCACCGAGCTCACGAGCGGGCAGCGCGGCTACTTCCTCTCCGGCAACTGGAACGCGAAGGAGCTCTCCGAGAAGTTGGGCGACGACCTGGGCTTCTTCCCGCTCCCGGGTGAGACTGCCGACCAGCCCGCCCTGGCGACCGGTTCCGGCTTCCCGTACTCGATCTCGGCGAAGTCCAAGAACAAGGACGTCGCTGCCGCCTTCCTGAACTACATCATCAGCGAGAAGGCTGCGCAGGGGGTATACGACGGCGGATTCATCCCGATCCAGCCAATCGACGGCGACCCCGACAAGGTGAAGGGCGAATTCGTGGGCGCCTACAAGGCGGTGGTCGACGGCGGCGGTATCACTCCGTTCGCCAACTGGGCCACCAGCTCGATCATCGACCCGCTCACGGCCGGAATCCAGGGCGTGATCAGCGGCAACAAGACGCCCAAGGCCTTCATCCAGTCGCTGCAGGCCGACTGGGAAAGCAAGCGCTAATGGCTCTGCTCAACCTCCGAGCGGATGGGCGTACCGCCAAGCCGCGCCCATCCACCCGATCCCTGTCGCCGCGTCGCCACTTCGGCGCGATCGCGTTCGTCGCACCAGCGCTGCTGATCTATCTGGCCTTCAGCATCTGGCCCGCGTTCAACACGCTGTACTACTCGATGCTCGACTGGGACGGCCTGAACGCCGCCGAATGGGTCGGGTTCGAGAACTACGCGAAGGTGTTCACCGAGCCAGAGCTGTTCAACTCGATCCTGCACAGTCTCGTTCTCGTGTTCTTCTTCGCGGTGCTGCCCATCGGGCTCGGCCTCCTGCTGGCAGGCCTGCTGATGGGATCGGGCACGCGCGGCCTGTCCGCGTTCCGCGTGATCTACTTCCTCCCGCAGGTGATCCCGCTCGTCGCGGTCGGCATCGCCTGGCGCTGGCTCTACGCGGAGAACGGCCCCCTGAACGAGTTCCTGGAGACGATCGGCCTGGGTGCTCTCGCAGCGCCCTGGTTGGCAGGAACGGACACCGCTCTGATCGCGCTCGGGCTCGTGGGCACCTGGGGCATGTCCGGTCTGTGCATGATGCTGTTCGTCAGCGGTGCGCAGAAGATTGACTCGTCGCTGTACGAGGCTGCGGCGATGGACGGCGCCGGCCCGATCCGCCGATTCGTCAGTGTCACCTTGCCGGGTCTCCGCGGCGAGATCTCGATCGCTGCGGTCATCACGACGATCGCCGCGCTGTCCAGCTTCGACCTCGTCTACGTGACCACGAGTGGTGGCCCGGAGAGCGCGACGACCGTTCCCGGCCTGCTCGTCTACCGGCTCGCCTTCACCTACGAGCGGATCGGCCACGCGGCAGCACTCGCGATCGTCCTCACGGTGCTGATCTTGATCTTCGTCTCCGTGATCCGCCGGCTCACCAAGGAGAAGGCATGAAATCGTCACCAGCGGTGCTCCTCGCCCGCCACATCGTGCTCATCCTGTTCGCGGTCGCATTCCTGATCCCGTTCGTCGGTATTGTCCTGGCCGCGCTCCGTGGAGATTCGGAGACGGGCGGATTCCAGCTCCCGC
This sequence comes from Streptosporangium album, assembly GCF_014203795.1. Taxonomy (NCBI): domain Bacteria; kingdom Bacillati; phylum Actinomycetota; class Actinomycetes; order Streptosporangiales; family Streptosporangiaceae; genus Streptosporangium; species Streptosporangium album. The sequence goes on along the minus strand of NZ_JACHJU010000005.1, from coordinate 222,461 downwards.
ACACCTGGACGCTGCAGAACTTCGCGATCGCCTGGGAGCAGGGGAGGTTCTCGGACCTGATGCTCTCGAGCGTCATCGTAGGAGCGATCGTCGTCCCCTCGACCCTCGTCTTGGCGACACTGGCGGGGTACGGCCTGGCCGTGCTTCGGCCCATGGGACACAGCGCGATCATGACAACCTTCGTCATCGGGCTGACGCTGCCGACGGAGCTCGTGATCATCTCCCTGTACTACAACCTCGATTCCGTCGGCTTCACGAACAACTACATGGGCGTCGCCTTGGCTGAGGTCGCCCTGTTCCTGCCGTTCAGCGTCTACTGGATGCATACGCACTTCAGCGGAGTGCCGCGGGCGCTGATCGAGTCCGGGAGGATCGATGGTGCCAGCGACTGGCGGATTCTCCGGGAGCTCCTGCTGCCGATCTCCAAGGCGGCGTTGACGACGCTGGTCGTCCTGCTGTCCATCTGGGCGTGGAACCAGTTCCTGCTCGTTCTCGTCCTGATGCAGAGCCCGACCCGGCGGACCGCTGTGGCCGGCCTGGGGTACTTCGTCGGCGAGTACGGAACCGACATCCCCCTGCTGGCCGCGGCCTCGCTCATCGTGATCGCGCCAGTGGTCGTCGTCTACCTGATCTTCCAGCGCAGCTTCGTCGCCGGAATCACGCAGGGCGCGATCAAGGGCTGACCCTCGCCAGGGCGAGTCTGCGAACCCGCGCACGCCATCGAGTGTGCCGCGGCCCTACTCGTGCATGTCCGGACTCATTCCAGGTCGTCTGCGGAGAGCGCCGTCGATCGAGTGCTCATGAGCGGAGAAGACCTTCAAGGAGATCGCAGGAACCTACCGCGAAGCAGGCTAGAGAGAAGGAAGAGATGAGAAGGCCGGTTGTACTCAAATACGGGCTCGTTCCCGTGCTGTTGGCCTCGATGTTGTTATCGTGCTTCGGCGGCAGCGCCGCGGCATCCGAACAGACGTCGCCCGGTTCGGTTGTCGAGCGACCCGAGACGGTGCGCGGATTCAACACCTACGGTGCGGCCATGACCGAGCAGAACGTCGATGAGCTGCGCAACGAATACGGCGCGAACGTCGTCAGACTGCAGATCCATCCGCAGAACTACGCGCAGCAGCACAACGTCTCGCTCTCCCAAGCGTGGGACGACATGCTAGACGTGACGGAGCAGGGACTGCAGGAGGCGGCGCGGCAAGGGCTCATGACGGTCGTCGACCTCCACTCGGTTCCGATCCCCGGGTCCAAGAACGCGCCGGAGTTCTGGAACGACGACGCCACGCTGGGTGTCCTGATCTCGTGCTGGGAGGAGATCGTCCAGCGGCTGGCGCCGTACCGCGACTACATCTGGGGCTACGACCTGCTGAACGAGCCGTACAACACGGCCGAGCTGCCGCTCGGAGCCTCGAAATGGCACGCGTGGGCCCAACAGCTGACGGACACGATTCGGACACTCGATCAGACGACCCCCATCATCTATGAGGCCAGTCCGGGGGCACTGCCCAGGGGCTTCATCGAGAACGAGTGGATCGACGCCGGTCCGGGATATCCCGTCAAGTACCAGGGCGACTTCCAGCTCCTGGACGACGACAACGTCATCTACAGCGTGCACTGGTACGAGCTCCACAGCTACACGCACCAAGGGATCGGCTACCACAACGGGAGTCCGGTCACCGAGGACTGGCCGGACAAGATGGTCTATCCGGGTACGAACGACGGCGTGCACTGGGACAAGGAGACCTTGCGGGAGCTGATGCGCCCGGTCGTCGACTTCCAGAAGAAGTACGACGTACCGATCTATGTCGGCGAGTTCAGTGCCATCCGGTGGGCACCCGGTGCATCACAGTACATCCGTGATTCGATCGAGATGTTCGAGAAACTCGGCTGGAGCTGGACGTATCACTCGTTCCGTGACTGGCACGGCTGGCAGGTCGACTACACGGAGACGATGACCAGCGACGCGAACAGTGCGTCCGCCATCGCCTCGGAGCCGACTGATCGGGAACTGACCCTGAAGTCGTACTTCAGCCGGAACCAGTTCGTGCAGCCGTTGGACAGCCCACGCCCTCCGGCGAACCTGATCAGGAACGGCGACTTCGCGAAGGACGCCGACAGTGACGGCTTGGCGGACAGTTGGATCAAGGGAGCCAACGCGCAAACCTCCATCATCGAAGCGGAGGGGCACGCCCAGCAGGTCGCGGTGACGGCGAGCTACCAGCGTGGGATCGACCAGGAGTGGATGACGGTCTCGGGAGAGAACCGCTACCGGTTACAGGCGAAGATCCGGGTTGACCAGGGGCAGGTGCGTTTCTGGCACTACGGGGTCACGAGCACCTACGGCTTCGCGGGAAGCGGCATCGTGTCCGATGTCGATCAGACGGACGGCGAGTTCGTCGTGAAGCAGCTGGACTTCGTCCCTGCTCCCGGAACCACCAAGATCAGCGTGCGATTCTGGTCCAACACGCCAGCTCAGTTCGCTGTCAAGGATGTCGAACTGATCGATCTCGGGCCGGAGGTCGTCGTCCTCCCGCCCACCACCTCGGTCACCGTGACAAACGCACGAGGCGGCAGGTCAGCTCACCTGGAGTTCGACGCCGTTGCCGACGCAGGTAAGTCGATCGACCGGACGGAGTATCGGGTTGTGGGAGCGGCGGAGCAGTGGCAGACCGTCGCACCGGAGGGGGTGACGCTCACGGAGCCGGGCGTCTACCTCATCGGCTATCGCTCGATCGATTCGGCGGGAGCGAGGGAGGCAGGCAAGGGGGTCGTCGTGACGGTCCGGCGGGGCCGCCGCGACCTGGCCGGTGACGGTGCGGGTTGACGGTGCGACCTACACGGGTGAGCTCGTGCACAGCGCCGTGACGACCGACCTGCCGAAGCCGTCACGTGGTCTGCACGTCGTGCTCGTCTCGTACGGCCGCAGTGAACACCCTCACGTCATCGGTCGGAGTCTTCGACTTCTCTTCGTGCGCCAGTAGCCAGGGTGATGACCGGGGGTCGGACCGAAGGGGTCCGGCGCCCCGGTCTCTGCGTCACCTGCTCCGTAACTGAAAGCCCGACTTACGAAACGACCTCGCCCCCGAGGCGAGGTGCAGCTGTGGACGTGCTCGACCGTCGGACCAGTTCGGGCGCGAGGAGTACCGTCTGGTTGCTCGTTGGATCTGCGGCATCGGCGAGAAGAAGCCTTGCGGCTTCAACCCCGAGCGCGTGGCGAGGCTGTCGCACGGTGGTGAGGGACGCGGCAACCTGGTCGGCGAGCGTGATGTCGTCGTACCCGACGATCGACAGCTGGTCGGGCAAACGGAGTTCTGCCCCGGTCGCGGCGCGTTGTACGTTCACCGCGATGAGGTCGTTCCCGCAGAACACCGCCGTCGGTCGCTCTTCTGCGGCGATCACCGACATCGCGGCGCTCCGTCCGTCATCCTCGAAACGCTCGCTCTCGAAGACGCGCAATCGGACCTCGACGCCACGCGACGCGATTTCCGCCTCGGCGCCGGCGAGTCGATCGCGATAGGGTTTGAGCTGCAGCGGACCCGTCACATAGCCGATGTCACGATGTCCGAGATCGAGCAGGTGACGCATCGCGATGCTCCCGCCGGCGACGTCGTCACAGGCCGCTGTGGAGATGTCGCGAAGTGCGGAGTCCCGCTCGATCAACACAATCGACGTCCCCCGGTCGCGCAGCGCGCGGATCCGTTCGTGCGACGGATCGAGCACGGGAGCGAGGATTACCCCGCGAAACCGCATCTGCTCGAGCGCATCCAAGTAAGCGCTCTCCTGCACGGGGTTGCTGTCGGCATTGCAGAGCATGACGAGCAGCCCGTGCCGGGAGAGCTCTTCCTGGATGCCGCGGGCGACGTCGGTGAAGTAGGGGTTGGCGGTGTCGTGGACGACCAGGCCGACAGTCCGACTGTGACCGGCACGCAGCAGGCGGGCGGACTCGTTGCGAACGTAGCCGAGCTCCTCGATGGTGCGCTGCACCCGTTCGCGGATCTCCGGGGAGACCGACTGCCGCCCTTGGAGCACGTTCGAGACCGTGCTCTTGGAAACGCCGGCACGCGCGGCGACATCTATCAGGCTCGGCTTCACCGACCACCTTCCGTGAGTTCGACGATTCCCCGACTCCATCCGAGGGCCTCCGCCGGGATGGGCCGGCGGCCAGGGCGGAACGCGTGGGGGATCCAGTGTGCATCGGGGACGGTCGTCGCGGCGAGCACGATCTCGGCTCGCGACCTCGTCGACGGCGGCCGTTTGATGGCGACGACGAGGTCGTGCGCACCCTGGCCGATACCGATGTCGGTGAACTGTCCGACGGGCGCCATGTGCGGGGCGGGGAAGGCGTACTGCGTGCCTTGGCCGCCGAACAGGTACTCGCCATCGAGCCAGACCCTGAAGTGCTCGCTCGAGTGCACCATCAGGTGGATGGTCTCGGCGTCGCCGGCATCGAGCGTGAGCCGGACCAGCAGGATCCGGTCCTCGAACGCGCTGCGCTCCCACGAGAACCACGTGCCAGGAAGGCTGCCGTCCACGAACTCGACGGCGGAGAGGTCGGGGACCGTGCCGACCGGTGGCAGCTCCGTCTGATCGCGGATGTCCCAACGACCGCTGAGCGTGTTCATCCATCCGATCCGCACCGGGATGCTGAACGCCGCGGGATCGAACTCGCTCTCTGCGGTCGAGGGCCGCTCGGACGGGAGCCGGTCGCGCAACGCCAGCACGAGATCGGTGAAGCCCTCGATCGTCGGTGGCGCATCGAGGTCGTAGATGTCGTCGTTGAGGACGAGGTCGTGACCGATCGGCTCGACCCACCTCGCGTCGATCGAGCCGGGGTCGAGGATCCCGAGCAGCGCCCCGAGCGATGCGGTGGAGCTGTCGGCGTCCTCACCGCAGTTGTTGCAGATGAGGATCCGCTCCGAGAAGTCGCGGCCGGCCAGCCAGCCGAGGATGACGAACCCGGTGTTCGGTCGGACATCGGTGAAGTCGGAGCGTCCGTACTTCGCCATGATCCTGCTGCGCACCTCAGTCCAATGGAGGCCCTCGGCAACCCAGGCTCGGGTGTCCTGAACGACGTCGCGAATGCCGCTGCCGAAGGGAACGCCCTCCAACGCGACGTCCAGCAGTTGGTCGCAGTCGCTCTCGACGAACGCGTACGACTCGAGCCGCGCTAAGAACTGCGCTGCGACGATGCCGTCTCCCGCGTGGTCGAAACAGGCGTCCTCGTAGGCGTACGCTGCGGCTCGGTCCGGATCGCCCGCGGCCAGGCAAGCCCAGAGCTCGCTTCGGATAGCGGCACCCTCACCGCAGGTGAACCAGTTGTCGAACGAGCCCGTGTGCGGCGGATGGATGCCTTCCGCAAGGTTCCTCAGCGCGACTCCGTACTCGTTCCACGGGAAGCCGACGTGCTTCCTCCAGGCCTCGGCAAGGAGGTGCCGGTCGACACGCGGCTCGTCCATGCCTGACAGGACCGCCGCGAACACGACTTGGAGGTCGAGATCGTCGTTGGGGACCATCTCCGTCGGCACCGGGGTGTAGAAATCGGCCTCGAGCGGGCCTTCTAGCCCCTCGAACGTCTGACCGAGGGTGCCCCCTACCGCCTTGCCGACCCAGCATCCCAGGACACGGTCTCGAAGTGTGTACGTCATTGTCGCCCTTCATTCGTGGAACCTTCCACAGCATAAGTCAGCTTGGACGTATCGCGCTATCGGCACGAGGCAGGATTGCTCGACGCGAGCGTTGAAACGTCGTGTCGGTTCAGGGCTGGCGACCGCCTCACCGGCGTCTGGTCACGCGTGCGGTTCGTCCGCTTCGCCGACAACCAGCGCGCCGCCACCCACTACTCTTTTCGGCCCGACTGGCGCCAGGCGGCCGATCCCGAATCGAAGGGGATCGTGGAGAACCTCGTTGGCTACGCCAAGCGCGACCTGCTGAGCGCGCTGCCGTCGCTGCGGCCCGCGACCGGCAAGGCGCCGGCCACGCGCAAGGTCGACAAGCTGTCGTGCGTGCGGTTCGGCTCAGCCCGCTACTCGGTGCCCGCGGCCTTGATCGGGGGGTCTGGCCGACAACTCCGTCGGCCGCGTGATCGAGAACCTGCTGCGTGCTGATCTGGTCGTCATCGACGAGGTGGGGTTCGCTCCGCTGGACGATACCGGTGCTCAGCTGCTGTTCCGGTTCGTCGCGGCTGCCTACGAGCGCCGCGCGCTGGGGATCGGCTCGCACTGGCCGTTCGATCAGTGGGGGCGTTTCCTGTCCGAGCACACCACCGCCGTCAGCCTGCTGGACCGGCTGCTGCATCACAGCATCGTCGTGGCCACCGGCCGCACGGTGTATGCGATCAATCCCCTCTCGGTCGCCCGGTACCGGGAGCGCCATAGCGTCGCCCGTGCCAAGTCCGACCACGCCGATGCGATGACGTTGGCGAGCATCCTGCGCGTTGACGCCGCCTGCCCATGCCGGCCGACTCCGAGCTGGTCCATTCGGTACGCAGACCAAGGCGCTGTTGCTGCAGTTGGGCGCCGCCTGCCAGGCCGCCGACGATCTCGCAGAAGCCACCAGCGAGGCCTTCCACCAGTATCCCCGAATTATCTTGGGTTCACAGCCTTTCCCGCAGGTCAGAGCAATATGATCTTGTCTGGCACGTCAGGCACGTTGACTGGCGCTGAAGGCATGTCGCATCCACGGCACGCGGTTCCGGCGGCCCGCCAGGCAGCGGCACCGAAGAGCAGGGATGAAACTGCGCGAGTGGCCCATCGGCGATGGAGAGTGGCGTTCAGCTGCGCGCGGCGGGTGGCGTGGGCGGATGCGCCGCTTGGCGATCATCTCAATGATAGGGAAGACCCCACCCCAACAGGCATGCAGGCGTGACTGATCTTGAGTGAGATTCCCGCGACATTGGACGCATGACGGAATTGCTCGCTGCTGCTGTCGCTGGTTCTCTTGCCGCCGGTTGCCTGGTCCTCGCCCCTGTAACTCCCGCCTACGCCGCCACCGCAACTCCCTCGCCGCAGTCCCGCCTTGAGGTGCTCACCACCGCAGACGGTATGGCGGGCGCGTTGAGCCAGGTGCGCAGTCCGGGCGGGGCGAGCGTGACCCGGCGCTCCGGTACCGCGCAGCGGGGGAGTGGGAAGCCGATGATCGGGCCCGAGGGCCGGTTCAGGATCGCCAGCGGGAGCAAGCCGATCATTGCCGCCACCGTGCTGCGGCTGGCCGATCAGAAGAAGATCGACCTGGCCGCGCCGGTGGAGCGTTACCTGCCCGGGGTGCTGCGCGGCACCGGCAGCGGCGCCGGGATCGACGGCCGGAAGGTCACCGTCCGGATGCTGTTGCAGCAGACCAGCGGCATGCCCGAATACCTCAACGCGATCGACTGGAAGAAACCCTTCCCTGACTTCCTGCAGGTGGCGCTGAGGCTCAAGCCCACGCCCCGCGGCTCCTTCTCCTACTCCAACACCAACTACCTGGTCCTCGGCATGATCGTGACCAAGGTGACCGGCAAGGACTTCCGGCAGGCGAGCCGGGAGCTGATCCTCAAGCCGTACGGGATGCGGGACACGTACTGGCCGACCAAGCGAGACGAGGGCATCCGCGGCCCTCACGCCCACACCTACGGTGTGCACCCCGCCCGTCCGCAGGGCGGCGAGGTGGACCTGACCGACCAGCTGCCCACCTACGCGTTCGGGGCCAGCGGCGGCCTGGTCTCCACCCCCGAAGACCTCAACCGGTTCTGGAGTCAGGCCCCGCTGAGCACGATGATGGCCAGGACGGTGAAGGTCGAGCAGGAAGGCTGGCCTGCAGGCGCCCGCTACGGCTACGGCGTGGTCCGGATGAAGACGAGCTGCGGCGACGCCTACTTCGCCGCCGGCGACATGCCGGGAGCCGCGGTGTTCAGCGGCCGCAACCGGGCCGGGCGCGCCGCCACCGTCTACACCACAGGCGTCCCCAAGAATCGGCAGCACCTGATCAACGCCTTCATCACCGCGATGTGCGACCGCTGAGCCCGGGCAGCAGCCGCGGGGGCGATCGCATCCGGGTGGACGGCGAACACGGCACGGTCGAACTGCTCACCTGAGGCACTGGTTACGGATCGGCGTCCTGGAGACAAGGACCGAGCCGACCCCCGCCCCCGGCTCGGTGCGCTGTCGGCGGGCGATGATGCTGCCGGCCTCCGCGAGCGACAACCCGGCTCCCGGTAGGCCGCAACACCGCACTCGCCGCCACAGAAGCTGGCCGGACCAGCCTGCGCTCCAGCGGCCAAGAATGAGGACGTCAGCACGCGACCAGCAGCAGAAGCGGTCTTGTGAGTTTCATCGGCGTGGTGGGTGCCGTGGCGCTCTGTGTGGTGGTGGGGAGCGGTCAGGCCGACGCGGGCGCGCCGGCCCGGTCGAGGAGGTGGTGGACTCGGTCGGCAACGAGCCTTGGCTGTCCGGCCTGGATGAAGTGGCTGGAGTCGACGAGTTCGAAGTGCCCGTCGGGCAGTGTCTGGACCCACCGGCGCTGATGCTCGGCGATGGCCTGCTGGTTCCCCCCGCGCCGCAGGGGCCGGGACGCCGACAGCAGGACGGTCGGGCAGGCCGGCGGGGCGGGCGGCTGGGCGCGGAACTGGTGGATGGCCGCGGCCACGGCCTTGAACTCCTTGCGGGTCTGCGCGATGCCGGCCGGGGTGAAGTCCTCGGCGAGCATGGCCCGGTAGGTGTCCGCCGGGTAGATCCGGCGGACGTTCCCGGTGGACATGCGTGCTAGCAGGGGGAGCCAGATCAGCGCCTGCCCAATGGCCAGGGAGCGGTCGACCTGCCTGGCGGTCTTGTCGAAGGCGTCGTAGACCGGCGCGCTCTCCGGGGTCGGGTCCAGCAGCAGCAACCCGCCCAGCCGCGGCCCCAGCATCTCTGCGGCGCGGCGGGCGACGAGGCCGCCCATGCTGTGCGCGACGACCACCAGCGGAGCCTGGGCGGGTACCACCGTCTCGACCAGGGCAGCTAGGTCGGTGGCCATGTCGTCGATGCCCGACTGCTGTTTGGTCCGGCCGCTGCGGCCGAACCCGGCACGATCGTAGGCGACCAGCCGCGCCCGGCCGGCCAGGTGCGGCAGGACCGGGTCCCAGCCGGTGCGGCCCTGTCCGGAGCCGGCCTCGAAGACAACCCAGCCGGCGCCCCGACCGGACTCCTCCACATAAACAGTCCGCCCGTTCACCGGCACGTGCCGCCCCGTCGCCTGTCTCATACCCGCCTCCGCAGGTTCATATTTTCAATTTCGATAACGGTATCACATGTGGAATAATGATGGCGTGGACACCGCTGACTTGCTGCTGCACCCGGTTCGCCTGCGCGTGGTGCACGCCCTAGCCGGTGGGTGCGAGCTCACCACCGCCGAGCTGTGCGCCCGGATACCCGAGGTGGCGAAGGTGACCATGTACCGGCACGTCGCCCTGCTGGCCGAGGCCGGCTTCCTCGAAGTGGCCGAGGAACACCGGGTGCGCAACGTGGTCGAACGGCGCTACCGGCTGCGCCGGGACCGCCCCACGATCGACGGCGACGCCGCCGCGGCCATGTCCCTGGACGACCACCGCCGCGGCTTCGCCGCCGCCATGGCCGTGCTCATCGCCGAGTTCAACGCCTACCTCGACCGCGACGGCGCGAACCCCACCGCCGACTCGGTGTCCTACCGCCAAGGCACTCTCTGGCTCAGCCCGGACGAACTCAACAGGCTGCTCGGGGAACTGCTCGCGACCCTGCGGCCCTGCCTCGACAACCAACCCATCCCTGGTCGCGCGCCATACCTACTCAGCCCCATCCTCTTCCCCACCCGACCGCCACCACCCTGAAGGCAGGGCAGCCGGCCACACCTAGTGCTGCGTTCCTCAAAGGGTGTACACGAAGTGGCGGCGGTATGAGCGAGGTGTGGGCTGGAGGCGTCCCCAGATCCAGGGGCGGGCGCGGGCGTTGAGCTGGGCGGTGGCAACGCGGGTGGCGTGGTCGATCTCATCGGGATCGGCGAAGGAGGTCCCGGCCAGAGCGGTCTTGCGGAACAGGCGCCACCAGCCCTCTTGCAGGTTGAGCCAGCACGCGCCGACCGGGATGAACACCTGCCGGATGCGGGGGTGGTCGATCAGCCACGTGCGGGTGGAGACGCTGTTGTGACTGGAGAGGTTGTCGGTGATGACGACGATCTGGCCGTGCGGGTTGGCCTCTTCCACCTGCTGGAGAAACCGTTGGTAGTGGTCGCTGTTGCGGGAGGCGGCGGTCATGGTGACCGCGGCGCCGTCGGCGACGCGGAGCCCGCCATAGACCCAGGTCTTCTCCGGGCCGCGCGAGTAGTCCAGCTCGGCTTTGATCCGATGGCCGTCGGGCGACCAGGCGGGCGAGGGTGGGAAGGTGCGCGGGATCACCGGTCCGAGTTCGTCGGCGCAGATCACCGTGGAGCCCTCCGGCGGGGCGGTGTAGAGCTCCACGATGGCCGTCCTTTTGGGGCGAATTCCGGATCCCGGCTGGTCACCCAGCTGCGGGTATGGCGCCAGCGCACCCCCTCGGCCAGCAGGATGCGCCGTACCTGGCTGCGATGCACCTCGATCCCGGCCTCCTGGGCCGCCTGGGTGAGGGTGTCCAAGGTCCACTCCGCCGGCTTGTCCTCATCGGCGGCTGACAGCTCCCCGGCCGCATCGCGGACCAGGCGCCCGGGCGGCGCCGACCGGGCCAGCGCGATGATGGCCGAGCGCTGCTCTTCGGTGATCCGCCGCTTGCGCCCCACTCCGGGACGGTCACCCAGTCCATCGAGGCCGTCGGCGTTGAACCGGTGCAGCCAGCGGCGCACCTTCTTTTCATGGCAGCCGATCTCGGCTGCGATCGCCGGGACTCCCAGTCCGTCCCAGCTCAGCGTGATGATCCGGGCTCGCTCGATCCAATCGGCCGGGGCATGCCGGGCCCGAGCGAGCTGATGAACCTTCTTGGCCTCCGCCTCGTCTTGCAGCGGACGGGCCCGCAGAAACTTCGGCACCGTGCTCGCCTCCACACAGCAGGTCAGCACCCTTTGGGAACAAAACCTACCCATGCAAAGAGGAACGAAGCACTAGTGCTGCGTTCCTCAAAGGGTGTACACGAAGTGGCGGCGGTATGAGCGAGGTGTGGGCTGGAGGCGTCCCCAGATCCAGGGGCGGGCGCGGGCGTTGAGCTGGGCGGTGGCAACGCGGGTGGCGTGGTCGATCTCATCGGGATCGGCGAAGGAGGTCCCGGCCAGAGCGGTCTTGCGGAACAGGCGCCACCAGCCCTCTTGCAGGTTGAGCCAGCACGCGCCGACCGGGATGAACACCTGCCGGATGCGGGGGTGGTCGATCAGCCACGTGCGGGTGGAGACGCTGTTGTGACTGGAGAGGTTGTCGGTGATGACGACGATCTGGCCGTGCGGGTTGGCCTCTTCCACCTGCTGGAGAAACCGTTGGTAGTGGTCGCTGTTGCGGGAGGCGGCGGTCATGGTGACCGCGGCGCCGTCGGCGACGCGGAGCCCGCCATAGACCCAGGTCTTCTCCGGGCCGCGCGAGTAGTCCAGCTCGGCTTTGATCCGATGGCCGTCGGGCGACCAGGCGGGCGAGGGTGGGAAGGTGCGCGGGATCACCGGTCCGAGTTCGTCGGCGCAGATCACCGTGGAGCCCTCCGGCGGGGCGGTGTAGAGCTCCACGATGGCCGTCCTTTTGGGGCGAATTCCGGATCCCGGCTGGTCACCCAGCTGCGGGTATGGCGCCAGCGCACCCCCTCGGCCAGCAGGATGCGCCGTACCTGGCTGCGATGCACCTCGATCCCGGCCTCCTGGGCCGCCTGGGTGAGGGTGTCCAAGGTCCACTCCGCCGGCTTGTCCTCATCGGCGGCTGACAGCTCCCCGGCCGCATCGCGGACCAGGCGCCCGGGCGGCGCCGACCGGGCCAGCGCGATGATGGCCGAGCGCTGCTCTTCGGTGATCCGCCGCTTGCGCCCCACTCCGGGACGGTCACCCAGTCCATCGAGGCCGTCGGCGTTGAACCGGTGCAGCCAGCGGCGCACCTTCTTTTCATGGCAGCCGATCTCGGCTGCGATCGCCGGGACTCCCAGTCCGTCCCAGCTCAGCGTGATGATCCGGGCTCGCTCGATCCAATCGGCCGGGGCATGCCGGGCCCGAGCGAGCTGATGAACCTTCTTGGCCTCCGCCTCGTCTTGCAGCGGACGGGCCCGCAGAAACTTCGGCACCGTGCTCGCCTCCACACAGCAGGTCAGCACCCTTTGGGAACAAAACCTACCCATGCAAAGAGGAACGAAGCACTAGCGGTGGTTTGTTGGATCAAGCCGTATGGCGATCGCGGCGAGCGCCGCCACCCCCTCACGATCGCCGCCATCATCACCAGCTTCCCGGGTCTGGCCGATCTGACCGGGGCCCGGGTGCTGGCCGAGATCGGCGATGACCGCGACCGGTTCGCCGACGCCCGTGCTCTGAAGGCATACGCCGGAGCTGCGCCGATCACCCGCGCCTCCGGCAAGCCCACCCATGGTCGGCCACCGTAAGGTCAAGAACCAGCGGCTGGCCGCCGCCGGCTACGTGTGGGCGTTCGCTTCCCTCAAAGCGGCCGGACCCAGAGCCCATTACGACCACCGACGGCAAGTCGGTGACCGGCACTCCCCATCTGGCTTGTGAGCAATGTTTCCGGGGCATTTGGGAAGGACCCCGGGGGGCCGGGGTCCTGACGGTGCGTGATCCACCGTGCGCCGTCATGGCCCTCAGGGCGTGAGCACCGGTTCCAGGAAGCGCAGCCTGCCCGCCTCAGTGTCGAGCTGGGCCCTGACCCCGATCGGGTAGGTCTGCATCGAGATCCCGTGCCCGATGTCGGCCCCGGCGAGGACCGGCACCCCGAGGTCGCTCAGCCGCTCCACCAGCATGCGCTCCACGTCGCGCGGCTCGCCGCAGTTGGTGAACGTGCCGAGCAGGATCCCGGCCACACCGTCGCTGTAGGTGGCTCGGCGGAGCTGGGTGATGTAGCGGTCCATCCGGAACAGCTCCTCGTCCACGTCCTCAAGGAAGAGGATCGCCCCCCGGGCGGGCAGCGAGGTGTCGGTGCCGAGCGAGGCGGCCAGCAGCGTGGCCGTGCCGCCCAGCGTGTGTCCCTCCGCGACGCCGGGTACGACGGTCCTGGCGTCGGGGAAGACCAGCTCGGTCACCGTCTCCGGGCGGAAGAGCAGCTTCATCAGCTCGTCGAAGTCATACTCGCCCGGCCCCTCGTAGAAGCCGTCGCAGGCGACCATGGGCCCGAACAGCGACGCCCAGCCGAGCTTGACGGCGATCGCCTCCAGCAGCGCGGTCACATCGGAGTAGCCCACCACGACCTTCGGCCTGGCCGCGTCGATCTTCGACCAGTCGACCAGTTCCAGCGTGCGCTGCATGCCGTACCCGCCGCCGGCGCAGAAGACCGCGTCGAAGGCCGGGTCGCCGAGCGCCCTGGTCAGGTCGCTCGCCCGCAGGACGTCGTCGCCCGCCAGGTAGTCGTACTCGGTCCCGCCGACCCGTGAGGAGGCGAACACCTCGGGCTTGAGGCCGACCTCTTCCATCGCCACCAGGCCGCGGTCCAGATTGGCCTGGTTGGGCGGGCTGCTGGCGGCGATGACGGCGACGCGGGCGCCGGGTCGCAGGGCGGGCGGACGGAGGAAAGCGGTCATCGAAGAACTCCTTCAGTGGACGAGGTGGCAGGCGGCAAGGCTGGAGGGCGACGGGTCGCCGGTCAGGACGGGCAGGTCGCGGCTGTCGCACAGCGCGTCCTGCTCTGCCGCCCTGAGCGGGCATCGGGGGTGGAAGCGGCAGCCGCCGGGGACGGAGGTCGGATCCGGCGGCTCACCGGTGAGCAACACGGGCGGCTCCCCCGACTCGGGCAGCACCGACAGTAGCGCCCTGGTGTAGGGGTGCTTGGGGCGCAGCAGGACCTCCTCGACCGTGCCGGTCTCGACGATCCTGCCGAGGTACATGACCGCGACCCTGTCGGCGATGTTCCAGGCCAGGCCGAGGTCGTGGCTGACGATCAGCGCGGACAGGCCGAGCGAGTCCCGCAGCTCCAGGATCAGCTTGAGGATCTCGCCCCTGACCGAGGCGTCGAGCGAGGCCACCGGCTCGTCGGCGACGATGACCGAAGGTTCGAGCGCGAGCGCCCCCGCGATGACGACGCGCTGCTGCTGGCCGCCGGACATCTCGTGCGGGAAACGTCCCGCGAACTCCTCGGGCGGCCGCAGCCCGGCCTTGGCCAGCGCCGTGTGCACCCGCTCGCCGAGCCGATCGGTCAGGCCGTGCAGCCTGGGCCCTTCGGCGACGGCGTCGAAGACGTTCTGCCTGGGGTTGAGCGCGCCGCCCGGGTCCTGCAGGACGAGCTGGGTGTGGCGGCGGTAGGCCTTCAGCGCGGCGGCGGAGTAGCCGAGGGGCTCGCCGTCGCTCAGCACCTGGCCGCTGGTCGGCTTGACCAGCCCGACCAGGGCTCTGGCCAGTGTGGACTTGCCGCATCCCGACTCGCCGACGAGCGCGACGATCTCGCCCTGCCCTACCTGCAGATTCACCCCGTCGACGGCGTGCGCGGGCGCGGCGCCCCTGCGCGCCGGGTAGGTGACCATCAGGTCGCGGACTTCGAGCACGGGTTTCATGCCCCGCTCCCTTCCAGCACGCGCAGGCATGCGGCCTCGCGTTGCGGGCCGCTCGGCCACAGCTCCACGGTCTCGGTACGGCAGGCCGCCACGGCCTCGGGGCAGCGCGGCTCGAAGGCGCAGCCCCTGCCCTCGCTGAGCCTGGCCAGCTCGGGCGGGGTGGGTGGATCGCCGGGCAGCCCGGCGGGCGCGAGCCGCGAGGCCGGGTCGCCGATCGTCGGGAAGGCCCGGCCGAGCGCCCGCGTGTAGGGGTGCCGCGGCTCGGCGATGAGCTGCTTGGACGGGCCGATCTCGGCGATCTGTCCCGCGTACATGACGGCCAGTCGCTCGCACATGTGCGACAGCACCGACAGGTCGTGGCTGATCATGATGACGCCGATGCCCGACTCGCGCACCAGCTCGCCGAGCAGCTCCAGCACCTGCGCCTGGACCATGACGTCGAGCGCGGTGGTCGGCTCGTCGGCGATGATCAGGTCGGGCCGGCAGGCCAGCGACATCGCGATCATGATGCGCTGGCGCTGGCCGCCGGAGAACTCGTGCGGGTAGGAGCCGGACCTCCGCGACGGCACGCCGACGCTGTCGAGCAGCTCGGCCGCCCGCTTGCGTGCCGCCTTCTGCCCGATCTTCTCGTGCAGCAGGATGGGCTCGCAGATCTGCTCGCAGATCGTGCGCACCGGATTGAGCGCGCTCATCGCGCCCTGGAACACCACGGAGGCCGCCGACCAGCGCACCGCGCGCAGCCGCGCCCACCTGGCGGTCAGCAGGTCCTCGCCCTCGAACAGCACCTCGCCGCTCACCTGGGCGGAGGGGGCCAGCAGCCGCAGCAGGCTGAGCGCCATCGTGGACTTGCCCGAGCCCGACTCCCCCGCGACGCCGAGGGTCTGGCCGCGGTCGAGGGTGAAGCTCACGCCGCGTACGGCGGGCACGGTGCGCTCGCCGTTGCGGTAGGTCACCCGCAGGTCTCGCACATCGAGCATCGGAACCCTGGCCTGCCCCTCCGGCGCCTGGGTCTGGTCCCTCGCCGTCATCGGCCCACCATCCTCGGGTTGAGCACGTGCTCGACGGCGCGGCCGACGAGCGTGAAGCCGAGCACGACGATGAGGATCGCGATGCCCGGCGGTAGGAGGTACCACCACGCGCCCGCGGTGACCGCGCCGCCCGCGAACGCCGCCTGGAGCATCGAACCCCAGGTCACGCTGGTCGGATCGCCGAGGCCGAGGAAGGTCAGCGTGGCCTCCGACAGGATCGCCGAGGCGACGGTGAGCGTGCTGGAGACCAGGATCAGCGGCATGACGTTGGGCAGCACGTGCCTGATCATGATCTGCGTGTTGCCCGCGCCCAGCACCTTGGCCCGCTCGATGAAGGGCCTCGCCTCGACGGCGAGCGTCTGGGCGCGCACGAGGCGGGCGGTCGCGGTCCACGAGGTGACCGCGATGGCGATCGTGATCGACGCCGCGCCCTGGCCGAGCACGGCCGACAGCGAGATGGCCAGCGGCAGGCTGGGCAGCGCGATGAACCAGTCGGTCACGTGCATCAGGCTCTGGCCGATCCGGCCCTGGTAGTGCCCGGCCAGCAGGCCGACCGCGCTGCCGAGGACCACGGTGAGCGCGGTGGCGATGATGCCGATGCTGAGCGACTCGCGTGCGCCCCAGATGACCAGCAGCAGGACCGAGCGGCCCGCCTGGTCGGTGCCGAGCGGGTAGCCGTCGACGGGCGGCGAGAGCTGCGGGCCGTCCACCTTGATCACGTTGAGCTGGTCGTCGCCGATGAACAGCGGCGCGACCAGGGCCAGCACGCCGAAGGCGACGAGCAGGCCGAGCCCGGCCAGGCCGGCGGGCCGCTTGGCGTAGGCGCGGCAGAACCGGCCGAACGCATGGTGGCGTGGGACTTCGAGAGCGGCCGGGGCGTGTGTGGCGGCGGTCATCGGACACCGCCCGGGTGAAGGCACTTCATTGGGCTCGCACTCTCGGGTCGAGGAAGCGGTAGACCACATCCGCCAGGAGGTTCATGATGATCACACTCGCGCTGAAGACGATGAAGGTGCCCTGGAGCAGGGGCAGGTCGGGGATCTTGAGCGCCTCGTAGGTCAGGTAGCCGAGGCCTGGCCAGGAGTAGACGGCCTCGACCGTGATCGCGCCGCTGACCAGGATGCCGAGGTGCATGAAGATCATCGTGACCGAGGGCAGCAGTGCGTTCGGCACCGCGTGGCGCCGTCGTACGGCGTCGTCGGTCAGGCCCTTGGCCCTGGCGGTCAGCAGGTAGGGGCTGCCCATCTCGTCGATGATCGAGGTGCGCATCACCGTGACGTACTGGGCGAAGACCACCAGCACCATGGTCAGGCAGGGCAGTACCAGGTGCCTGGCCACGTCGACGACGTGGGTCCAGCCCTCCTGCGGCAGCGAGGGGTCGGCCATCCCGCCCGCGGGGAACAGGCTCGGGATCGGGCCGATGCCCACGCTGAAGGTGACCAGCAGGATCATGCCGAGCCAGAACGTCGGCACCGACCACAGCGTGAGCGAGGCGCTGGAGGCGATCCGGTCGAACAGGCTGCCGTGCCGCCAGCCGCTGCGGATGCCCAGCCACAGGCCGAGCGCGATCGACAGGACCGCGGCCGTGCCCATGAGCAGCAGGGTCGGCCCGAGCCGGTCGGCCACCAGCGACGAGACCGACTGCTGGAACTGCCAGGAGTAGCCGAGCTCGCCCTTGAGCGTGTTGCCGACGAAGGTGAGGAACCGCTCCCAGACCGGGTCGTCCAGGCCGAGCTGGACGCGGATCTGGGCGAGCTGGGCCTCGCTCGTGGGGCGGCCCCTGGTCAGGGTGCGGACCGGGTCGGCCGGCATCAGACTGAAGATCACGAAGCCGATGACCAGCGTGACGAAGAAGCTGACCAGGGCCGCGACCAGCTTCGAGCCCAGGTAGGGCAGAAGATCCGACCGCTTGACCCCCTGCCCCTTGACCTTGGCCGGGCCCGGGGCGGTGAGGCTACTCACGGTCGCCCGCGCCCGAGCGGCGCCTGAGCACGATCCCGCCGCCGACGATCGCGAGGAGCAGGACGCCGCCGCCGATCCACAGCGGACCGCCGCCGCCCTCCTCCTCGGCCGAGGCCGCCGCCGTCTTGGCGGCGGGCGGCGCGGCCTTGAGGTAGCTCCAGAACGTGGTCTGCGCCGGGTACATGCCCTGCGCGTCCGGCTGCCCGGTGATCAGGCCGGTCACGGTGTCGGTGCGGGCCACGTCGAGGGTGGTGGCGTAGAAGTGGATCTGGTCGACGTCGGCCTTGTACAGGATGTCCTGCATCTCGGCGACGACCTTGGCCCGCTCGTCCTGGTCGAACGTGGTGAGCTGCTTCTTGAACAGCTCGTCGTAGGCCTTGTCGCAGAAGAAGGCGTCGGTGTTGCCGCCGGTGCCGTCGTCCTTGGGCAGCGTGGCGCAGGTCTGGATGCCGAGCAGGAAGGTCGGGTCGGGGCCGGTGGTCCAGCCGTCCATCAGCAGGTCCCAGTCGCCCTTGGCCAGGTCGCTGTTGAGCGCGCTCATGCTCAGCGTCTGGATCTTGAGCTTGACGCCGATCGTCTCCAGCCAGCCCTTGAGGTAGCTGGAGATGCCCGCGTCGTACGTGTCGTCGGAGTGGATGCCGAGGCGCAGCTCCAGCGACTTGCCGCTCTTGGGGTCGACGCGGACGCCGTCGGCGCCCTTGGTGTAGCCGGCCTCGTCGAGGATCTTGCCGGCCTGGGCGAGGTCGAACGGCGTCTCCTGGCCCGCGGCCGGCTTCCAGCTCCACTGTGGCCAGGCCGGGGGCAGGTAGCCGGAGCCGACCATGCCCATGCCGTCGAGCACCTTGGTGACCAGCGTCTTCCTGTCGGTGGCCAGCGCGATCGCGCGGCGCAGCACCGGGTCGCCGAGCGCGGGGTGGCCGGTGCCGATCTTCTTGCCGGTGCGGGTGCGGGCGTTGTGGTTGACCTCGACACCGGTCCAGCCGTTGCCGACCTCCTGGGCGGTCAGCAGGCTCTTGTCCGCCTGCAGCGCCTTGAACTGGGTCGGGTTCACGCCGTTGATGTAGTCCAGCTGGCCGCTGCGCAGCGCGGCGACGGCGGCGTCGGTCGACTTGAAGCTCTGCTGGACCATGTGGTCGAAGCCGGGCCTGCCGAGGATGAAGTCCTTGTTGGCATCGAACTTCGCGTACTGCTCGGGCTTGTACTCCGTGAGCGTCCACGGGCCGTAGCCGACGACGGGGAAGGTGTCGTTCTTGATGTCCTTGAGGTTCTTGGCCTGCGGCTCCCAGATGTGCTTCGGCACGATCGGGATGCCGCTGCGGGGGATGCTCACGTAGGTGACGTTGGCCTGCGGCGCCTTGGTCTTGATGACCAGCGTCGTGGGGTCGGTCGCGGTGACCGACTCGAAGTTGCTGACCAGCGAGCCGTTGGCGGTACCCGCGACCGCGTCGGTCATGATCAGGTTGAGGGTCCAGGCGGCGTCCTCAGCCGTGAGCGGCTTGCCGTCGCCCCACTTCAGACCGTCCCTGAGCTTGAAGGTCCAGGTGAGCTTGTCCTCCGACGGCGTCCACGACTCCGCCAGGTACGGGCCCGGCTTGCCGTTCTCGTCCAGCGAGTTCAGCGTGGGGTAGATCGAGGCGAAGACGTCGTACGCGCCGTCAAAGAAGGCGAGGAACGGGTTGAGCGTGTCGACGCCCGAGCCCGACATCTTCACCCGCAGCGTGGTCTCCTGCGGCGCGGACGCGGCGGATGCGGCGGCGAAGGTGCCGGCACCGGCCAGCAGCGAACCGCTCAGCGCGCAGGCGGCCAAGGCCAGCCTGCGTCGCGAGTTGCCTGTCCCCATTGATGTCTCCTGGTCGTTCGTCGTGCGTGGGTGAACAAATGCTGACGACCGGAGAACACGACCCCAAGACCCGTGAACGCTTTGCGACCCTGAGCATCGAAAACCACGATGCTCTCGCACTTCGCCCCCGCCGGCCCCTACCCTGAGCTGCGACGGATGCCCGGCGTCGATCGTGGACGTCGCGGGGGGCAGGACGGTGCCGAGGTCGGCCCTACCGGCTACCGGTCCCTGCGCATGCGCGACACCCTCTTCCGGCAGGCCCCCAGCGGGGTCCACGATGTGCCCGACAGCGGATCGCTAGCTGAGGTGCACGAGGACCACGACCCACTCAAGACTGCTTTCGCTGTCTCAGTGCTCCCGGTAGTAGTCGGCGAGGGCGGCGAACGCGGCCTTGGGTTCCCATGGCATGTCGGGGTAGGTGGCTCCGGGGCGGCCCCCGTAGACCTTGACGATGCCGTAGCTGGCCAGGTCCAGGTCCTCGCGGGGGTCGCCGCCGGGGCGGTGCAGGTGGTCGTACAGCGCGAAGGTGAACACGAAGGTGCCGTCGATGCCTCCGGCTTCGAAGGCCTCCAGCAGCTCGCGCAGATACGCGGCCTGACCGGCCTCGTCGCGGGCGTACTCACCCTTCAACCGGACAGGTGCACGGGTGTCCTTGTCGTACTCGACGATCTCCAGACCGAGAGCGCCCCTCTCGCCGGCACCCTGGTAGCCGGCCGCGCCGAACTCGGTGATCGCGACCGGCTTTCCCTGCGCGACGAGGTTATGGACGCCTTCGGCGAAGCAGTCGGCGATCTCGGCCGATCGGTAGAGGATGATGAGTGCCATGGCCGTAGCCCTGAGCAGCTTTCCCACCACCCCCTCGGCCGGGTATGCGCCGACCACCGCGTGTGGGACGTGCGGAGGCGTCTCCCTGTGGGACTCCTCCGGCGTGGTCACGCCGCCGGAGGGGCACACCGTCGTCGTGCGGCGAGGCAAGCCGGTCTCCGACACCTGCCCGGCCGCCCGGCTCACCACCGGAGAGGACACCTCCTGATAAGCCGCCCCAAGCAGCACGACCTTCTGCACGCCGCCCGCCGCGTCGCGGACGCTCTCGGCTTCGACCGCGACACCGCCGTCGATCTCGCGATCGAGTTGGAGAAGGACGATCGCGCGGACTGGTCCAGCGGCGACCTCCTCCTGCTTGCGCTCGGCCACTTGGTTGAGGAGCGCGCTACCTCACCCGCCGTGGCAGAGACAGAGCGCGACACCGGCTTCCCCTGGATCGCCGAGGTCCACCGCGACCGCGACGGCGAGATCCTCGGGAGGGGAACCGGACTCTCCTGGGCTGACGCGCTGCGCAACATCCTGAGCGGGATTCCCTTCAGCGACGAGCCGTGGACACTCACCCTGCGCGACCCGCAGGGCGCCGATGCCAGATTCAAGACAAGGGCCGGCGTCATGGGATCAGGCCCGTGAGCTTGAGCGCCTCTCCCTTTGCGATTTAAGCGGATTCTGACAGCGGCGCATTTGAAGGCCGATGTCGGATGAAATGCTGCCGTCTTACCGCGTAGCGGGTTGTATCGGACTGTGTCCGTATGGATGCGGCGTGTCGTCACGATGTCAAGCGGCCACCCCTCATCTTCGGTGTTGAGAAGACCCCGGAGAGAAAGGTGGCCGCAGGTGTTAACCATCTCAGCAGTGACCGCGCCGGCGGGGAATGTCGGGACATCTGGTCGGCCAGATCTTGAGCGGCTGATCGCTTTCCGTAAGCGGTTCCACACCGTGTGCCGGCGGCGGGCCGATGCGTTGTTCGAGCTCACCGATGCGGTGCTGTGTGCTCAAAGTCCTGTTCGTTCACCGGTAGATCTGTCGATGGAGCCGGAATTCCACCGCAGGCACGGCTCGGTGTACGACGCGTCGGCCAAGGGCCGGATCGACCCGAGTGGGCTGCGTCGTCTGCCGCTGGGGGTGTCATCGGCGGCCCGGGTGGGCGAGCCGCCGATGTTCGCGATCGATGTCACCCCGCAGGCGCGCCCCGGACCCGGCAAGCCCCTCAGCCCTTACCGGGTCCGACTCGGCTTTCGCCGACTCCGCGCGAAACTCGGCACGCCCGCCAGCAAGTGATCAAGAAAGCCGCTTAAATCGCAAGCTGAGCACTCTCGCCCTATTTCCGCAGGGATCCCTTGGACTCATTCATCCAGGCGAACCGATCGAGGGGCTGCCGTGACCTGGGCTCCGCACTGCCGGGTTCCGGAGTAGGAGCCGGTTGGGATGCAGCGTGTCGGGGATGCCCGGGGTAGGCACCGCGTCGGAGGTGTCGATGGGGTGCGTGAGATCAAGCGTAGGCCTCCAGTTCCAGGACACGGCTGAACGTGTGGTCGTTGGAGTCCGTGACGACGAGCCGCAGCGCGGTCGCCTCCACTGGTGCGAAGGTGCGCTCGACAACGCCGGCCGTGTTGCCGGCGATCGTCGCGACCGGACGCCAGCTGCCGTCGACCGATGCCTCGACCGTGGCGTCGCGCACGCCGACGCGGGCCGCCGGATACTGGGCACTGTCGAGCGTGAAGAGGCGCACGCGGGACAGCGTCACCGGATGGCTCCACGTCGCGGTGAGCGTGTCCGGGAATACCTTCGAGGTGTCGTCGTTCCAGCCGCCGACGCCGTTGCTCCAGACCCCCGAGTCGGTGACCCCGTCGTTGGTGAACTCCGCCGACGACCCCGAGTGGGCACTTGAGGCGCTCATCGTCGCACCCCGCGCCCAGTTGTCGGTGGCGGTGACCGGTGCGCTCGCGGCACTGTCACCAGCGGTCAGCTTCACCTGCCCGGATGCCGCCGAAGCGTCGGTCCGCTCCACCTGGACCGGGACGGCAACCGTGGTGTGCGGCGGAATGGTACGCGTACTCGGCTTGGCGGTCGCCGTGAAGCCGGTGCTGGCCTCGACGCCGACCCGTACGGTGACCGGAT
This sequence comes from Streptosporangium album, assembly GCF_014203795.1. NCBI lineage: Bacteria > Bacillati > Actinomycetota > Actinomycetes > Streptosporangiales > Streptosporangiaceae > Streptosporangium > Streptosporangium album. Next base: position 200,058 of record NZ_JACHJU010000005.1, on the reverse strand, counting down.
CGTCCATCAGGTTGTGCACGGTGAACGTGGCGGTGGCCGCCTCACCGGGGAGCACAGGCACCTGCGCCGCCGGGGCGTCGACGGCCAGTTGCTCCCGGTCCTCCGGAACCACACCGTCGGTGTGCGAGACGAACGACCAGGTTCCCGAGCCGACCTCGTAGACGGCGCTGTCCTCGGTGGTCCGCACCGGGCGGGCGCCGGCGGTCGCCGTCGCGCCCCCGTGACCCGCCCACAGGGGCACCTCGACGCTCGCCGTCGTGCCGGGCGGCACGTCGACGTCGAGGTGGAAGGTGGTGCCCGTGCGCCGCCACTCGGTGCGCACCTCGCCGTACGGTGTGCGGTAGGAGGACTCGGCATGCGTGAGGCGCCCGACCACGCTCGGGCGTATCTCCAACTGGCGGAAGCCGACCGAATCCTCGGCTTGCCGGATGCCACCGATGCCCGCGGTGAACCACTCGTCCAGCGCCCCCAGCATGAAGTGGTTCTGCGAGCCGTAGCCGGTCGGGCCGTCCCAGTATTCGGCGAGCGCGGTGGCGCCGTGGACGACCTGGTAGCCGTAGCTCGGGTTCGAGGTCTGGCTGGCGATGTCGTAGACGACATCGTCGCGGCCGGCCACCGAGAGGACCCGCAGCAGCGATGGCAGCGCGACCTCACCGACCGTGACGTGGTTGCCGGCGGCACGGACGCTCTGGACGAGGTGCTCCAAGACGCGGCCGCGCAGTTCTTCCGGCACGACGCCCATGTCCAGGGCGAGAGCATCGCTGGCCTGGCTACCGGTGGCGTAGGTGCCGGTGTCCGCGTGCAGGAATGCGGTGTTGAACGCCGCCGCGACCCGCTCGGCGACCGCGTCGTAACGCGCCGCGTCGTCGTCGTGGCCGAGCAGGCGGGCGATCTTCGCGAGCGTCACGGCGTCGCGGTGGTAGGCGAAGGTCGCCGTCATCCCGTCGGGTGTGCTCTTGTCGATCGCAGCCCAGTCGCCGAGACCGTAGTCGAGCAGGTCGCCCTTGGCCTTTGTCGACAGGTAATCGAAGTAATGCCGCATCGCGTCATAGGCGAAACGCAGGGTGTCGATGTCACCGTACGCGCGGTACATCTGCCAGGGCGCCAGGATGACGGCGCTGCCCCAGTTCGGCTCATCATGGACGTCGCCGGAGAACACCACGTACTGCGGGGCGATGTCGGGGACGAGCCCGCTCGGTTCCTGCGCCTCGACCATGTTCCGCACGAGCTCGCGGTAGTAGGCCGCCACGTCGTAATTGCGGCTCACCGCGCCGAAGACGAGGTGGGTCTCCTCCAGCCAGCCGAGTTTTTCCCGGTCGGGGCAGTCAGTGAGAATGCTGTACATGTTGCCCTGGATGGCCCGGTTGATAATGCTGTGGATGCCATCCAGCAGGGCGCTGGATGAGGAGAACGACCCCGACTCCTCGTTCGCGGCGCGCAGCACGATGCCACTCAGAGTCTTCGGGGTAGGCGCCGAGGGCAGGCCGGTGATCTGCACATAGCGGAACCCGTGGTAGACGAAGTTGGGATGCCAGACCTCCTCGCCCCGACCGGCCAGCGTGTAGTGGTCGAGGATCGGCGGGTAGGTGGCTCCGCCGCGGATCATCGTGGACTGGTCGACCAGGCCGTCGGCGCCGAGCCGCTCGCCCGGCTTCAGCGTCACGGTGGTGCCGGCCGGGCCGCTGACGCGCAGCTCCGGCCAGCCGGCGATGTTCAGCCCGAGGTCGAACAGGTATGTGCCGGCCTCGGGCTGAGTTATCTTCACGGTGGAAACCCGGTCCACCTGCTGGATCGGCGGCGCCATCTGCGCGGTGAGCCGCAGGCCGGGCGTGGGTGCGTCGGTCTCTCCGGCCGCCTTCCACCCGGAAAGGTCGGCGTCGGGCCGGTCCCAGCCGGGCTGCTCCAGCCGGGCGTCGGCGTCCTCGCCGCCGTACCACTGCGTGAAGGTCGTTGGCCCGAGCGCGGTGCGCCAGGTCTGGTCGGAGGCGATCCGCTCGACCCGGCCGTCGGCGTAGGTGAGCTCGAGCTGGGCGAGAAGCTTCGGCGGCCCCAGCACCCCGGACCACTTCGTGTAGCGGTCAGGGGTGTCCGGAACGATCGAGGTGCCGGCTCCGAGTCGCATCGACAGCGCGTTCTCGCCCTGCTTGAGCAGACCGGTGACATCGGTCGTTGAGTACACCAGGCGCTCGTGGTAGTCGGTGTTCGGCGGCTGCAGCACCGCTTTGCTCACCGCCCGGCCGTTGACGCGCGCGTCATAGATACCGAGACCGGTGGCGTAGAGGCGGGCGCTGCGTAGGGGGGCGTCGAGCGTGAACTGCTTGGCGAACAGCGGCATCGCCGGGAAGTCGAGGTTGAACGGAGGCGGTGCCACCTGGCCCGTCACCGTGGCCCCGGTGGCGAAGTCCGTCCCGTCCTCACCCGCCGTCTCCACGGTGAAGTCGGCCGGGGCGTTCGGGGTGTGCCCGTCGTCGGTCACCGTGTCGGTCCGCGGGTAGAGCAGCACACGGTCGAGGTGGCGGACCTGGCCGAGGTCGACGGTCAGGCTGATCGGCTTGGTGGGCACCGGGCCGGAGTAGCCGGCGCTGGAATACCCGAAAGGCTGCTGGTTGGTGGTGAGCTCCCCGTCGGTGGCGAACTTTGGCTCCCACTTGCCCGGGTAGGTCTTCGGGTCGCTGGAGCTGATCCCCGCGCCGCGCGCCAGGTTGTCACCGTCCACGCCGTTCTGGACGGCCACCTCGGCGAGCTGGAGCCGGTAGAGCAGCGAACTTCCCTCCTTGAGCGGCAGGCCGAGCTTGGTGGTGGTGATACGGACGTACCGGGCGTCCTGCGGTGGCACCGTCACCACGACCGGCTGGGGCTTGCGGTCGAGCCAGTCAGGGTTGGCGATCCAGCGAGCCGACCAGTCGCTCGCATCGAGCAGCCCCATTTCCCACGAGGCCGACTTGCTCCAGCGGGACACCCGGCCGGCGGAGTCCCAGACCCGGACCTGCCAGACGACGTGCTGGCGCGAGCGCAGGTCCACGCCGCCCCAGGGCACGCCGATCGACTGGTCGGAGTTGACCCGGCCGGACTGCCACAGGTCCGGATGGTCGAGCCGCTCCGCCGACGTGGCGGCACGCACTTCGTAGGCGGTCTGCGTCACGGACCGGCGGGCCGAGACCATCTCCCAGCTCAAGCTGGGGCTGGCGTCGTCGATCCCGAGCGGGTCGACGAGCGCGTCGACCCGCAGCTCCCCCACGGTGGTGTCCCCCGCGGTGGCCGCTGCGGCCGCCGCGGAAGGCACGGCCGCGTACAGCGCGAGCAGGGTGCCGGCGACCAGCGTGGCCATGACCCGCCTCGTTGCCGTGACGGGGCTCATCCGACTGGCCCACGTCGCTGTGGTGGGTATGCCGGGTGGCGCCAAGGCCGTTGGCGGCTGGTGTGCCGCGGGAAATCGGGATGCCATCGGGGGGACCTCCTGGGCCGGATGGGACTGGTTCAGAGTGCGGGCTGGTTCAGCGGGTAGCGGAGGGGGGAGGCTCGGCGGTGTAGCCCTCCAGCTCCACGATCCGGCTGTAGCCGCGGTCGTTGGAGCCGGTGACCACCAGGCGGAGCGCATCGGTCGCCACCTGCGGGAACGTGACGTCCACGGTGCCTGCGACGTTGCCGGAGACGCGCCCGACCACCTGCCATGCCCCACCGATCAGCGCACGCACCTCGAAGTCGCGCACGCTGTACTGTTCCGCCGGCTGTTCGGGCGCGTCGAGTGTGCGCACCCGCACGCTGCCCAGCCGAGTGGGCGCGTCCCAGGTCGCGGTGAGGGTGTCTGGGAAAACGCTCTTGTCGTTGTCGTTCCAGCCGGCGCCGCCGTTCCAGAGCGAGTATGAGTGCTGTGCCTGGATCTGGCCGTCGTTGACCCGGCTCGGGCGCCAGCCGTCGTACGTGCTCGATGCGCTCACCACCGCGGTACGCAGCACGTTCTCGGTCGGGGTGACCGGGGCGGTGACCGACCCGGCCCCGGCGCGGACCCTGATGTCTCCCGCGTCAGGATCGGTGACGGCCCGGTTCACCGCTACGACCACCGGCACCGTCTCGCCAACCCCGATGTCGATGGTGCTGGTCTCCGGGACGGCCGAATAGCCGTCCGGCGCCTCGACCTCAACCGGTACGCGCACCGCGTGGTCGGTGAGATTCGCCACCCGGAACACCGCCCTGGTCGGTTGTCCGGGCAGCACCGGCACACCGGGCTGCGGTGCGAGCACGGTGGTCGTGGCGGTGGGCTTCAGTTTCACGGGTTTGGCGGCGGGTGCGCCGATGACCGTGCGGAATTTGATGTCGGTGTCCGCGACCGGCGCGAGCGTCTGGTCGTCGCCGGAGAGCGCCACGCCACCCGCGTACGGGTCGCCGGGGTCACGTTCGACGCCGTAGCAACCCTGCTGGCTGCCCATGGACAGTACGAGCGCGAGGCGCTGCCCCTTGACCACCTTGATTCCCGATTCGAGGACGAGTTGACGCGGCGACCAGCCGATCCGTTCGGGGCGGATCGAGGTCGACCACAGGGTCCGGTCGGGAACGCCGTCGGAGGTGAGCGTCGTGAGACGCACGTCGAGTGGTCCGGTCGGCGGATTGCGCAGGACCCGTCCGCTCTCCGTCCCGTCTTTGAAGACGGTCACGGCGACCGACCTCAGTGGGCCCGACCGGCCGACGGTGAACGTCTGCCCGTAGCGCGCGCCGAGCGTGACCGGGCAGGCGTGGGAGAACGCACCGGACTCACTGGACTGGTCCAGGCCGGGCACCGGGTCGGGATGGCCGGGGTGCCCGGAGGCCAATGCCACCACGCTGTTATCGCAGCGCAGCGGCTGGATGGTGCCCGCGGCGTCGAAGCGCAGCGGCTCCCAGTGGTAGTTGGCGAGCGCCTCGTTGGTGTGAAAGTCCCAGAGGTCGCTGAAGTACAGGTACACGGGCTGGCCGTCGGCCCCGGTCAACGTCGTGACGTGGGCTGGCTGGCCGCCGCAGGAGTCACCGCTGATTTTGCGGCCGGCCAGCGGCGGCACCCATTGCGCCAGGTCGGACGAGGAGAAGTCGTCGGCGAGCAGCACCGTGCCGTCCGCCGCGACGACCTTCACGTTGTCGAAGCGGGCCGACTCCAGGTTCGCGCCGTTCCATTCGCGGAAGCCGACACCGCCCGCGGTGTAGGTGGCGTCGGTGAAGCTGTCGACCTGGACGCCGTCCAGCGTCGTGGTGATGCGTTGGCCGGCGACGGTCACCGAGACGCGGTGCCACTCGCCGGGGTGGACCGGATATGGCAGCGTCACCGCGTGGCTGTTGACGGTCGCGCCGTTACGCTCCAGCACGGTGAGTTTGCCCGCGGTCTCCCCCGATCCGGACAGCAGGAACAGATAACCCTTGTCCGGCGTCTTCATCCGCACCGACCAACCGGCCTGCGAACCGACTCCGTCTGTTTTCGCCATCGGCGCGGTGTCGAACGAGAAGGTGTAGTCCGTCCAGTCGTCGCTGCGCGCCGAGAGCCCGTAGAGTCCGCCGGCCACGTCCAGCACACCATCCCGCACCGTCCAGGCGTCGACGCCGGTCCAGGGCCCGAGCGGGGTCGGCGCGCTGACGTAGGCGGTGCCGGTGCCGGTGCAGTAGCCGCAGTTCGGATCGGACATCGTGAGATAGTAGGTGCCGTTGCGTTCGAACAGCGCGGGCGCCTCGACCTTGGTCACGCCGAGCACGCTGTAGGTGTCGGTCGGCTGGAGATAGTCGGCGCTGAGTCGCAGCACGGCCACGTGCCAGCCCGCGTTGCTGCAGGTGAGGTAGCCGGCATTGTCGTGGTCGACGAACAGCCCCAGGTCGGCGGTGCAGGGGGTTGTCGACGGCAGGTCGGGCACGGGCTGCTCGGTGAACGGTCCGGTCGGACGGTCACTGGTGAAGACCCGGAAGTTGTCCAGGGCGTCCTGGTCGTTGACCCACATGACATAGCGGCCGGTGGCGCGGTTGAAGACGACATGCGGCCGGAAGCAGTACGTGCAGTCCCGGGGCGGCACGACGTAGCCGCGATCGGTCCAGTTCGTCAGGTCGGGCGAGGAGTAGACCTTGAACCCGCAGAAGTCGCTGTTGACTTTCCACTGGTAGCCGCAGTCGTAGCTGGTGCCGTAGAGGTAGTAGGCGTCACCGAACTGGGCGATCTGGCCGTCGTGCGCGTCGACCGCGTCGCCGGCGGTGTCGAAACGCACCTGCTGGCGACCATCAGCGGCAAAGTTCGTCACGCTCGCCGTGACGTCCGCCAGCGCGGGCTGTGACCATGTGACCGCGAAGCCTGCCGCCAGCACGAGCGCCGCGCAGACGGTCGCGGTCGCCTGCAGGGCATGCATGCTCCACCACCGTAAACCCATGGCCTAACCTCCAGATAATGAATCGTTTCAAGCAGATTACGAGCTGGTGCCCAAGCCGTGAAGGGGCTGTTAACGGATTTCCTCCGTCGCAGGCCTGCGCGGCGATTTTCACGGTCTTCGCGCCCATGCCGGCCGGATCCCGGGCGGTCGTGGCCGAAGGGCTCGTCCGGGACCCGGCCAACGGCATAAAGGGAGGTGGTGAATCGTTTTAACGGCGGATACGCTGTGAAGCAACGCCCATGAACCAATGCCGAACCCGGGTCAGTCCGGTAAAGGCAGGAGCCGACGAGACGAGGGAGACATGAGCCGACACCCCGTGAGCATCCGTGACGTCGCGAACATGGCCCGCGTCTCCGTCGGCACGGTCTCCAACGTCCTCAACAGACCCGACGTCGTCGCCGAATCGACGCGCCGACGGGTCCTCGACGCGATCCGCGATCTCGGCTTCGTCCGCAACGAGTCGGCCCGGCACCTGCGCGCCGGCCACAGCCGCACGGTCGGGCTGGTCGTCCTCGATGTCGCCAACCCCTTCTTCACCGACGTCGCACGAGGTGTGGAAGACGCCGCCAATGACGCCGGTCTCGTGGTCATCCTCTGCAACAGCGATGACAACCCGGCCAAGGAGTCCCGTTACCTCGACCTCCTCGAAGAGCAGCGGGTGCAGGGAATCCTGGTCACACCGGTCACCGCGACCAACAATCGATTGGAGCGCCTGCGCAGGCGCGGCACCCCGATCGTGCTGCTCGACCGCCGGGCGACCGAGGACGCGCAATGCTCGGTCGCCGTGGACGACGTCCTCGGCGGGGAACTGGCCGTGGCTCACCTCCTCGCGCAAGGGCACGAGCACCTGGCGTTCGTCGGCGCCTTGACCATCCGGCAGGTCCAGGATCGCTACCAGGGCGCCGTCCAGGCGATGCGGGCCGCGGGCCGTGACGCCGCCGAACTGCACGTCGTCGAAAGCACCGCGCTCAACGTCGCCGCCGGCCGGGACGCCACCGCCCGCCTCGCCGGGGCGACGCCCAGACCGACCGCCGTTTTCTGCGCCAACGACCTCCTCGCTCTCGGCGTGCTGCAGGAGATGACCCGCCGCCGCGTGCGGATCCCGCAGGACGTGGCGATCGTCGGCTACGACGACATCGACTTCGCGGCCGCCGCCGCGGTGCCGCTCACCTCGGTGCGCCAGCCCCGGCAGCTGCTCGGGCGGACCGCCGCGGAGCTGCTCATCGAGGAGACGACCGAGGACAGCGGCCATCAGCACCGCCAGGTCGTCTTCGATCCAGAACTGGTCGTGCGCGATTCGAGCGACCGGACGATCGGCCGGCCGCCTCGCCGCCGTCATCAACCACGATGGCCGTAGCCGTCGAACGGAAGCGCGCGCCGGAAGGCCCCGGCGCGCGCTCGCGTCCTCTTCGTTACTCGTTCGCGTAGACCAGGTGCAGCACGCCCGTGCTGAACGTCGCCGAGCTCACCAGCTTCAGCGGGACCTTGGCCGAACCCTCGAACAGCCGCTGGCCGGCGCCGAGCACGACGGGGTGCACCAACAGGTGCAGCTCGTCAAGCAGCCCCTCCGCCAGCAGCGATCGCACCAGCGTCCCGCTGCCGGTGATGCCCAGGTTCTGATCGGCCTTCAGAGCGCGCAACTGGTCATACACGTCGTCGCCACCGACCACTGTGGTGTTTTCCCAGTCGGCCTGGGTCAGCGTGTTCGACACCACGTACTTCCGGGTGCCGTTCATCTGCTTGGTCATCGGGTCGTTGGCGTCCGCGTTCGGCCAGTAGCCCGCGAACTCGTCGTACGTGCGGCGGCCGAGCAGCATGGCGTCGTTGCCGCCCATGAGCGAGCCGACCGCGTTGCCCATCTCCTCGTTGAAGTAGCCGAAGTGCCACGTGTCCGGGGCCTCGGTCACGCCGTCGAGCGAGATGAACAGGCCGGACTTGATGCTTCCCATGTCAGTTCTCCTTGGGTGTCAGGCGGGCAGGCCGTTGAGCCAGGTCCGCCACGCCTGCGCGGTGTCGGTGCCGGTGTCGTCTTGCTTGAAAATGTGGTGCCCCAGGACGATCGAGCCGAAGTAGCCCCGGATGAAGCGGTAGAGCGCATCGGGCGTCCGAATGCCGATGGCGTGCGGGTTGACGAAGTCGACGACTCCCTCGACGGCCGGCAACCCGGGCACGGTGGCCCGGGCCGGGTCTCCGACCCGGGGCGAGGCGGAGAGACCCAGGGCCTGGTGCAGTTCGGCCCAGGCGGTCGGCCAGTCGGTCACGGGCGGCCCCGACACGTTGATCGGTTGCCCGGTCCGTCCGGCGAAGTGGTTGAGGTACGCGACGAGCGTCGCGAAGTACATCGCGCCGCCGAGGCTCATGGCCTCGAACTCGGTCTCCCAGTCGTCGCCGGGCAGGAAACCGTTCGCCACCATGCGCAGCACAGTGCTGCCCTGATCGCGCCCCTCGATGAGGTACTCGTACGCGATGAACCGTCCGTCCGGGCCATCGGTGCCGCGGTGCGCGAACCGGTGCAGCGGCTCCCACCCGGTGATGGCGGAGTCCATTGTGAACGATCCCGTCGACGTGCGGACCGCGCCGTCCGGGCCGGGGTCCACCTCGTTGCGACCCATGAACCACGAGTCGATTCCCGGGCCGGTGGCGATGGCCTCCCACACCTCCTCGACACTCGCTTCGACCGTTGCCTCGTCGCGCTGCTCCCAGTGGTGGCCCACGTCAGGACTCTTTCCTCTCGTTGGCCGGTAGCTCGCTGGCTGCTGTCTCGGTGGCCTTTGTGTCGTCGCTTGCGGTCGGGGGGATCGACGGGTGGACGGCCATGATGACCCGGTACGTCCGGCCGCCGGCCGCCTTCTCGTCGTGGTACTTGGCGACCAGTCCGGTCACCGCGTTGGTGAGCTCCTCCGCGAAGGCGGCACGGTCGTGCGCCGTGGCGAACCGCACCTCCCCGTCGAGCGCGTAGGTCGCGACCCGCTTACCGGCCTTGGTCGCCCCGGTGATGAGCGCGCCGACGTCGCGCACCAGCCGAGCGCCCACCGCCAGCAGCCAGCGCGCCGAGAGCCGGTCCGGCGACCGCGCCGGGTCTGGCTCAACCGCGGCCAGCGCCGCCGGCGAGATGACGTACGACGACGCCGTCGCCTGGAGCACCCGCTCGGTCATGTTGCCCTTGCGCCGCTCCTCGACCAGCTCGAGCAGGCCGTGCCGCTCCAGCTCCCGGAGGTGGTAGTTCACCTTCTGCCGGGGCTGCCCGACCCGGGCCGCCAGGCTGCTCGCCGAACCAGGCTGGACCAGCTCGGCCAACAACCGCGCCCGGATCGGATCCAGCGTGACTCCCGCCGCCGCCGCGTCCTCGATCACCGCCACTTCCCACATGCCAAAAAGCCTCTCAGCGACAACTCTTCTTGTCAAGACAAAACTTTCCGTCGGTCTACGCGGTAGCCCCGCCGGATGGGATCCCCCAACCGCCCGGCCGATCAGCTCACCTCCGAAGAGCTGATCGCGTTCTGGGCCGACGAACACACCGCCGCCGAAGCCTGATCGCTCCGGAGGAGTAGGGGCCGGTCCTCGGGGGGCTCATCACGGCTGGACCCGATCGAGCCGTTCGCCCCGGAGTCGGCGCAGGCCCTGCTCGACCTGATCCCGCAGGAAATCCGGCCGACCGCAGATCGCCGCATCGTGCGGGGGGTTCGGCGGGGCGACCCCGACCTTTGTCGCGATGAGCAGGTCATCCGGATAGGGGTGCAGCGCCTCGGCGAGGAGTTCCTCGTTGGCACCCCACCCGTACAGGTGCGCGGTGTCGATCAGCGTGACGCCCAGGTCGACGGCGCGTCGGGCCACAGCGATGGAGGCTTCCCGAGACTGTTCGGGTCCGGTCGTTTGCGGCTGGTGGATCGAGCCTTACCGACACCCCACGTCCCGAACGACCCTCACTCCTCCACGGGTTCGTGCTGACCGTCAAAGTGCGTGCGGCCGTCGACACGTACCGGTTGTCCGGGTGGTAGGCGCTTGCCGGACGGCGGCTCGTCAAGGTCCACGGCCGCCCAGTCCACCATGAGCTCCCCGGAGGGCGTCCGGCGGAGCGCGTCGTACACGTCGAATCCGCTCGGCGGCCGTCCCGGGGCGTACGTGCTCAGGTCAAAGCCACCGTCCTGGCAGTCGGAGTACTCGTCGGTCCCCCAGGCCGACTCCAGGTCGGGGTTACGTGCCTTGACCTCCACCAGCACCGACTCGATCGCGTACCGCACGTCGGCCGAGTCGCTGAGGCGCCGGTACACCACCCGCTCGTCACCGGAGTTGCTGATCAGCTCACTGCTGCGGAGCAGCCAGAAGTGCCGTGAGTGCGGGTTCGGCTCCGGTCCCTCGGCGGGTGCGGCGACGTACTCATCGTCGAGCGCGTTCGCGCGGGTCAGCGCACCCTCGTCCCACCGGTCGAGCTCCAGCGCCCGCAGGTAGCCGCCCAACGCCTGCTCGCGCGCGCCACCGCACTCGTGGGCCAGCCCTTCGAGGTAGGCGGCGAGGTTGTTGGTCGGGTCGAGGGACAGGACATGACGGGCCGCACGGACCGCCTCGTCGACGAGAGCGCGGCCGACGCCGTCATCTGGCGGGATCTGGGCGGTGGGCTTCCAGTCCTCCTCCCACCAGCCCGTGTCCACGCGGTTGACCATGTGGCCGCGGAGCTCGGCACCACCCAGCACGGCGAGGCCGACGGCCGCCTCCAGGCTTCCCGGATCCACCCGCCGAACTTGGGTGTACGCCTCGCGAACGGCACGCGCCACGTCCGCCAGATCCTCCGCGTACTCCGCCTCCCCGGAGACTTCCGCCAGGAGCCGACCCGCCTAGGCCAACCGGGCGGCAAGGCCCGGCCGACGGCCCATCACCGGTAAGCCCGACTTACCTACGCACCGTTGGCTCGGTCTTGGCACCGGTTGACGGGCATGGTCAGGGGGTGAGTTGGTCGGCGAGAGCGGTGCGGATGTATAGGACGCTGCGCCCGGCGCGGGCTCGGCCCACCAGCCCTGCGGCGTGCAGCGTCTTCAGGTGGTGGGAGATCGCACTGGGGGTGACGGTGAGCAGGTGGGCCAGGTCGGTGGTGGAACGGGGCTGGACCAGGGCGGTCAGGATGGCGGCTTTGGGCGCGCCGACGAGCGCGGCCAGGACGGCGGGCGCCGGCGGGGGCGGCTGCCAGGCGGTGGCGGACCCACGCGCCGGATAAATGATCATCGGTGGGTGGTCGGGGTTGTTGGGGGTGCCGGGGGCGTTGACGAACAGGGTCGGGACCAAGCAGAGGCCGCGACCGGTGACGGGGGTGCGGGTGTCGGTGTGGGGGATGTTCAGGCGGGTGCGCAGACGCCCGTTGTGGAAGGTGATGGCGGGGTCCAGGTCGGCGAACAGCAGGGCGGCGCCCCCATCGGCCAGGCGGGAGGCCCGGTAGCGCAGGTCGGCTTCCAGCACGCCGCGCAGACGCGGCCAGTGCGGGGCAAGCGTCGCGGTCCAGTAGGTCTGCAGCAGGTCGGCGAGCCGGTCGCGCAGGCGAGCGGGCCGCCGTAGCCCGGAGCGCAGCATGTCGGGGAGGGTGCCGCCGGCATGGGCGGCGCGGATGTCGGCGGCGACCCGGTCGGGGTCGCAGGCACGGGCGCGGTCCAGTTCGGCGGTGAAGTCGGTGACCGGACGCCCCGGGCGCGGGGTGAGGAAGTCCGGGACGAGCCGGCGGGGGCCGACCAGGGCCAGCAGCAAGGCGATGTCGAGGTCGCCGAGACCGCGCGCGGCCACCGCCAGCCAGGGACGTTGCCGGACATAATAGCCGGGCTGGTGCCAGATGCGCAGGCTGAGCACCGTCTCCAGCAGCGGGGAGAGGGCGAAGCGGGTCTCGGCGAGGTCGCCGACGTCCAGGATCAGCTCGTGCATTGAGGCCCAGGCTAAATCACTGTCGGCCCAGCCGGACCGGCGGTGGGGTGAGCACCATGGTCACCGCACTTGCCATCCTGTTCGCCGGGCTTCTGCACGCTGTCTGGAACGCCCTGGCCAAAGCCGTCCCTGACCGGTACGCCGCGTTCGTGGTGATGGGCGCCGCCTCCGCGCTGGTGTCCCTGCCGGTCGCGGTGGCCGCCGGGCCGCCGGCGGGGCCGGCCTGGCCGTTCCTGCTCACCTCGGTGGTCCTGCACGTCGCCTACACCGCACTACTGATCCGCTCCTATGACCTCGGCGACTTCGGCCAGGTCTATCCGCTGGCGCGGGGCAGCGCGCCGCTCCTGGTCGCCGTCGCCGGCGCCGTCCTGGGCGAGCGGCTGAGCCCGCTCCAGCTCGCTGGCCTGGTCGTGGTGTGCGGCGGGCTGGTCGCACTCGCCGTCGCCCGGCACCGCACCGCCGTCACCGGCCCGGCCGTCACCGCCGCGCTGCTGACCGGCCTGTCGATCGCGGCCTACACCGTCGTGGACGGGCTCGGCGTGCGACGCACCTCCCATCCTCTGCCCTACATCGCCTGGCTGTTCCTCCTGGAGGGATCCGTGGTCGCCCTCATGGCCCTGGCCGTGCGCGGCCGCGCCGTCGCCCCCGCGCTGCGCACCGGCTGGCAGATGCCGGCGGCGGGCGGCATCGTGTCCCTGCTCGCCTACGCCATCGTGGTGTGGGCCCAGACCCGTAGCCCTCTGGCCCAGGTCGCCGCCCTGCGCGAAACCAGTGTCGTGTGGGGCGCAATCATCGGCGCCGTCTTCTTCTCCGAACGCTTCGGATGGCGCCGAGTCACGGCCGCGGTGACCGTGACTCTCGGGATCATCCTGCTCACCTCCCCCACCTGAGCATTCCTCAAGGGCCGGCTCACTCCGTGGGAGCGCGGATCGATCTCCTGCGGAGCCTGCGGCAAGGACTTCGAGCCCGCCACGTAGAGCGCGGGGATTCGTCGTGCACCGCGGCGGCGAGGCCTGCACGACGAAAGGACGGGTCAGGTTTCGTCGATCCTCGAGGAGCGGCCCGGACCGCGACGAATCGGTCTGTCGTTGAGGAGCGTGTCACCAGGTACACGCGAGCCCCGTACGACCAGGTCAGAGATGTGATCAAGCGCGGTGGACGTGACAGGGAACGGGCGCTTCCCTGTCACATCGGAGATCTAGCCAGCGGGCCGACCGGCGTCATCACCAAGCCTGACGTCGCCCGAAGAGAACACGTTCCCTGTCATGTCGCTGTCATGTCGTCTCGCATATACCTGGTGACGCGCTGGCCTGGCCGGCCCAGGCCCCCGGCCAAATCCGCCCCACCCGCAACGGCACGATGGACCGCGGTGGTGACTTCACCGCGATCGCCCACGTCAGCCGGCGGGCCCCGGCCACCACCAACTGGATCCCGCTGGCCGTCGCCGTGGTGCTGCTGGTCAAGGCCATCAGCGCGATGCACGAGCAACGCCACCGGCCCCGTCAGGCCGCCGTCTTGGCCGACCGGGTCACCGACCTGACCCGCAGCATGCGGCAACGCCGCGCCGCCGACGCCCCATCATGGCGCCGGCGCCCCTTCGGGGCCCTGTCCGAATCGGCGATATCTCAAACGCCGGGCCTGTGCGTGCTGGTCACCGATCCTGCGGGCCTTCGGGCGGCGCGGCGGGGAAGACGAAAGACAGGGCGCGGCGCAGGGTGGTGGCGAAGGATTCGGTGTTGCCGGGCTCGAGCCAGTGCCGCCCCGCCACGCGGATGGCGCCGGCGACCGCGGCGGCCGTGACGGGAGGGAACAGATCGCGTCCGGGGTCGGTGCCGGTGCGCGCCGCGATCGCCTCGGCGAGCGGGCCCTCCGCCATGGTGAACGCCTTCAGCGCCTCGCCCTCCAGCGCGGGCGTCGACATGATCATGCGCAGGCCGGCCTTGTCGGGCTCGGGGTTGGTGTAGAGCTCGATCACGGCCGTGATGATGGCCTGGTCGAGTGGCTCGTCGGCGGGCCGGGAGCGCAGCGCCCGTCCCGCACGCCTGGACTGGTCGGCTTGGAAGGAGCAGATCGCCTCCTCCCTGCTGGAGAAGTAGTTGTTGTAGGTGCGGGGTGAGACACCCGCGGCCGTGGCGATGTCATGGACGCGGACAAGGGCCAGCCCGTTGGGGCCCTGCTCGATGGCCAGGCTCAGCGCGGCGTGGCTGATCGCCTCCCGAGTGGCCTGCCTGTTGCGTGACCGGAGGTCCATGGCGTCGTCGTTCATGGATCAACCCTACCCGATGCTGCGTGACGCGCACTACGTGCGTTCCACGCAAGTTGTGGGTAGAGTGCGACGGGACGCCTGGCACTCACGCCTGGAGAGTGCCAACCACAAGGCGTATGCCGGGACGGCGAGGTCCGCCGGCAGGTTGGCCACCTGCCGGCAGACCGTCCGTCGCGGGCGCCGTCCCGGAGAGCCCCCATCAAGAGCAGGAGCAGCAATGGCTTCGAAAATGATTGCGTTCGACGAGAACGCCCGGCGCGGTCTCGAGCGCGGTATGAACCAGCTCGCCGACGCCGTCAAGGTGACCCTCGGCCCCAAGGGCCGCAACGTCGTGCTGGAGAAGAAATGGGGCGCCCCCACGATCACCAACGACGGCGTCTCCATCGCCAAGGAGATCGAGCTCGAGGACCCCTGGGAGAAGATCGGCGCCGAGCTCGTCAAGGAAGTCGCCAAGAAGACCGACGACGTCGCCGGCGACGGCACCACCACCGCCACCGTGCTCGCCCAGGCCCTGGTACGCGAGGGCCTGCGCAACGTCGCCGCCGGCGCCAACCCGATGCCCCTGAAAAAAGGCATCGAGGCCGCCGTCGAACGCGTCAGCGAGGAACTGTCCCACCTCGCCAGGAATGTGGAGACGAAGGCGCAGATCGCCTCCACCGCCTCCATCTCCGCGGGCGACCCGCAGATCGGCGAGATGATCGCCGAGGCGATGGACAAGGCCGGCAAGGAAGGCGTCATCACCGTCGAGGAGAGCAACACCTTCGGCCTGGAGCTCGAACTCACCGAGGGCATGCGCTTCGACAAGGGCTACATCGCCCCGCTCTTCATCACCGACCCCGACCGGCTCGAAGCGGTCCTGGACGATCCCTACGTCCTGATCGTGAGCGGCAAGATCTCCGCCAACAGAGACGTGGTGCCCCTGCTCGACAAGATCGTGCAATCCGGCAAGCCGCTGCTGATCATCGCCGAGGACATCGAGGGCGAGGCCCTGGCCACTCTGATCGTCAACAAGATGAAGGCCGTCTTCCGGTCGGTCGCGGTCAAGGCCCCGGGCTTCGGTGACCGCCGCAAGGCCATGCTGGGCGACATCGCGATCCTGACCGGCGGTCAGGTCATCGCCGAGGAGGTCGGCCTCAAGCTCGAGAACGCCACCCTCGACCTGCTCGGCCGCGCCCGCAAGGTCGTCGTGACCAAGGACGAGACCACCATCGTCGACGGTGCCGGCGACGCCGAGCAGATCGCCGGCCGGGTCAACCAGATCCGCGCCGAGATCGAGAACACCGACTCCGACTACGACCGCGAGAAGCTCCAGGAGCGTCTCGCCAAGCTGGCCGGCGGCGTGGCCGTCATCAAGGCCGGCGCGGCGACCGAGGTCGAGCTCAAGGAGCGCAAGCACCGCATCGAGGACGCCGTCCGCAACGCGAAGGCGGCCGTCGAGGAGGGCATCGTCCCCGGCGGTGGCGTGGCCCTGCTGCAGGCCGGCGCCAAGGCCTTCGACAAGCTGGAGCTCACCGGCGACGAGGCCACCGGTGCCGCGATCGTCCGCAAGGCACTGGAGGAGCCGCTGAAGCAGATCGCCGTCAACGCCGGCCTCGAGGGCGGCGTCGTGGTGGAGAAGGTCCGCAACCTCACCCCCGGTGAAGGCCTCAACGCCGCCACCGGCGAATACGTCAACATGTTCGAGGCGGGCATCATCGACCCGGCCAAGGTGACGCGCTCCGCGCTGCAGAACGCCGCCTCCATCGCGGCGCTCTTCCTCACCACCGAGGCCGTCATCGCCGAAAAGCCCGAGAAGACCACGGCCGCTCCCGCCATGCCCGGCGGCGACATGGACTTCTAGTCCGGGTCGCCCAGGGGATTCGCACCCCGGGTTCGGGTAGGACCGCGCAGTACTGCACGGTCCTACCCGACCTGGACCAGGCGTGGCACGGCGAGCTCGCCCGCCTGATCCACCAGTGCGGTGGCCTGGATCCGGCCGGAGCGCCGCCACAACGCGGCCATCCTCGCCTTCCGCGACCCCCGCACGCCCTGGCCACGGTGGTGGTGCCCACGCTCGTCCTGTACGGACGGCACAACCCCCTCGTCACCGCCGACGGCGGCCGCGCCACCGCCATCCCAAGCGCCAAGCTGATCACCTTCCCCGGCATGGGCCACGACCTGCCCCGCCCGCTCTGGCCCGCCATCACCGCCGCGATCCGCGGCTGCCGGCCACCGCAGGCGCATAGCGAACCCGGATTCGGCAAGACGCGTGTTCGCGGGCGGCGTGCGAATCGTCGATGAGGTGATCACAGTCGGCCCCGATCATTTCTCATCCCAATCCGGTTCATCGGGGTTGCGCAGGTCCCGCATCCCGGCGAGGCCGAGGTCGGGAAGCGCGAAAGTGTAGGTCCCGATCACGTTGATGCGCTGGCGCTGGAAAGGCGACAGGCGGGCAACATCGTCGCTGGCCAGCCGGTAGCCCTCGGCCCGGAGCCGCGCCAGGGCGTGGCGGAACTCCTGCAGGTTGCGGATGCCCTTGATGTCGCGCCGGTAGGGTTCTTCGACGGCGTAGGTGAGGATGTGCCGGGTCTTGAATATCCAGCCATAGATGGCGATCGCATCCCCGAGTTGAGCCAGGTCAGCCTGCGTTTCTGCCCGAATTGCCTGCGGTTGGGCCGGGTGTAGGTGGAGGGGACCGCGAACCGCATCCCGTCGATGGCGGCGACCAGGCCACCGCCGAACTGCTGGGCGAAGCCGATCTTCGCCTGTTCCTCGATCAACGGGGCATTGGCCAGCGAGAACATCTCGGCCGACAGGTAGTTCTGGGCGACGTGGCTGAGCCGTGCGCGTTCCAGTGCCGCAGTGCCAGGGCAAGCGGCATCTCCGCCGTCATCGACAGCGCCGCCGTGCCTTACCTGGAAGGAGCCCGAGAGGCCATCCGTGATGGATGCATCAGCGGCGGATCCCGCCGGAACCTCGACTGGATCGCCCCCGCTGCGACTTCGGCAACCTCTCGGAGAATGAACGTCTTCTCCTCGCCGATGCGCAGACCTCAGGCGGCCTGCTCATCGCGGGCGAGATCCCAGGCTTTCCGGTGATAGGCGAACTCACCCCCCGTGGCGAACACCTATCTGATCGCGAAGCAAACACGAGGCCGATACCGCGAGGCGGGTCGCCGGCATCCGATCCACCTCGCGCGGCCCACCTTTCGGCCATCCGCAAACCGGGGCTACATATGCCCATAACAACCATAATTCGGATTATGTACGCACCTTATACCTTCAGGCCATGAAAATGCCTGAATAGTCCGATTCGCGAGCCCTTGATCCTCTTGACCTTTACGGGGCGCGCAGTGATCCTTAACCCCGACACCGGTCCACCGACCGGGCCAGCCGAAAAAAGGACGGCATGAGCTTACGATCGATGGTGACCACAATATCGCTGGTCATGGTCGCGCTGGTGGCGCCCGGTGCGTCCCCCGCGCAAGCCGCTGACTGCTCCGGCTCGCTCATCGAGCACATCCCGATTAAGACATACGGCCATCTGGACGTCTATTACGACTCCGCGACCAAGCGCAACTGCGCGAAAACGGTTTCGTCCAGTTCCACCTGGGGCGCCTCCAAATTCATGGCGGTTTACCTGATCGTCTGTGAGGAAACCAGTCCGGCCAGCTCCTGCAAGCAGCGCGCCATGGACTACGACGACGGCCAGTACAAGTACTACGCGGGACCTCGTTCGCTGCCCGCCGGGGGCCGGTGCATCTTCGCGATCGGCAAAATCTATTCGACACAGGCGTCCACATCGCCCACGGCTTCTCACTGCGGATAATTACCGAAAGGACCTTTCATCATGACCGCTTCCCGTGCCTACGTTCGCGCTGCCGTGGTGACCGCGCTCGCCGCGGCCCTTGTGACACCTGCCCTACCCGCCAGTGCAGCAACGCCTGAGAGCATCTGCGGGTCTGGCTATCGGATCATCGACCGGATGCCGGACTCACCGTGGGGCACGTACTACCTGCTCTACAACAACAGCAACGGTCACAACTGCGTCGTTGCGATAAAGGACAGAGGGGCAGGCACTTCGACGTTCACCGAGGCACGCATCCAGGTGCAAGGCTCGTCCACCATCTACCGTGACGGCGGCCAGTACAAGACCTATGCCGGGCCGGTGCGGGCGTACGCCAACAACAGGTGCGTCCAGTGGGGTGGCAGGTTCTCCGACTCGGTCGGCCAGACCTTCCAGACGTTGAGCGGCTGGGAGCACTGCACCTGATCATCTGCTGCCCCTTCTACGGCCGGCTGTCAGCCCTGCCCGATAGCGGCCAGCGGTGGCGGGAGAAGACGGTCACGGCGCAGGAGTGAACGGCACGCGCTCAGCGGTAGCCGGCCAGGCCGTCCGCCAGTTCTTCCTCGTCGCCGTCGCGGTTCGCGTAGAGGGCTTGCTGCAGGGCGAACGTGCTACGGATCGTGGCGATCCGGGCGGCCATGCCGTTCCCCGACCAGCCACTCAATGCGAGGACCCGGTCCAGCAGGTCCTTCCCGTAGCTGGCGCCAACGGCCGCGAGGTCATTGGCGGGGTCACCGAGCGTGACCTCGTCCCAGTCGACCACTCCGCTGAGCCGAGGCCGCCCGTCGGCGATCTCCCATAGGACGTTCTCGCCACCGAGGTCACCGTGCACCACCGCGGTGGTGAGGTGGGGAAGGCTGTCGAGCGCCGCGAGCTCCCTCTCGGCGCGCTGACGCCCATTGTCGGACATGAGCGCGAACAGCTCTGCGCGGACGTCTGTTGCGAACTCCTGCCACTCACCTTCCGGCGCGTGCGGCAGCGCCGCTCGTATCTCCTCGTCAGCGCCCGCCGCGGCCAGCGCGGCCAGCAGTGTGGAGTACTGCGCCGCCACCGAATCGGCCACCTCGGGGTGTTCGAGCACGTCGCCCTCCAACGGCGCTCCGGGGATTCGGCTGAGTACCAGGAACGGCGGCCCGTCTGTGCCCTGAGTGTCGCTTTCGACCAGCGGCTCGGGTGTGCGGAAGCCGAGGTCGAGCCCGGTGAGCGCGCGCAGCACGGCCGCCCGCCCGGGCAGCCGGGTAGCTGCCGCCTCGGTACGAGCGAAGCACACGACACGATCCGAGCCGATCACCACATGATGGAACTGCCCCTGCCGGACGGTGAGACCGTCCGGCTTGTCATGGGGCAGCAGCCGACTCAGCAGGGCGTGGTGCGTCTCAAGGATTTCCTTGATGGGTGAACTTTCCATCTCTAATACCGTGACCGGGAACGTTTACCGGTGTGCTGGGTCATGCCGCGTCGGTGATGGGGCGGCCGCCCCATCGGAGTTGGCGAGGATGAACTGCCGCAGCGGTCCAAAGTGTGCTTCGACCGGGTTCGCCCAGGAGGCACCGGTCGGGGTGAAGCACAGCGTGACCTTGTTCTTCTCCGCCCACCGGCGGATCTTTGCGCCCTTGCGGGCAGAGAGGTTGTCGAGGATCACGTAGATCGGGGCACCGTCCGGGAGGGCGGCCCGGATCGACTTCAGCGCCGCAATGGTGTGGGCCGCGCCCTTGCGGCGGCGGTTGACGCCCCACATCGTGTCGGCGCCGATGGAGTAGCAGCCGTGGAAGTAGGTGACGCCGTGGGTGCGGTGGTAGGTCGCGGCCACTCGGTCGGGCCGGCCTTGCTCGGTCCAGCAGTTGCCGCCGGTAGGGCGGATGCCCAACGGACCGAACTCGTCAAAGGCGAAGGCGCGGTCGGGGAAGTGCTCGATGACGTACTCGATGCGGTCGAGCTTGGCGTCGCGGTCGGGGTCGGTGGATTCCTTCCAGGTCTTGGTGCGCTGGAAAGTGATTCCGCGATGGGCGAGCAGGGTGCGTAAGGCCTCGCGGCCTATGCGGATCGTCCGGCCTTGGACTTTGTGCAGGTAGGCGGCAAGTTTGCGGATCGACCAGCAGGTGAAGGGCTGGCCGAGTTTGCGCGGGCGAGTGGTGGCCGTCTGGATGACGAAGTCCTCGTCGTCACTGCTGAGCAGGCGGGAGCGGCCTCCCGCTCATTGAGGGTCCAGACAGGCAAGTCCGATCTCGTTGAATCGGTGGATCACATCGCGCACCGTGTCCTCTTCGGCCTGGACCAGCTGGGCGATCACTCGCACGGTGTTTCCGCCGGCTGAGGCCAGCAGCATCATCGCGCACCGTGCTGGTAGTGCCCCGGCGCACGATCTGCTGCAGCCGCTGCCCCTCCTGGTCGGTCAGTCCGCGGACCTTGACCGGCTCTGCCACCGAACCTCCACGTACCAGATCGGATGTCGTCACATCCAACTGCCCGCAGGGCCCAAGCGCGAATGGCAACCCGGTGAACCTTCCCGGTCAGATCACTAGCTTGGCCAGGCGGGATTGCTCATTGGCGATGGCGCGCAGGCGTTCAACGAGCTGGCTCGACGGCTGGCTGAGGGAGATCTCCTCTCAACCGGCTTGGCTGTACTGATTGATGAGGCCGCCGAGAGTGGTTCTGACAACCACGAGCCGGGCCGGTACGGCCGGCGCCGGTCACTCCGGTTACCGGGGTCAGATTCAGATCGAGCCGTCGTGCTCTATCAGGGAACGAACAGTGCTCACGAGACGACGGGTCCTGTGGCTCGGAAGACGATGACGTGTGTGGCGTCGGCGGTGTCCGCCTGGAACGCATAACAGCCGGGCTGCTTCAGGCGGACGTAACCCGGGCGGTCGCGCCAGTCCTTGGCCGACGGGTCGGGCGCAATGACGATCTCGTCGAGCAGGGGCCGGCCGTCCGTGCCGTCGAACTTGACCGGACCGTCGCCGTCCAGCTGCTTCCCCTTGATCACGAGGGGCCCCATCAGACCGGGGTCGGTCAGCCACAGCACCTTCTCCCCGCCCCACCCACTGCCCGCGAACAGGGTGCCCGGATCATCGCCGATGTAGGGCAGCGTCGACTCGATGGCCGGTCTCGCCGGGCCGTCGCCCAGAAGGTCGCCGGCCAGCGAGGTGGGACGCGTCATGATCTTGGTGACCGGGCATTCGCCGCCCGGCGGGACCTGGGGAACCTCCAGCGGGCGTGCCAGCAGGTCGGCGGCCGTGGGCTCGACCTCGCTCGGCGCGCAGGCGGCGGTGACCGCGATCAGCACGATCGCGGTCACCGCGTTCATCAGTCTCTTCACAGCACCATCCAGACGAATGTGGCCGCCAACGCCGCGGCGGACACGATTCGTGCGCCGTCGAAAAGCACGGCACGGCCGCTGATTGTGAAGTCGCCGATCGAGGACGCGTTACGCCCGATAGGCGCGATCAGATAAGGAACCGCGCGAGCCACAACGAATGCGATGACCACGACGAGACTTACGCCGACCTGACCAAAGATAACAGGGACGACCAGCGCCACATGGAAAACCGCATAGGGAGCGTCGGTCAGGAACCCGAAGCCGAGCGAGCGACCCCACCGGATCGCGGCCGTTGCATCGTTGCCGTTGACCAATGTCGTCGGTACCAGCCAGCGCAGCGACATTCTGCGATGCCCGACTCCGCCCAGAATCTCGCTCACCATGAAGGCTCCGACCACAGTCGCGGCCGCCACCTGCCGTACCTCCTGCCGCACCGGCAGCGACCACGAAAGAGCAGCGAGCACGAGGACGACGACCGCCAGCATGCCTGCTCCGCGGACGAGTCCGCGCGCGAAACTACGAGCCCAACCCGGAGGCGACGCATACAGCGTGCCGGCAGCGTTGAGGCCTCAAGAGGTGCCGAAGGAGAGCACGCCGGCTATCGCCGCCAGAACCACTGATACGTACGTCATGAGCAGCCCTCGTCAGTAGTGGGTCGTGGACTTGCAGCCGCAGTGCCAGGTGGCACTGCACCCGATGGGGCCGTAAATCGTAGAGATGCAGTCACGGCACTTGTGCCGGTTGGGCGACGTCCCCGTGTACCACCAGCCGCTGCTGTACGGGCACAGGCCGCAGCCACGGTTGTAGCTGGGGGTGCAGGTGGCGAAGCCACTCGGGCACGCCGAGCTCGCGGCACACCCTCGGCAGTATGCGCCGTGGGGCGGGTTGCACGTACCGTGCGCGAAGGCGGGGGCCGCGTCGACCCCGACGACGAACCCGGCGATGGCCGCCGCCACCGCACCCGACCTGCCCAGGAACTTACGCCGTCCGATGCGCCGGGTCAGCCGGGCGGCGCCCAGCTGGAATTTCTCATCGCGCGATAATTTCGATGTCATTCAAGGTCTCCTCAGGAAATTCCACCTGCTGGATCGGAGCCAGCATCTCGATGAGTCGGCCGCGGTTGTTGAGCAGTCCCTTGGCCACGACGATTCCGCGGTCGTCCACGACGAACGCGAATGGGCTCACCTCGACGTCGTAGGCCTGCGCGATGTCCTCGGTCGCGAAGACGGTGGCCCCCTTGAGGTCGAGTTTCTCGACATACTGCGACAGGTCGGCCACGTCCGAGCCGAAGAGGATGTTCACCACGGGAATGTCGTAACGACGCTCCACGTCCAGGATCTCCGGGTAGATCTGCGCGCATTCGCCACAGGTGGTCGAGCCGAAGAACAGCAGCTTCCCCCGCCCGTCGTGCAGATTCACCGGCTGGCCCGTGCGGATGTCGGGCAGCTCGGTCTTGGGCACTCTGCGGCCGATCGAGATGCCACTGTCGTTGGCGCCGCGCGAGGTCCCCAGAACGAACAGGCCCAGCTGCCGGAAGAGCACAGCTGTCATGATCATGTTAAGGATCGTGAACACGAGACAGACGGCGACAATCACCACGATGGCGATCGACATTCTCGCGATCTCCTCTCTAAGGTCAGGCGATCAGGATCGAAGATGAGGGAACCCGGCGGCCCACGGCCGATACCTGTCGGCCAGTTCTCGATAACGCTTGATCAGCGGCCGGTAGGCGGGAACGACCACCATGAGGAAGAACAGGATGATCGCGACGGTGGCCAGCACGAAGAGCCGTAGCGCGAATTCCGGATTCACCGCTTCCAGCATCGTGACCGCCGCGGCCGCCGCCGCGAGGGCGAGGTTCGTGGCCGCGAGCCGGAAACTCAGCCGGCCCGGCCGGGAGCGACCCCAGCAGCCGCAGTCCGCGGGCCCTCTGTGCACCCGAAGCCACAGGACCGCGATTCCCATCGTCGCGTAGAGAGCGGCTACGGCGAAAAGCGCCCAGACTGCCGGAGCTAGGACGAACCAGGCACAGAGCAGGGCCTGGACGACGGTGAGCGAACGGTCCAGGGAAGTCGGCAGGATGGAGCGGGACTTGGCG
Source organism: Streptosporangium album (assembly GCF_014203795.1). Taxonomy (NCBI): domain Bacteria; kingdom Bacillati; phylum Actinomycetota; class Actinomycetes; order Streptosporangiales; family Streptosporangiaceae; genus Streptosporangium; species Streptosporangium album. The sequence goes on along the minus strand of NZ_JACHJU010000005.1, from coordinate 176,275 downwards.
TTCCAGGCCCAGTCCCACGCCTTCGCGATCGTGGAGGCCATCAGTGGCGTACACGCCAGTACACCGAGCACGTACTGCATCTGGTCCCTAGACGATGACGAGAGAGGTGGTGAGCTGCACGGTCAGCAGCTCGTTGGAGGCCGGTTGCTTCGCGGCGGCGTCGACCAGCCTCTGGATGGTGTCGAGGTTCTCGATCCTGCCGACGACCGCGTCCCTCGGCTGGATGCCGCTGACGTCGGCGAGGAACACCGCGAGCTGGGGCTTGGTGGGCACGCTGCCGTCGGGCTGCGAACACACGACGACGTCACCGGCCCGGTAGGAAGCGCTCGGCTGCGGTGGGTAGAGGCTCCGTTCGGGGGGTCGCGTCGACTCTGAGGACAGGCCGGTCTTCACGGGCGCATCGGCCCGCGACTTGTCCGACGTAGCCTCCCCGTACGCCCGCAGGCTGTCCGCGAGAGGTGACGAGCCCACCTCGACCTGCAACACGAAACCCGGGGAGTACCGGGTGACGGCGCACACGCTGGGCTCCGGGGAGGCCGCGAAACCGGTTAACGCTTGTTCCTTGCGTATGCGCAACTCGCCAACGGGATCAGAATTCATGCCCGGCTCTCCTCCAGATGGTGAATGGACAGGCAGATACGGGAGAGACGTCATGTTTCCAGTGGGATGATCGCCTCAGCCTGAAGACAATCATGATCAGCGAGTCAAGACAATAGTTGACTTGGCTGGCAAATCGGGATAAGTCAGGAATTGGGCCTTTTTTGATATGTCCACTCTTCGGAGTGTGTGAGGTGGGAGAGCTTGTCGGGACTGGTGACGGCGTGGATCTCCGCCGCCTGATCTCCTTCCGCGTTGAGGTCGATGACCATGACGGCGAAGGGTGCGTCGCCGGCGAACAGCAGCGCGGACGGGTCGCCGTTGACGGTCCGGTAGCGGACCTCGAGGTTCCGGGGCGCGCGGGAGGCCACACCGACGATGAGGCGGGCGACCCCGTCGCGGTCGTGCACCGGACACCGGACCGCCGCCCGCGCCTTGCCGCCACCGTCGCTCCACATGGTCACGTCCGGCGCCAGGATCCGCATGAGGGCGTCCAGGTCACCGCCGAGCGCGGCGGCGAGGAACCGCTGCGTCGCCTGTCGCCGGATGCGCGGATCGGCCTGGTAGCGGGGATGCCGGGCCCGCACGTGTCCGCGGGCGCGGAACAGTATGTTCCCGCCGACCCGACCGTGGTGGGCAATGACGTCTGGTTCGGGTACCGGGCCATGGTGATGCCCGGCGTCCGTATCGGTGACGGAGCGATCACCGCTTCCGGTTCCGTCGTCGTCGACGACATCCCCGACTACGGCATCGTCGGCGGCAACCCGGCCAGGCTCATCCGCCGTCGCTACAGCGATGAGGACATCATCCGCCTCCTGGCCCTGGCCTGGTGGGACTGGCCGCTGCAGCACATCACCGAGCACATCCGCACGATCATGTCCGGCAGCGTCGACTGGTGCCAGTTGGTCGACGGCCAGCCAATGCGTCGTCGCCCGGCGGCCGGTCAGAGGGCCATCAGCATGGTGGCTGTTGCGACCAGGAAAAAGGCGCCTGCGATCGCCGCTGACGTCGATGCCTGGTCGAACCGGGACAGCAGGAGAACGCCGAGGGCAAGGCAGGTCATCGCCGCCAGGGCCGGCCGGCGCACCCCATGCCGGCGCAGCAGCACAGCGCAGGCTGGTGCGCTGAGCACCATCATCGCCGCCAGGGGCAGCGCACGCTCGGTGGCACCAGCGGGCTCACGGTGCGCCGCTCGCGCCAGAAGAACGCCCCGCCGATGACTGCGGCAGCGGCGAATCCCCTCTCTGCGCGGGTGTCCCGGCTCAGCAGGCAGGAGATGCGCCGCAGATTCTGCCTGCCGGGTACCTGGAAGATCGTCCATGACGGTATCGAATTCACCGGCGCCGCCAGTGTCGCAGTGACTCGCTACCGCTACCGCGGGGGCCAAGATCCCAACCCCGGGACCCCACCAAACGGCCGCCTTCAGGGAGCGGTTGAACAACCGGGGCGCGAGCAAACCTGCCACCGGCCCAACGCGGCTGTTCACAACCTCCAGGTCGCAGCCGGTTTGCACCGAGCACACCAAACGCGAGATCGGAACTTAAAGACAAGCCAACCGCCGGATAAGAGGCGAAGTGTCGGTCATCTCCAATATGGTCGCTTGGCATGATCATCAGTGGCAGCACGATCGTGCTGGCCGGGCGGTTCAGCCGGCTTTCGAAGGATGAGGCCAAGCGCGGCCTGGAGGCGTTGGGCGCGAAGGTGACCGCGTCGGTCTCGGCGAAGACGGACCTGGTCTTCGCCGGGGCGAAGTCGGGGGTCAAGGCGGGTCCTGCGGCGGTGCGCGGCGTTCCGATCTACGACGAGGACGCGCTGGTGGCCGTGCTCGCAGGTCGGGAGCCCGGCACTGCGCCGCCGTCCCCGCCGTTCACCGGCGTCCCGGACGAGCGGATGGGACCCGACGAGGCCCTCGACACCCTCAAGAACGCCGACTGGTCCGCGTTCTCCCCGGAGCGCGACACCGTGCCGCTGCGGGACGCCCTCCAGGCTCTGGAGCGCGCCCACGGCGTCACCGGCGCGCATCGCCTCGCGACCGCCCGGCTCCGCGACGCGGGCACGCTGCTGCGCCACTCCGACGTGCACCACGGCGAGCTGAACGGCCACGCGCTCAGCCCGGACGGCCGCCACCTCGCGGTCGGAAGCTGGACCGGCGACGACTACGACCGGGGCGGCGTCCTGCAGGTCTTCGAGGTCGCCACCGGCCGCTGCGTCCACGCGATCGACGGCATCATGGGCGGCATCGGCTTCCCGGACTACACGCGCAGCCTCCAGTGGTCGGCGGACGGCACGCGAATCGCGCTGGAGTACAACACCAACGCGACCGGCGTGTGGGACCCGTTCGGCACCGCCCACGAGCCGATCGCCAACGCGTTCTTCCTCGCCTCCGGCAGGCCGTTGGGCATGGCCCTCGCCCCCGAGGGCAGGCGCGCGTTCGTCTACGGAGGCGAGTCGGACTACCTGCGCAACGTCATCGTGGCGATGCACGAGGGCTCGGTCGCCGGGCCACCGGACTCCAACCCGGAGGGAACGGAGCCGATCGAGTTCAGCGGACCGTTGCCGGACGAGTCCCGGGAAACCTGGAGCGACGAGCCCGAGCTCATCCTCGGCCGGGCGTTCTGGTCGCGCGACGGCTCCCGTGTCTATGGAGAGGCGGAGGGCGAGTACGCGGCGATCTCGCTCGACGTGCAGAAACGGCAGGTCTCCTGGATCCTGGGCCTGGAAAAGAGTCGGGATTCGGCTCCGCCCGAGTGGAGCCTGGACGAACGACTCCTGGCCTACCAGCGCGACGGAAAGCTCATCATCTCCGACGCGCTGACGGGTGAGACGACGGCGGAGCTTCCGGGCTACCCGGGCGCCGATGTCCTGTGCTGGGGGCCGGGCGGCCGGCTGGCGGTGGTGGACCCGGCGGGCGGGACCGTCGGGATCGTCGACGCGACGACCGGCGAGCACCGCCACGACCTGAACATTCAGGCGGACACCTCCAACCCGCGCGGCGCGGACGCCCGGTCGTGGGCCTGGTCACCGGACGGCGAGCGGGCCGCCTGTGTCACCGCCGAGGGGCGGATCGAGATCTGGTCGGAACGCCCCGGACAGCTGCGCGTCCTGGACGGCATCCGGCGCACCATCAACGGGTGGGACCACGGCTTCGGCCTGGAATGGCCCGCCGACGACGTGCTGATCGCGATCGGCCCGCACGCGGTGCGCTTCCTGCGCCCCGAGACCGGCGAGATCATCGCCGACCACCCCTTCCACCACGCCCCGGCCGCCCGTCGCCCGCTCTTCCTCACCGGCCGTGACCTCGGCGACCAGCTCCGGCTCAACCCGACGTTCGCGCTGGACGAGGACACCTGGGCGGTGGCGTTCGAGGACGGCACGGTCATCGCGCAGCCCGGCCGGGACGACGATCTCGCGGAGCTCGACGGTCGGCTCTGCTGGTCCATCGCCCGCCGCTTCGCCTGGCCGTTCCGCTGGGGCGACCAGAAAATCTTCCCCGACCCCGCCCACGCGGGAGTGGGGGCGGCCTCACCGGAGACCGAGCGGCTGCTGGCGCCGTTCCGGGGACGTGGCAGCACGGCAGAGGCGACGGGGACGTGGCCGCCACCCGACACCGCCACCGTCACCGATCTGATCACGGCGGTCCGGGGCACGCTCGTCGACCTGACCGTTCAGGACTCGTTCGTCCACGGCGAGTGGACCGTCAACACGCTCCAGCAGCTCGCGATGATCTGCGCCCGGCGGGGCGAGGCCGCCGAAGCCCGCGAACTGGCCCTCGCGATGCCAGAACATCGGCGACGTCTCGGACACCTCGCGCGGATCGCGCTCGCGCTCGGCGCGGCCGGTTTCGACGCCGAAGCCGCCGCCGTCCTCCCCTACGCCGACAACGATCTCGCGGACGTGAGCGACGCGGCGGACATGGCGGCGGTCGCCGGGGCCTGCGCGGTCCTGGGGTGGCATGAACGCTCCGAGCGGTGGTTCGCCTCCGCGCGCGAGGCCGCCGACGCCCACCGTTCGAACTGGGAAGTCCGCCTGCCGCTGGTCTGGGCGCTCACCGAGTGCGGCCGGGAGCAGGAGGCCCGCGTCGTGCTGGACGAGGGCGTGGGCACGCCGGGGAACCGGCACCACGGCGTGCCCTGGCTGGTGTACCTGCTCAGGCGGGGCGAGACCGAGCTGGTGCGCGAGCTGATCGGGGAGCGCAGCGAGCCGGAAGACCCGGACAAGCCGCACGCCTACGGTGTGCGCTGGTTCGACGACTGGACGGCAGCCCGCGCGCTCACCGCCTACGGGCAGCCGGATCTGCTCCGGCTGTGGGGCGACATCAACCGGGCTTGGGTGCAGGACGACCTGCCGGTGGCCGAACGCATCACGGCCGAGGGCAGGCCCACCGGCCCGACCGACGACCAGCTGACCGATCTCGCCGCCCAGCACGCCGGGATCGCGAAACTCCCCAAGGCGACGAAGCGCCGCGAGTCCGCGCAAGTGGCCCGGAACGCCGCGGAGTGCGGCCACGTCAGCGCCGTGCTCGACCTGCTACCCGGGACGGGCGACCCCGACAAATACGGCGGGCTGAACAGCGACACGCGCACCTGGGTCGCGCTCAGCGCCCTGCGGACCATCGCGATCGGCGTGGACGTCGACGTGTGGTGATCGGGTGCCCCGGCGGGCGCCTCAGCGGGTGTCGAGGAACCGGTCGAGGACGCGGGTGCCGAAGCGCAGCCCCTCGACCGGGACCCGCTCGTCCACGCCGTGGAACATCCCGAGACAGTCCAGCTCCGGCGGCAGCGGCGGCGGCGCGAAGCCGAAGCTGGTGATGCCGATCCGGTTGAAGGACTTGGCGTCGGTGCCGCCGCCCATCACGGACGGGACGGGCGTCGCGAGCGCGGCGAACGTCGGGCCCGCCGGGTCGGCCGCCGGGACCTCCTCGAAGTTGATGAACTCCCGCGTCACCTTCGGCCCGAGCAGCCGGGCGGTGGCTGTGCGCCAGACGATGACGTCGGCGGCGCCGCACCTTCGCGCGCCGGTTGCGTAGGTCAAGGTCGTCGGTGTCAAGGGCCAAGGCCTCCTCTGTGCGGGCCGCGCTCTCATACAGCAGCCGAAACAGCGTGCGCTCGCGGAGGCCCAGGGCCGGGCGGGTCAACAGCGTTTCGACGGCCAACCACGTGAGCCCACAGCACGCCGCCGTAGTTGCTTTCCCCGGCGCGGTTGTCGGGGTTTCCGTCGGAGACGAAGAAGGAGATTACGCAGTCGGCGCGGACGACCTCGGTGTACGCGCAGATCCAGATGTGGGGGAAGTCTGCCATGGTTCGATCTTCCCCGCCTGGCCTTGCATCTGAGAACTGGGGCCGCTTGTTGGTCAGCTTGGGCGCCAGGTCTTGTGGCGTAAAGGCGATGTCAGTGAGTTTTGGTACCGGCCCAGCGGGGCTGGTGGGCTACCGAGATGCTCCCAACAGCGGAGGAGCACCAATGGCGCACGGACTACGTCGTTCCCGCCAGGCGCAGTCGGGTGCGGGGCGGCGCCGACGGGGGCAGGCTGTCGAGGATGTCCGCGAGGGTGACGCCGGCAAGGCTGCGCCGCCACGCCTCGTGCGCTTCGGCCATTTTCTCGGCGAGGACGCAGGTCCGTCGGCACTCCTCGGGGGGCAGCGCTCCCCGTCCTTGTTGGCGGATCTCGCGGCACTCATACGGTGAGGACGTGCCGGCGACGGCCTCGACGATCTGCAGGAGCGTGATCTCGGAGGCGGGCCTCGCGAGCCGGAATCCTCCCCGCGGGCCCGTGGTTGCGGCCAGCAGGCCGGCTCTGACGAGCGCCTGCAACTGCTTGGCGAGATAGGCCGCTGGGAGGTCGTAGTACTGCGCGAGCTGCGCCGTCGACGCGGTGGCTCCCGGATCGAGCTGCGCCAGCGTCGTGGCGCAGTGCAAAACCCATTCAGTGCTCACAGGCAGCTTCACAGCTCCGAGTCTATCGCAGACATTGTGGACCTTTTTAGTCCTTGATACTGTCCGTGCGGTAACGAGAGAAGGAGAGATCATCATGCGGATCGCAGTTGCCGGGGCGACCGGGAACATTGGGGCACTCACCGTCGCCGCCCTCGTACGGGACGGGCACGACGTCGTGCGCATCAGCCGCTCGCTCGGCGTGGACCTGTCGACCGGTGACGGGCTCGACGACGCCCTCGCCGGCGTCGAGGCGGTCATCGACGCCACCAACGGACCGGCGACCGACCGGGCCGAGACGGTGGCGTACTTCGGCACCGCCACGCGGAACCTGCTCGCCGCCGAGGAACGGACCGGTGTCCATCACCATGTGCTGCTCTCGATCGCCGGGATCGGTCGCATCGAGGGCAACGCACACTACGCCGGCAAGCGGGAGCAGGAGCGCCTCGTGTCCGCGGGACCGGTGCCGTGGACGATCGTCCCGACCACACAGTTCCACGACTTCGCTGCGATGGTGGCGAGCTGGACCGAGCAGGACGGCACCGCCACGATCGCACCGCTGCTCGTGCAGCCGATCGCACCCGCGGACGTGGCCGAAGTCCTCGCCGAGATCGCGACGGGCGAGCCGCAGGGGTGTTATGTCGACGTCGCCGGGCCCGAGCCACAGGACCTGGTGGACATGGCCCGGCGCACCAACCAGGCGCGCGGCCGCGCGGTGAAGCTCATTCCGACGTGGTCGGCAGGGTTCGGCCCGGCGATGGCCGGCAATGTGCTGCTGCCCGGAGAGGGCGCCCGCATCGCGCCGACCACCTTCGACGAATGGCTCGCGGAACAGCGATAGAGCCGACGGGGGAAGGTCCCGCTGCTGCCCGGGGTTGGAGCGACTGGGACAGTCTTTAAGGCGGTACCAAAACTCACCTTCAGATCAACCCCTGTGTGATCGCTGAGTGGTCCACGAACACACCGACAATCGGTCCCACAGCACACTGCCGAAACCACCCGCCGCGTCAGGAGGCCAGACACAGATCCAGATGGGTGTCCATGTCGATCTGGATGGTGCCGTACAGGTTGGCGTGCGACCAGAAGAGAGGACTGAGCGCGCGCCGGTCGGCGTCGGTGAGCCGTTCGCCCCGGGCCGGGTCTTTCAGAGGAGCGACTGAACCAGGATGGTGTTGACGAAGACCAGGGCCGACTGCAGCAGATGCCGGGCGAGCATGGAGACCTCCTGGCTCTCCCGGTCGGTGCCGCCGATGGTGCCGGCCTTGCCGTAGAACAGGTCCGCGTTGGCCGAGTTCCGGTTCTCCACCGCCTGCAGGCCCTCATGGATCTCGCGGCGTAGCTCTTCGGAGGCCATGTACTCGGCGATGAAGATCGACTTGACCGCCCGGCGACCTCCTCGATGGCGCGGTAGGTGGGATGCGTGGGTCCGCCGCGGGTGAAGCGGCGCAGCACCTGCTCGGCCTTGCCGGTGCGTAGCTTCAGCGCGGTGGCGTACCTGACCAACCGACTTGCGCTCGACGCGCCAGTAGATCATCACGCCGTAGCGGACGTGGCACTCGGTCATGAGGTTGCAGGAGCACGAGCCGAACTTCTTCGCATCGCTCGCGCACGCGGTGCCAGTGCCCCACCAGGCCTCATCGCGCGTCCGCAGGGTGGCGTTCACCAACGTTGCGATCGCGTTGCGCAGGTTGTCGCGGTTGACGAACAGATAGCGGGTGGCGCGCAGCGCCGCCTCGCTCTCACCGTGCTTGCCGCCGTCGGCCACCCGCTTGATCCCGATGTCGGTGCCCAGCGCGTACAGCACCAGCAGCAGGCGTTTACGGATCACCTGCCGCGGGGTGTTCTCCCTCACGGCGGTGGTGGAGAAGTCATCGGTGAACTGCGTGACGAAGTCGGACTCCTTGAGGAAGTCCAGCAGATCGATGACGCCCCACCGGGCCGCGACCGCGGCGTGCAGGCCCGCAGGTTCTCCGGCGTCTTCAGCTGTCCTCGAAGTCGGCCGGCAGGTCCTCTTCGGGGTTGCGCCAGCGGGCGGCGCCGTCCACGTAGATCTCCCGGCGGCGCAGCGCGTTCTTCACCGGCCGCCAGCACGCACAGCTCATAAGAGACCCGCTCGACCACTCCGTCACCGTCGACCACCGCCTCCAGCCATCCCTCCGGGACCACGCCGGTGATCGGCACCGCATCGACGCCGTCGTGGTGACGGATCTTGCCCGGCACGTCGGCATAGCGGCCCAGCAGGTCCACCAGAGCGTCGGTGATCTCCGCAGTACGGCACCAGGCCAGCGCGGCCAACAGTGTCAGGCGCACCGGGTCGGACTTCAGCTCGGCCGAGAACCCGTCCGCACCGGTGACCAGCTCCAGCAGCGCGGCGGTCGCGTCGGCCGACAGGCACCCGGTCACCTGCTCACAGAACGCCCGCTCGAACCGGGCACGGCAGCCGCGCACGATGCGCTCGGCCCTGCCGGGCGGCTCGACCTTCGGGTTCCGACAGCGCGACAACACCGCCACCCGAATCCCCTCATCCGTCAACGCCATCGGGCAGATGCCGCTGGCCAGCCACTCGACCCGACTCGCGACAATCACGAACTGCAACCGTGATCTATCTCAGAGCTACTTTGGGGGTTGGGGTCACGTTCGGGAGAACACCCCCGTGACGAGGAAGTTCTTGCCCTCGGCGCGCGGCAGGCGTCGCACGTCCCAGGGGGCTGGGCTGTGGAGGGAGGACATGTCGGCTCCTTACGTTGATGGGCGGTCGTGTCTGCGTCAGTGCTGGAGTTCTTCTGGTGCTCGTCTGGGCATCAGGATCACGGCCGGGACGGTGATGGCGGTGAGGGCTACGACGACGACGAGGCTGGTCGTCATGGCGTGGCCGAGGCCGGAGGCGGTTGACTGGAAGAAGACCGAGGTGACGGCGGCCGAGCCGATGCCGGCCGCGAGTTGCTGGATCGCCGACAGGGAGCCACTGGCGCTGCCGGCCTCGTCGGGATCGATGTCGCCGATCGCGATATCGAAGATCGTGCCGTAGCAGGCGCCCATCCCCAGGCCGGTGAGGAAAACGGCTGGTGCGAGGGTCCACAGGCTCAGGTCCGTGCCGGAGCTTGTGACCAGGACGAGCAGCCAGCCGCAGCCGATCAGGATGATGGCCAGGCCGAGGAAGATGAGGGTTCGGCCCATCTTCTTGATCAGCGCCATGCACGCTCCTGCGGCCACGATGATGCCCACGGTCATCGGCAGCAGACCCAGGGAGGCGTCCCGCGCCGAGGCGTGCAGCCCTTGCTGCATGAACAGGGAGAGGACGTAGACCAGCCCGGTGGTGGCGGCGAAGACGATCAGTCCGACGAGCAGGCCGGAACTGAAGCCGCGGTTGCGCAGCAGGGACGGCTTGAGCAGCGGGTCGGCGGCGGTGCTCTGGCGGCGGGCGAAGGCTGCCAGGAACACCAGGCCGGCGACGATCGAGAGGATCGGGATGGCGGTCCAGCCGTTGCTCGACCCCTCGACCAGCCCCAAGAGCAGGCCGAACATGATGGCGGCGAGCAGCCCTGAGCCCACCCCGTCCACGCCGGTGGACGCGTCGCCGTCGTCCTGCGGCAGCAGCCGGACGGCCAGGACCAGGCCGAGGCCGCCGAGCACCAGGTTGACCAGGAAGATCGGGCGCCACGACAGCCCGGCGATGTCGGCGTCGATGACGAACCCGGCCAGGATCGGGCCGCCGACCGAGGCTATGCCGAGCAGGGGGCCGAACATTCCGAACGCCTTGGTGAGCATGTCACGCGAGAACGTTTTGGTCATGATCGCCATGCCTTGCGGGATCAGGAGCGCGCCGAACGCGCCCTGTGCGCCGCGGGCGAGGACCAGCAGAGCGGGGTTGGGCGAGAGTCCCGCCACCGCCGAGGCGATCGTGAAGCCGCTCATGCCGATGAGGAACAGCCTGCGCTGGCCGTACTTGTCTCCCAGCCGCCCGCCGACCACGAGCAGGACGCCCATCGCGAGCATGTAGGCCGACCCGAGCCACTTGATCAGGCCTTCGCCGCCGTGCAGTTCGGCGGTGATCGTGGGCGCGGCGATGTTGGTGACCGTGGCGTCGATCATGTCGAGGGCGTCGGCGAGCAGCACCAAGCCCAAGATCGCCCACATGAGCCGGGGGGACGCGGTGACCGGCGGGCCGGCCGTTGCGGGGATTGCCATAGGACATCTCTCCATTGGAACTAAACTGAACTGACTCTGAAACTATAGTCACTATAGATTCAGATGAGTTCCGGGTTCCGGTACTATGGGGACATGCCGACGACCATGGGGCGCCGCGAGCGCAAGAAGGCACAGACCCGCCGGGCGTTGTCGGCCGCCGCGTTGCGGCTGTTCTCCGAGTACGGGTACGACGGCGTCACCGTCGCTCAGATCGCCGACGAGGCGGACGTCTCCATCGCCACCCTGTTCGCGCACGTGCCGGACGGCAAGGAAGCGCTGATCTTCGACGACGGCGCCGAACGACGCGTCTGGCTGGTCACCGCGGTCCGCGACCGGCCCTCCGGCCAGTCAGTGCTGGAAGCCCTGCGCCGCTGCATGGCAGGCCGGGGACCCTTCACCGAAGATCTCCCGCCCGAACTGCGGCGCAAGCGCGACCTGATCGTAAGCACGCCCGCCCTGCGGGAATACTCACGCAAGCTCTGGATAGCCAGCGAGGGAGCCCTGGCCGAGGTGATCGCCGCCGAGAGCGGCCGCGACCCCTCCGACATGACCATCCGCGCTCTCGCCCGCTACGTCCTGGAGATCCCCGAGCTCGCGGGCACGGAACCCGACCCCCTGGCCGCGATGAACGCCATCTTCGATCTTCTCGAATCCGGCTGGCCCGAGTCGCCCAAGGAAGCCTGACCAGGCTCCGCATGAACGGGACGATCCCGGTGGTCGGCTCACAGCGGCCGATCACCTGGGCTTGGTGGACGTCATAGGCGGCCAGATAGGCCAGGGCGCCGCCGCGCCGGTAGTCGTTGCTGACCCGTATCGGCCTGCCCGGGGCTGTCGGTTGGGTGGGGTGGCGGCGTTGCCGGGCCTGGATGCTGGTCTTCTCGTCGTCGGAGATCACATACGCGCCGGCTTCGAGTGGGACACCGTCCCAGCGTCGGGCATACAGTTCCAGCGCGCGTTCGGCCTTGGCGGCGAAGTCCGGGTCCCGCATGAAGATCCACGATCGGTGCTGTCAGGGCTTGATCAGGTCTTGGGCGAGGATCCGGCCGACGGTCGAGACGGACATGCCCTCAGCGATGCCGCGGCCGGTCGGCCAGCCCCGCCAAGCCCTCGTCGGCGTAGCGGCCACGCCACAACCGGACGGTATCCACCACCACCCCCTGCCGACGGGCGATGTTGTTGGAGTAGCCGTGCGCGGCGTCTAGCACGATCCTCACGCGGACGACCTGCTGGAACGGCGTGGTACGAGAGTGGGGCAGCTGCTTGAGCCGTCGGCGCTCGGCAGCGGTGAGCACGATCTGGCGGGCACGGGGAACAGGCACGTGGGGGGACTTCCACGATCGATCCGACTGGGGACCCGTCGAGGATCTTCCCGGACCTGGCGGCCCCTCCTGATCGACACGCCGAGATCGCCTGCTCGGCCGTGATCGTCGCTCCCCCATGTACGTGATAACAGGCAGTCATCACGTACATGACCGGTGCAGCGCGAAGCGGTCAAGGAGAGTGCTTGCCGACGGACGGTGTCCGCTGTTCGGCAGAGTCGGCGACCCAGGATGCGCAGCCGCTCGTGGGAGGGGGTGCCGGGTTCGGCGGTACAGATGATGAGCTGCTGGTCGGGGTCGGTGGCGCAGGTGAGGATATCCCAGTCGAGGGTGAGGTCGCCGGCGACGGGGTGGTGGAGGGTTTTGGTGCCGGCGCCCTTGCTGGCCACATGGTGCGCGGCCCACCACTGCCGGAAGTCGGGGTCTTGCACCGACAGCTCGCCCACGAGGGCGGTCAGGCGGGGGTCGTCGGGGGCCCGCCGGCGCGGGCGTGCGATGTCCTTCCGGCCAGCCCGAACAGGTAGTCGCGCTGGTCGTCATCCAGATTCAGCACGCAGGCCAGGACGCCCAGGACGGGTGCGGATACTTGGATCCTGCCTTGCTCCAGGCGGGCGTAGTAGCCGGTGCTGATCGAATGGAACAGGCCTGCCGATCAGCCGATATCGGCCACCCCCGGGGTACCCCTGACGACGAGACGATTTGATCGGAAGATCTTCATGCGAGCAACCTTGATCTACGGTGTCGGTGACGTGCGGGTGCAGGACGAGCCCGACCCGGTACTGCAGGAGCCCATCGACGCGGTGGTGCGCGTGCTGCGCTCGTGCATCTGCGGCAGCGACCTGTGGCCTTATGAGTCGATGCCGGCCACCGAGCAGGGCCGGCGCATCGGCCACAAGTTTCTTGGCGTGGTGGAGGACGTCGGCTCGGAGTGACGGCCGGGGTCGGGCCGCGCACGTCGGTGACGGTGATCGGCGACGGCGCGGTTGCGCAACATCACCCTCACCTGCGGCGTGGCCCCGGCCCGTGCCTACATCGCGGAACTGCTGCCCGAGGTGCTCGACGGCAGGATCGAGCCGGGCCGGGTGTTCGACCGCACCATCAGCCTGGAGGACGCGCCGGGCGGCTACCACGCGATGGCCGACCGCCAGGCGCTGAAGGTGCTCACCCGCCCCTGAGCGCCATGCGCCTCGCGATCAACCCGCGACGAGCCGACGAACGGGGGGCGCCCGGCGTGCGGCGCCGGGTGCCCCCGGGTATCCGAGAAGAGGAGCAGCGACTGTGAAACACATCAAGCTGAGGGATCTGGACGTCTCCCGCATCGGTCTGGGCACCCTCGACAGCAGCCCGGCGAACAGATGCAGATGATCGACCGCTGACCCGGCCGAGGTCGTCCCGCTCGCGCCGACACCGCGCGGGCGATGCGCTCACACCCTGAACTTCCAATACGCCAAAGCAAGAAGCATCACCGTGGCAGAAGAACCGCCCCCGGCACAGAAGGCGATCGGCGACTTCGCGCCCAAGCTGGTCGAGCTGACCGACGAGGTGCTGTTCGGCGATATCTGGCCGAGCGGACCGGAGCCACCCCGGCGCAGGTGGCACTGGCCTGGGTGCGACACGAAGATCACACAATTCAACACCTAACGCAATTGGTCGAATACAGAGGGTAACGTCGCTGTGAAGTTGATCTACGAAGACATCCCTCACGACAGAATGGGAGTTCGGTGTTGATTTCACAACGACCCAGATCCACGCTCACCGCGCTGGCCTGCGCCCTGTCGGCGCTGCTGGCCGCATCGGGGACACAGGTGGCGGCCGATACCGGTGCGCACGCCGCCACCACTGCGCGGCAGACTGTCACACGAGCTGCAAACACGCCCTGTATCCGGCAAGGACAGGCGACCTACCCCGTCGACTACTACTGGAAGAACGCATTCGGCATGAGGCTGGGCAGCGGGTCGGTCCCGGTCGACACCTCCCCATCTCTGTGGGGCGGGCAGATCACACCAGGCAACACCTTCACCCTGACGCTGGCGCACCGCACGGCCCAGTGGCCGCTGCTGGTCAGGAGCTACACCACCAACTGGGACCTGTCGTCGCTGCTGGCCAACGCCGACATCGTCAGCCAGTCGGGGACCGGCACCATCAGCGGCACCACCCTGACGATCACCTCGCAGGGTTCCAAGACCGACCCGGCCGCGAAGGTCATCACCTTCCAGGTCAGGCAAGGCACCATCGGCAACAGCATGACCATCCGGCCCACCGGGATCAGCAGCGTCATCGCCGCCCCGGGCCAGCTCGGCAACAACACACCCGCCCCTCCGATCCAGATCGTCAACGGGCAGTCCATCTCACCCACCAACGCCGCCGACGACACCGCCACCACCCCGCAGGGCACAGCTGTCAGCGTGCCCGTCCTGGCCAACGACACCGCGGCCTCGCCGACGATCAGCGGCCTCACCCAGCCGGGCAAGGGCACCGCGACGATCTCCGGCGGCAACGTGGTCTACACACCCGCCCTGGGCTTCGCCGGCCCCGACACCTTCACCTACACCATCACCACCGCCTGCGGAACCAGCACCGCGACGGTCACCGTCAACGTCACCTGTAACCCCGTACCGGTCAACCTGGTCAACGGCAGCTTCGAGGCGCCGCCCGTGGCCACGATCGACTGGTCCATCCCCGACGCCTCCACCAACCCGAGCGTCGGCTGGCGCACCACCGCCACCGACAACAAGCTGGAGTTCTGGCGGGGCGGCGCGAGCGGGGTCCCGGCAGCCGACGGCCAGCAGTTCGCCGAGCTCAATGCCACCCAGGTCTCCACGCTCTACCAAGACGTTCCCACCGTTCCGGGAACACCGATGACCTGGTCGCTGTATCACCGAGGCCGCCTGGGCACCGACGTGATGCAGGTGCTCATCGGCGCACCGGGTGCGACCGTGGCTCAGGTCCCTGCCGGGGCCTCCTCTGCGGACATCTCCGACGGCAACACCGCCTGGGGCTACTACACCGGGGTGTACGTCGTACCTCCGGGGCAGACCACCACACGATTCGCCTTTCACTCGGTGTCGGCCGCGGGTGGCAGCCAGGGGGTCGGCAACTTCCTGGACGGCGTGGTATTCAGAACGCCGCCCTGCCCATAACCACCATGAAGTAAGACCGCTGAAGGCGGTTGCCGAATCGTCCTTATGAGAGATCGAGCCGCGGCCGCGCCCTCCGGCGCGGCCGCGGCGCGCTCTGGCGGCCGCCGGCCGAGCGTGCGGCCCTGGCGGAGCAGCTCGGCCAGGGTGACCATCAGCACCTCGATCAGGTCGTCGGCGGGGAACGAACACCTGTCCTGCAGCCAGACGACTGCGGCCTCGTTGACCGCGGCGATCCAGGATCGCATCGCCAGCCGTACGGCAGGCCGCTCCAAGTCCAGGTCGAGGATCTCGCCGGTGGCCTGGATGGCCGGCCGCCTGGAGGAATCGATGATGGCGCGACCGTCGGGGTCGGCGCTGAGCACCAGCCCGAGGTAGGCGGCCGGGCACAGAACCACGTGAACTACACGGGGTCCCGGTAGTATCCGCCGAATTTCCAACGGATATGCAGGGGCCCGGTAGTAATCGCGGAAAGGAGTCCCCAGGCCGGTGCGAAGCTGTGAGTGAGATCGGTGAGCAGGCCGAGGATGATCCACCGGTATCGCCACGCGCTGTGCGTCAACACGTCAACGCTCATCGGCCCCCCGTCCGGGGTGGCGCGTCGCCGGATTGGCCTGAGTTGACGCGAGTGCGGGTGAGGTAGGTGAGGGTGCGTCGACGACGGGCATGTCACGCTCCGGGGAGGTGGGCGGCGCCCGTTTCGGACACCGCTGGCTTCGTCAGGGAGAAGGTGAGTCTTGAGAGCGGCTGAGGACGACGCGGCGGGTCGCCTGTCATGGACGCCAGTACAGCGAGGGGTCAGGGTGGTCGACGAAGCCGAGTTCACGGTAGAGCGGTTCGCCGGCGTGGGAGGCGTACAGGTCCACTCGGGCGACCTCACGTTCCCGGAACCAGTCGAGCAGCCCCTCCATGATCGCGCGGCTGTGGCCGCGCCGCCGGTGCGCCGGGTCGGTGACCACGCCGATCACGTGTCCGATCCGGCCGTTGCGCAGGTGCGGGCCGGGCAGCCGTTGCTCGATGGTGCCGATGCCACAGGCGGCGAGGCCGTTGTCGCCGTCCACGATGAGGATCCGCACGGCATCCGCTGTCAACTGCTCCTTCAGCACCGCGGCAAGGGTCGCCCGCCAGTCGTCGTCCGCTGATGAGGGGTTGAAGAAGTCGCCGCCGAGGGTCTCGAACAACAACGCCCGCAGGCGTACAAGTTCCGCGACGTCGTCCTCCACTGCCTGCCGTACATCGGTGCGGCGTCTGGTGTGGTGTCCGGTGTTTTGTCCCATGCCGACCAGACTGATGTAATAGGCTTATGCACCTCAACCCTTACGGCGAGGATGCCGTGAACCTGGCCGCAGACCTGGCCAACCGGCGCCCGGCGAGCGCCGAGGAGCTCGCGGACCGCTGCCGCGCCGCCGGGCTGGCGCTGGAGCACCCGGTCACACCGCAGGACCTGGACCGTACCCAGGCCGTGCTGGAGGCGTGGGAGAAAGTCGTCGACGCCACCGACGAGCGTGAGCGCGCCGAGCTGGTCAATCGGATGCTGGCGGCGGCCGCCGCCTACCCGCGACTGACGGAGCACGCCGGCGACGGCTGGCACCTGCACTACCGCGACGACCGGCAGCCGCTCGGCTCCGTGCTGTTCTCGCTGATCTCCGTTGGTACCGCGCTGCACCTGGTGGGGCGGGGCATGCACCGGCTTCGGCGGTGCGCCGTGACCGAGTGCATCATGATCTTCGCCGACACCTCCCGCACCGGGCGGCAGCGCTACTGCTCCCAGCGGTGCGCCAACCGCGACGCGGTACGCCGGCACCGCGCGACCCGCGCCGTGAGTCCTGCGGTGAGTCGCAGCGTCAGGCCACGATGAACATGGGCTTCTCCAGTGCCCGGAGATCGGCGGGTAGCCGGAGCGCATTACTGCGCCCCGGCCCCCTCGGAACCGTGCGTGCCACTCATGGTCCTGTTCGGCGAGCGCGGCGACGGCTTCGGTGCTGATGTTGACGTGGATGGCCAGGCTGCGGATGTTTTCGTGGCCGGACAGGGCCATGAGCATGGGGGCGGACCATCCGTCTTCGCCCAGGCGGGTCAGCCGGGAGTGCCGGAGCTGGTGCAGGGTGAAGCCGCGCCCGTGCGGGTGCGAGGGGATCTGAGGGCACCCCGGGCCAACGCTCCGTCCATGCCACATGAGCCGGCCGCTTCGGTGTTCGGGGCGACCTGGACAAGATTATGCAGACCAGTCTATTCTCGGGTGTTCGGCGCGGCCGGTTTCATCGGCAGGTGGACGATGCTGCACCTTCTGGATCAGGGCCGTACGGTCGCGGCCGTTGTCCGCGAGCCGGCTCGGGGTCGCATGGGCGCAAGCGCCGAGGGCGAGTTGCGCGCCTGGCTGCAAGATCATGGCGTGGCCGCCGAGCGGCTCGCGGTCGTGACCGGTGATCTCACCGACGGTGCGGGCCTGGGGCTGAGCGCGGCGGACGACGAGCGACTTGCAGGCGTACGGGATGTTTTCAACACCGCCGCCATCTACCGGTTCGGGCTGCGGCGCCAGGAGGCCAGGGCGGTCAATGTCGAAGGCGCCCTCAACGTGCTGCGCTGGGGCGCAACCCGGCCCGGCCTGCGCAGGCTGGTCCACGTGCCGGGCTACCGGGTCGGGCTGAGCCCGCAGGCGCGGTATCCGCTCCCGGAGGCCGAACTGATGAGGCTCTACCGAGGCAAAGGGGCTTATGAAGGCTCCAAGGTCGAGGGGGACGCGGCCGTACGGGTCGTCGCGGCGCAGTTGGGGGTCCCGCTGACCGTGGTGAATCCGAGCAGCGTGATCGGCCACTCGACCACGGGCGAGACAGACCAGTACATCGGTCTGGCCGAACTGGTCCGCGACCTGTGGACGGGCCGGCTTCCGGCGCTGCCGGGAACCGCCCGTACCTTCGTGCCCGTGGTGGCCGTGGATCATTTCGCGAAGTTCATGGCCGCGATTCCCGAACACGATCCCGAGCCAGGCCGCCTGCACTGGGTGCTCGATGAGAACACCCCAGACCTGCCCGACATGATCCGGCTGCTCGCCGGCCACCTGGGCGTACGCGCGCCGAGGACCCTCGTGCCGGTGGCCCTGATCCGCCGCCTCCCAACCGCGCTGACCGGAGCTAACCCCGAGACCCTGGCCTTCCTGACCGAAGACCGTTACGACACGGCCTCAGCCGAAAGGGTCGCCGAGGCCGCAGGGCTCCGACAGCCTCCCGTCGAGACCGCGCTGCGCCGCTGGGCCGATCGGCTGGTAGCGGACAGATTCGGGACGGCCTCGGCCGTGCTTCCCGGGGGCTTCCACGAAGTCGCCGGATCCCGGACCTATGCCGCCGGGGACAGGACCTCGCCCGACTTCGTCCTCCTACACGGTCTTCCCCTCGACGGTGAATCCTGGCAGGGAGTACTCAGCGAACCGGACGAAGCCCCCACCCTCGTCACCGACCTGCCGGGACTCGGCCGCTCGGCCCCCACCGCGGCCACCCCACTGGACTGGCTCACCGATCTGCTGGCGCCCGTACGAACCCGACCCGTCATCGTCGCCCACTCCGCCGACCGTCTCGCGACCTCGCTCCTCGGCTCCAGCGGCGCTTCCTCAGACGGAGCCCATCGGGCCATCGCGAGCGCCGCCGCCCAACTGCACCGGCCTGGCGTCGCCCGCCGTACGGCCCACTGGCTCCGGGCCGCGAACCACCCCACCGAACGCGCCACCCTCCAAGCCCTGCTCAGCGGAACCAAGCCGGTCTCAGTCCCGGTCCACATCGTTGCCGGACAGCTGGATCTGCTGGTCGGCGATCCCGGCCCGGCCACCGTCACGACCATCCCCGCCACCGGACACCACCCGCACCTCACCCACCCCTCCGCCATCGCCGCGATCATGCGGCGCATCGCCGGCGGATCGACCCGCCGGGACACCGAAGGGACCCAGCCCACGATTGTCCGTCCCCTCGAACCGTAGGGACCTTGTTACCGCAGCTTTCGCTTCGTCCTTTCGTGACGCCGGGCCGGGCAACGTGGTGGTCTACCGCGACCTGCACGCCGACCCGTTACCGCATCTGGCCGATGCGAGCTTGCACTGGGCAGCACGCCTGCGGTCGGCGGATGCGAGCCCAGAACCGGCCGCCGAGGACCTCCAGCAGCGTCTCATCGCCGAGCTGCTGGGGGCAGACGTGCTCCTGATCGGCGTCCCGCTGTACAACTATTCGCTGCCATCCAGCCTCAAAGCCTGGCTCGACCACATTCACGTCCCAGGACAGACGGCGCCGTCGGCGATCTCATCCGCCCCTCTGACCGGTCGACCAGCGGTGCTGGTCACCAGCCGGGGCGGCAACTACGACAGTGGAACGGTGAACGAGGGGCGCGACCACGCAACTCCTGTCCTGGAGCTGATTCTGGGGGAAGAGATGGGGGTGGCCGTCACCGTGATCGCCACCAGCCTGCCCCTGGCATCCAGCGTTCCTGCACTCGCCGGACAGACCGGCCGTGGTGAGAGTGAGTACGCGCATGCCTTACGGCTCGCACGTGACCTCGGCGAACAGCTCGGTTCCAGCACGACGACGTTTCGACAGTGATGTCATGGGCCTGGGCGCAGACGCGGCCCGCACTCACACGCACCAAGCTCGGTGCCTATGCCACCGCCGAACTCCGCCGGGCACTCGGTGAAGCGGTCGCGCATCCGCTCCATCTTCTCGATACGAGTGTTGATCTCCTCACTCCAGCACGCCGACGCCTTGAGCCAGAACTCCCGGGTGGGCGGGACTCCCTCCGGCAGGAAGCCCAGCACGCCTCCGATCGTTGACAGGGGCATGCCGACGCTCTGCGAGGCACGGATGAACGCCACCCGGCGCAGCGTGCTGCGGTGATAGCGGCGCTGGTTGCCGGTCGTACGGCGGCTGGCAAGGATGGAGCCCGGTGGTATGCCCGAGTGCTGGCCGGCCTGGCCCACTGACAGCGTGCCGGTGGGCCGGAGTTCGGAAACTCCAGCCCACCGGGACGGCGACGGTGCCGTTGCGTTATGCGGGTGTTCTACGGGGCCGGGTACTCCACGACCTGCACCGGCGCACCGATTCTGGTCGTGTCGGCCGGATCTCCCACGCCGTTGACGACGTGGTCGATCGTTCCGGCGCTGAGGTTGACCGTCATGATGTGGTGCAGCTTGACACCCGGGGTCTCGGGGACCTCGAAGCCATTCTCGGTGTGGATCGCCGGGTTGTTCTGGTTGAAGACGTAGACGCCACCGCCGTAGAGGGTGTGCGTATTCACGCGGTTGCCGACCTTGTAGCCGGCCCAGCCCTCGACGCCGCCGTTCATCCAGTCGGCCTGGGTCGGCGGGTCGTACGGCAGCTCGTTCTGGTACAGGATCGTCGTGCCGTCGTCGCCGTTCCAGACGGTGTTGTACTGCTGGAAGTGCTCGACGAACAGGCCCGTCGCCGTCACGTGGTCACCGTTGATGACGGCGCCGTTGCGGCCGATGTTGGTGTTCCAGCGTTCGGTGTCGGTGAAGCCCTCGACGCCGTGGTCGCCACGCCACACCCAGATGTGGTCGATGAGCACGTTGTCGCTGTTGACCTCGAGCGCGATGTCGGCTTTGCCGACGTGCGGTCCACCGACGCGGAAGTACACGTCGGACAGGGTCGTCGGGTTGTCTGCCGGACTCGGACGTCTGCCGTGGTTCTTACCCTTACCGTGGTTCTTGCCCACCCGCAGCAAAACCGGCGATTCCTCGAGACCCGCGTCGACCGTGACGCCGGCGATGACGACGCCGGGGACGTCGGCGACGTCGAGCGGGGCCGAGCCGTTGACGGCGGTGAGCGTGGCGTGTCCGAGACCGAGGACCACCGTGTCAGGGCGCTTGACCTCGATGCTCCGTGCGATGTCGTACACGCCGGGCGTGAGCAGCAGGTGCTTGCCGCGCGCGAGCTGGTTGTTGATGGCCTTCACCGAGTCCGACGGCCTCGCGACGAAGAAGTCGGCGATCGGCAGCGTGCGGCCCGGCGTCATGCCGTCGGCCCATGAGATGCCACGAGTGTTCTTCCGGGCGGCGGGCACGCGGACGTTGTACCTGCCCTGCGCGTCGGCGAACATGTACGGCTTCTCGCGGCTCACCGGAGTCGTGTCGACTGTCGTGTAGGGCGGGTTCGGGAAAACAGCGTCGTCCGGAGCGCCGACGACACCCGAGAAGACCTGGTTCCACACACCGTTGGACCAGCCGGCGACCTCGCTGTTACGGGTCAGCCACTGCTGCTGCGATCCGTTGGTGACGGACGGCAGCTTGGAGTCGGCGATGAAGCCGCCGCTGGCGTACTGTGGACCGGCGGTGCAGTAGTCCATCAGCGACAGGTTGCCACCGCTGACGTTGAGGCGGCGCATGGACACGGCCTGGGAGACGGCCCAGAAGTTCGCCGATGCCCTGCAACCGCTCTGG
Source organism: Streptosporangium album (assembly GCF_014203795.1). Taxonomy (NCBI): domain Bacteria; kingdom Bacillati; phylum Actinomycetota; class Actinomycetes; order Streptosporangiales; family Streptosporangiaceae; genus Streptosporangium; species Streptosporangium album. Next base: position 154,670 of record NZ_JACHJU010000005.1, on the reverse strand, counting down.
CCGGCCGCGTTGACGTTGATCGACAGGTTGGACAGGGTACGCCAGAAGTTGACGAGCGCGAGGCAGTTGTTCGTGCCACCGTCCGCCAGGCAGCGGTTGTAGACCTCGACCTTGCCGTTGATGACGACGTCGGTGGGCGAGGCACCCAGGCCGGCGATCTCGGTGTAGTAGCCGACCTTGATGTGGAGCGGGTTCTCCGCGGTGCCGTACGTGCCCGGCTTGAAGAGGTAGGCGTGGCGCTTGGTGCCCATCTCGTTGTCGACCTGCGTGGTGTGCGCCGCGTCGAGCGTCGCCTTGATTTCGCTGACCGGCGTGCTCGGATCGAAGATGGTGACGTTCGGCCCGAAGTCCGGGGTGCCGGGGCCTGGCGAGGCGGCGGTGGCGGCCGTTCCCGTCGTCATGACGGCGGTCGTCAGCACGAGGCCGAGCGCGAACGCCCGGCCGAGTTGCCGGCGGCTGGGGCGCCGCCTCGCGGGACCTCCATCGCCAGGAGGTTGGGTCGTCATACGGTTCGTCCTTTCCGCTGGGTGTGCAGCGCTACGTGGACAGAAGACGTTGGAGTGAATGGCGGGCGTGAGGACGCGGCGCATGGGGCGCTTCGGCAGACGCACGACCGCTCTCGCGTGCCGGAGTAGCTCACGATTGTCATCGACCTGCCTGCTTAAGGGGACGGGCGGCCGGACACCGCGGGCCAGATTCTGAGAGAGCGCTCTCTCTGCAGCTTGCATCAAGACATGGAAGATGTTGTTGGGATGTTTCTACCGTGTGAACGGGTCCTGCGCCATGCCCGAGCGGCCCTTGATTTTCCGCCTTCGGATCCGGTAGGCGTCGTCCCGGCCTCGTCGCATCGGTGGGATGCATAGTGGGTCGAGCGGCGCCCGGAGGCCGGGGCGGCGACGTCCCGTGGAAGCGCTCTCCGCGAACCAGAACTAGTTCTACCCGTCCTCTGGACGCGACGACTGATCGAATCCGCCACGATAACCGGCGGGCTACCTGCACCTTCGCCTGACAGAAGCAGATCATCCATGGGATCTGTCGGTAATTGTTGGGCCTTGACGATAGATCGCCCCACTGTAAAGGTTCTTTGCAGAGAGCGCTCTCGCGCCTCATCCACCCCCCATGAAGGACTGCCGTGAGACTCACCGTGCTGACCGGCGCGGCGGTGTTCGCCGTCGCGCTCGTCCTCCCCTCCACGGCCGCCCAGGCCGCCCCCTCCCCCGGCCCCCGTCCGGATCCGGCCGCCTCGGCGGTGACCATGCAGCAGGCTCTGCAACGCGATCTGAAACTGACGCCCACGCAGGCGCGCATCCGCCAGGCGCACGAGGCGGCCGCGGCCGCCGTCGAGCACCGGCTACGCACGCGCCTGGCCGACCGGTTCGCCGGCGCCTGGTACGACGCAGCCCAGCAGCAGCTGAAGGTGGGCGTGCTGGACGCCCACGACGCCAACCTCGTCGAAGCGGCCGGCGCGCTGCCCGTGACGGTACAGCGCAGCGAGAAGCAGCTGGCCGCCACGAAGGCGGCGCTCGACCGGGCCGCCGACGCGGCAGGCGCGGACCTGTACGGCTGGTACGTCGACCCGGCGGCCAACACCGTGGTGGTGTCGGCGGCCGATCCCGCCGCCGCCGAAGGGTTCGTCAAGGCCGGGAACCTCGACAGCGGCGCGGTGCGGATCTCCGTCGGCCAGGCCCCCCACCCGGTGTACGACATCCGGGGCGGCGACCAGTACGTGATCAACGGCAACGTCCTGTGCTCGGTCGGGTTCTCGGTGAACAACGGCGGCTTCGTCACGGCCGGGCACTGCGGGCGCGCCGGGAACCCAACCCTGGGGTACAACAACGTCAGCCAGGGCACCTTCGTCGATTCGTCGTTCCCCGGCAACGACTACGCCTGGGTGCGGACCAACGGCGACTGGACGCCGCGCCCCTGGGTCAACAACTACGGCGGCGGCAACGTCTCGGTGGCCGGCTCACAGGAGGCGCCGGTCGGCGCGTCGATCTGCCGGTCCGGGCGCACCACGGGCTGGCGCTGCGGCGTGATCCAGGCCAGGGACGTGACCGTGAACTACTCCGGCTCGCTGGTCTACGGACTCACCCAGACCACCGCCTGCGCCGAAGGCGGCGACTCGGGCGGCGCCTGGATGTCCGGCGACCAGGCCCAGGGCGTCACCTCCGGCGCCTCGGGCAACTGCACCAGCGGCGGCACCACGTTCTTCCAGCCGGTCAACAAGATCCTCAACGCGTACGGCCTGAGCCTGACCACCACGGGCGGTGACACCAGCGCGCTGGTGAGCAACTGGAACAACAAGTGCATCGACGTCCCCGGCTCCAACTTTGGCGACGGTGTGCCGCTGCAGATGTACACGTGCAACAACACCAACGCGCAACGGTGGACGTTCACCGGTGGCACGTTGCGCACGCAGAACAACAAGTGCATGGACGTGGCCTGGGGGTCACGGGACAACGGCGCGGTGATACAGATCGCGACCTGCAGCGGCAACCCGGCGCAGCAGTTCGCGCTGAGCGGGGCCGGTGATCTGGTCAATCCGCAGGCCAACAAGTGCGTCGACATCAAGGACTGGAACGGAAACGACGGCGCCCGCCTGCAGTTGTGGGACTGCAGCGGCGGCGCCAACCAGAAGTGGCGCCGCGGCTGACCGCCGGACGGCACGGCTGACCGGCACCAGCGTCACTATGGCAGCGGGCCCTCAATCTGCTCGCGGTCTCAGCGTACGGGCGGGGCGTGCAACAACGCTGCGAAGAATGACGCGCTCAACCGCCGGTTTCGGGTCGGAGGTTTTCGCCTCGGGTCGCCCGGCCCGCGCCGCGGCGGTACGGCTCATCCCCGGCGACAGGATCCTTCCGCCCCGACCGGCCTGATCGGGGCGGAAGCGCGGCCCGCCTGCGGGAGTCCGGTGGGCACTGCGTCCTGATCGAGGCAGACATGCAGCAGCTGGATGTTCGTTGCGGGTCAGACGGCGGTGCCCTGAGGTTAGGACTGTGTGCGCTGGATCAGGAGTCGGTGCGCCTCCTGCACCCCCTCGGGGAGGTCGTGCGACGAAAACCACTTCGCCTCCAGGATCTCAACGGGATCGATCTTGAGTGTGCCCCCGGTGAACTCGGCCTGTCTCCCTTTATGCGCAAGCACATCAACGTCCACGGCCACTACTCTTTCCAACTCCCCGACCTGCGCGGTGGCCACCGCGAGCTGTGTGCCCCCGACACGCTAGTTCACTGCTCCGGGTTCCGCTCGGCTCTGTCGTCGGTATTTGCCGGGTGCGGTGCCGTACTCCCGTTTGAAGGCGTTGGCGAAGGCGAACTCCGAGGTGTAGCCGATCCGGGCGGCCACCTCGCCGAGTGAGGCATCGGACTCGCGGAGAAGCCGGGCTGCGGTGGTCATCCGCCACCAGGTCAGATAGGTGAGGGGCGGCTGGCCGATCAGGGCGGTGAAGCGCCGGGAGAAAGCCGCCCTGGACAGTCCCGTCTGGCTGCCGAGTGTCTCAACCGTCCATGGGTGTGCGGGGTCACGGTGGAGGGCGTGCAATGCGGCGCCGATCGCCGGGTCGCCCAGGAGCGGATGCGCTCGGCTGGGGTCAAGCCGGTATCCACCGCAGAGGGTCACGGTAACCGCCTGCGAGCCGTCCTGTCCGGTCTTCCCCACGGTCGCGGAGGCGTAGCGGTCTTCGAATCGAGAGTCGTTCAGTGGGTCGCAGACGGGTTCGGTCAGCGGGGTGGTAGGGCTGTCGGCCAGCGCGTAGCCGCTTCCGTGGGGCAGGAACACCACGTCGCCGACGTTCAGCGCGATGGGGGCGCCGCCGTCCGGGGGATCAGCCGGCACGATCCCTGCAGGACCACTTGAAAGCCGGCGGAGCCGCGCACCGTGGGGAACTGCTGCCCCCAGGGGGCGTGCCACCGAACGCGTGCCGAGCGGGGTTCCCCGGCGCGCATCGCGGCGATCACATCGCTGAGTACATCCACCGGGAGAGTCTATATCGACAGCTCAACGAAGACGTTCGCGTATAAATACAAGATTATTACACATTGAATGCCTCTCCTTATCCCCATACGGTTGAGCGCACAGGCCGTACGGCGCGGCCGCCATGCCCCCGCTGCACGAGCGGGACCTCGCGGCGGTCGCGGTGCACGCACTCGTCGGCGACGGGCACAACGGCGCGATCTATGAGCTGACCGGGCCCGAGATACTGACCCAGGCCGAACAGGCGAGCATCATCGGGGAAGTGATCGGCCGCCCGGTGCACTGGGAGGAGACCTCGCCGCAGACCGCGCGGCAGCAGATGCTCACCCAGGGCTGGCCGCCTGCGGCCGTGGACGGCAGCCTCCAGGCCCAGGCCAAGATGGTGACCGAGCCGAGTACAACCACTCGACGCCGGGAGCGTTGAAGAACGCGATCGACTTCCTGCACGCGGAGTGGAACAACAAGGCGGCCGGGTTGGGTAGGCACCGGCCGATGTCCGAGGTCGCCTGGCGCGACGTGATCTCGTCCAGTAGCGGCCTCACGTGACTGCTGCGCTCAGTCTCTGCTCATCCAGGTGCACAAGCAGGCCTCGTTGCCCTCGGCGTCCGCGAGCACCCACCATGACGGCGCGTACTTGTCTGTCACCAGGTGGCCGCCGGCGGCGATCGCCGCCGCGATGCGCGCCTCGGCCTGGTCGTGCGGCACCCAGACGTCGATGTGGATCCGGTTGCGCTGCTGGCGCGGCGCGTCCATCTGCTGGAAATAGACCAACGGCCCGCGGCCGTGCGGGTCGATCAGATCCTCGGGGCTGTCGCCGCGGTCCCGGTAGCCCAGCACGGCACGCCAGAACGGCAGCACCTCGGGCCCGACGAGCGCGTCGATCGAGACCTGGACGTTCCACACGGCGGATGGGTCGGCGGGGACGCCCAGCTTGCGCGCCACCGCCGAGATCTGCCGGGCCAGCTCGACGTCGCGCTCGCTCAGCCCGTAGTAGTCGTTCGTGATCGTGATCAGCCGCACGGTTACGCCCCCGTACCGCAGGTCGACGTCGGGGTGGTGGTCCTCGATGCCGGCCAGCTGGCTGATCGCGTGCACGAGCCGGGCGCCGGCCGCAAACGACCCGGTGCGGAAGTACGTGCACGCTCCCTCGCCCAGCACACGCCAGTCCTCGACGCCGTCGGCCTCGTGGAACTGCCGCGGCGTGATCCGCTCGGTCATGCCTTTCAATACCTCAGCCATGTCGCTCCCTTCGCTGTGCGGTGCCGGGGCGGCCCCGCCGGACGAGTATCACCTGAGTTCCCGACACCTTCTGTCGTATATATGCGCGAGTATGAGAACGTGCGTGCTTCGCGGATGATGACCCTGCTGCTACAGCTGCAGGTTCGCGGCCAGGCCAGCGGCAAGGAGCTGGCCAGGCTGCTGGAGGTCAGTGAGCGCACGGTGCAGCGGGATGTCGAGGCATTGGCGGCCGCCGGGGTACCGGTGCGTTCGACCAGGGGGCCGGCGGGTGGATACCGCCTGGACGGCGGCTACCGCACCCGGCTGACCGGGGTCGGCCTGGACGAGGCCGGGGCGCTGGCATTCCTCGGGCTCGCCGGCCCGGCGCAACAGCTGGGGCTCGGCGAAATGCTGGAGGGTGCCCGGATCAAGATCTGGGCCGGCCTCACCGGCGAAGCCCGCCAACGCGCCGGCCGGACCGCCGAGCGGTTCCACCTCGATCTGGTCCGCTGGTACGGCACGCCCGAGCCGGTCCCCTGCCTGACCCAGCTCGCCGACGCGGTCTGGCGCGATCGCCGTGTGCGCATGCAGTACGTGCGCAACGGGCAGGCAGCCACCCGGGAGGTCGCCCCGCTCGGGCTGGTCCTCGCAGCCGGTGATTGGTACTTGGTCGCCCTGCGCAACCAGCAGCGGCGCACCTATCGGGTCTCTCGGGTGCACTCGGTGGAGCTGCTCGACGAGGTGGTGGTGCGCCCGGCCCAGTTCGATCTCGCCCAGTCCTGGGCCGCGACGCGCAGGGAACTGGAGGACGAGCAGACCGCGGTCGAAGTCACGGTACGCGTAGCGGCCAGGGCGTTGCCGCGCCTGCGGCGCCTCGTGCCGGTCCACGGGAAGGCCCGAGTCCCGGTCACGGCGATCAGGGAGATCGAGGTGACCGTCCCGTTCGAGAACGAATCGTGGGCGTGCGAGGCCATACTCAGCCTGGGTGCCGCTGTCGAGGTCCTCCAGCCCGCCTTCATACGCCGGCGCGTAGCAGACGAGTTGCGCGCCGCCGCCGCACACTACGCCCCAGCAGACTCAAGCCCGCCTGGCGTCCGCCGGTAACGTCGTCACGCGAGCATTCCTCGCGCTCAAGACGCAACGCCCGGCAGCGATACGCAAGGTATATCCGAACACCGCAAGATCATCTGCAGGGTAGGTGTGGAATCGAGAGTTGAGGAACATCGGAACCGGATCGTGCGCCCAGCCCTATCGAACCCACCTTCCCGCCCGCCACGCTTGCCCTTCCGGCCGCCCGGTGACGTTGAGCATCCCCCGGCTAGATCCTGGAAAGGTCGCTGTAGTCGCGTAGCGTGATGTTCTCGGCGGCCTTGCGGGCGATGTCGGCGGCCATGTTCTTTCCCGGCAGGTAAGGCATGACCTTGTAGTAGCGGTTGAGGAGCGAGGCCAGGAAGCGGTTCCCGGGGACCATGAGCTTGGCGACGCCGTCGCCCATCTTCTGGCAGCCCGCCGCGTACTCACGCGTCTCCTCCTCGTAGCGGGCGAACGCGACGCGGTGGTCGCCGTGCGCGGCGGCCAGTTCTCCCGCGAGGACGTACGCGCCGACCAGGGCGAGTCCCGAGCCCATGCCCGACAGGGAGGAGGGGCAGTGAGCGGCGTCGCCGATCAGGGCGACCCGGCCGCGGCTCCAGGTGTCCATGTGGACCTGCCCGACCGAATCGAAGTAGAAGTCGGGCGCGTACCGCATGTCGCGCAGCAGTCGCTCGCTCTGCCAGCCGTTGCCGGTGAAGTGCTCGGTGAGGACGTCTTGTTGCCGCGCCACGTCGCGGCGGTCGAGGTCCAGGGTCGGCGAGCCGAAGTAGAAGACGGCCTTGGCCTGGGTGTTGTGGCGGGCGCTGTACATCGCGACGAGCCGACCCGCGGTGCGGTAGGCGTGTCCGGTGTGATCGAGCCCGAGGTGGTTGGCCGTGGTGAAGATCGCGCAGTAGACGCCGAGGTGCTTCACGAACTGCTCCTCCGGCCCGAACGCCAGGCGGCGGGTGTTGGAGTGCAGCCCGTCGGCGCCGATCACCAGGTCGAACCTGCGCGGCGTGCCGCGTTCGAAGGTGACGGTCACGCCGTGGTCGTCCTCGGTGAGGGAGGTGATGGAGTCTCCGAAGATGTACTCGGTGTGCTCCTTGGTCGCGTCGTAGAGGATCCGTGCCAGGTCGCCGCGGAGGATCTCGATGTCTCCGGCGAACAGATCGGCGGGCAGCTTGGCCTGGGGCTTGCCCGCGCTGTTCACGTACGACATGGAGCCCATGCCGGTTCTGGCGTGTTCGATGTCGGCCATGATGCCCATGCGGCGCAGGACCGACAGGTGCGCCTCGCCCCGGAAATCGACGGCGTAGCCGCCGTCGCGGAGGGCGGGGGCCCGCTCCACGATCGTGGGGTTGAAACCGTGACGGTGGAGCCAGTAGGCGAGCGCGGGGCCGGCGACGGAGGCGCCGGAGATCAGTACGTTGACGTTCTTCATGACGCAGAGCCTGCACGGGAGGGCTCACCGCGGGCTCACCGCGGGCTCACCGCCTCGACGACGGTCTCGGGGAAGCCCAGCAGGCGGAGCACATCCGGGGCGGAGGCCCCCATCACGACCGCCGGCTCGGCAGCCTCCCGGTATCGCGCCCGGGCCGTGGCGCGGTCGCCGCGCGCCTCGGCGACGCGGCCGAGCCCGACGAGCGTGCGCACCCGGTTGCCGACGCTCTTGACCCAGTGCGGGTCGATCCGTTCCAGGGCCTCACCGTACAGCCGTCCCGCCTCGGCCAGGTCTCCCTCCAGCAGGGCGATGTCACCGAGCCCGCGTAGAGCCGCCGCCAGGTAGGTGGAGCTGCCGGCACGGCGGGCGAGACCGGCGGCCTTCCCATAGTCGGCTCGGGCCGCCGCCACGTCGTCGCCGACGAGGTGATCGCCCCGGTTGACCAGCAGGTCGGCGCTGTCCTCCAGGGCGCCGAGCCGCTCGGTGAGGGTGAGTGCCTCGTCGGTCAGCGCGATCGCCTTCGCGCTGTCGCCGCGCGCGCCCGCCAGGCCGGCGAGCGCGTCCAAGGCCAGCGCGGTGCCCCATCGGTCACCGAGCGAGCGGAACCCCGCGGCGGCCATGCCGAAGGTGCGATCGGCCCGCACGGGGTCCCCCTCACCGAGATTCCCGAATCCCGACACGTACTGGGCGGTCGCCCGCACCCACGGCTCGGAGCAGTCGCGCTGGGACGAGACGAGCGCGAACGCGCTCTGCGGGTCGGCCTCGATCGCGTTCCGCATCATCCACAGGAACAGGACGACCGGGTAACGGCCCGGCCGGTCACCCGGCCACGCGGCGGCCAGCGCCTTCCCTGCCGGTGCACAATGCCGCCGCCACACCGGCCGCCCGGCGACGCCGGACGCCGCCAGCAACACGCACGTCACGTACTCCTCGCCGAGCCTGGCCGGGGGCGCGTCGCCCATCGTGTCGAGCAGCGCGACCGCCTGCGGCGCGACCGAGGCGGACACGCCTCGGATCCACAGGTAGTTCGAGGCCGAGGCGAGCAGGTCGAGGGCCGTCTCCACCTCCGGCGCCTCGACCGCCCAGCGCAGAGCCGCCAGGAGGTTGCCGTGCTCGGCCGTGAGGACCGGCAGCCACTCCAACTGCTCGGCCCGCCGCAGATGCGGGTCGGCGGTCCGCACCAGTTCCAGGAGATGCCGGGCATGGGCGCGCCGTACCGACTCGCGTTCGCCTGCCGTGTCGAGCCGTTCGGCACCGTAGGCGCGGATCGTCTCCAGCATCCGGTAGCGGCCGCCCGCGACCTCCAAGAGCGACTTGTCGACCAGCGACTCCAGCGTCTGGCCGTCGGTGCCGCACACCCGCAGCGCGGACTCCGCCGTAGCGCCGCCGGCGAAGACCGTGAACCGCCGCGCGGCCCGTTGCTCAGGCTCGGAGAGGAGGTCCCAGCTCCACGCGACGACCGAGCGCAGCGTCCGGTGCCGCTCGTCGGCCGTACGGCTGCCGCGGGTCGCGACCTCGAGCCGGTCGTCCAGCCTTCCCGCGAGGTCGTCGATGTCCAGCGTGCGTAGCCGCGCCGCCGCGAGCTCGACGGCCAGCGGCAGGTTGTCGAGGGCCGCGCAGATCCGCAGCACGAGCTGGGGATCGGCGGTGAAACCACGCCGCACGGCGCCGGCCCGGTCGGTGAAGAGCCGTACGGCCGCGTCGTCGTCGAGCGGCCGCACCTGCCACAGGTTCTCGCCGGTGATGCCGAGCGGCTCGCGACTCGTCGCCAGGACACGCAACCGCGGGCAGGCCGACAGCAGCAGCGCCGCCAGCGGGGCGACCTCTTCGACGACGTGCTCGCAGTTGTCCAGGACGAGCAGGAGCACCCGGTCTGACAGCGCCGCGATCAGGCGGTCGACCGGCGTCTGCACGCTGCCCCCCAGTTGAAGCCCGTTCTCGCGCAGGCCGAGCGCGCCCAGCAGCGCCTGCGGCAGCCCGGCGCCATCGCGCAGTGGAGCCAGCTCCACGAAGCACACATCGTCGGCCGCGACACCGGCGACCTCGACGGACAGCCGGGTCTTGCCGACGCCGCCGGGGCCGACCAGCGTGACCAGCCGGGCCGCGCGCAGCAGCTCGGCGACCTCGGTCATCTCCTCGGCGCGGCCGACGAAGGCCGTCAGCTGGGCGGGCGGCGCGGCGGGCGACGGCGACGGATCGGCGCTCAGCAACTCCCGGTGGAGGGCGGTGAGCTCGGCCGAGGGATCGGCGCCCAGTTCGTCGGCCAGGTGCCGCCTGGTCTCCTCGAACACCACCAGTGCCGCGGCCTGGCCGCCCTCGGCGAACAGTGCCCGGATCAGCAGCCCCGTCAGCCGTTCCCTGAGCGGATGGCGGCCGACCAGCTCGCGCAACTCGGGTACGGCCGCGCGATGCTCGCCGAGCCGGAGCTCGCCCTCGATCCGGTCTTCGAGCGCCCCGAGCCGGTGCTCCTCCAGCCGTACGGCGGCGGCCTGGGCCGTCTCGCTCTCGGCGAGGTCGGCCAGCGCCGGCCCCCGCCACAGCTCCAGCGCCTCGCGCAGCAGCGCGACCGCCCGTTCGGCGTCGCCGTCGCGCAGCGCGGCCCGGCCTTCCTGGGACAGCCGCTCGAACCGGCAGGCGTCCACGTCGTCTTGGGGAACCACGATCCGGTAGCCCGCCCCGGCCCGCTCGATCGCGGCCTCGGAGCCGAGGGCTGTGCGCAGCCTGGACACCTGGGACTGCAGCGCGTGCGCCGACAGCACCCCGTCCGGGTCGATCTCGCCGGTCAGCCGGTCAGCCGACACGACCTCGCCGGGGCGGACCAGCAGCAGGGCCAGCAGCCCGCGGCGGGCCGGTCCGCCCAGCGGAACCTCGGCCCCGTCGTCACGCCACGCCCGGGTCTCGCCAAGGATTCCGAACCGCATGCCGATGATTATCCACCGGCGGCGACCACCTCGGGGATGGGGGATGGAGGTGTAACCCGCGGTCATGTCGGTCCGCACCGCGCCGGGCGCGACCGTGTTCACCGTGATGCCGCGCCCGCCGAGCTCGTTGGCCAGCGACGGGGCCATCGACTCCAGCGCCGCCTTGCTGATGGTGTAGCCGATCTGCGTGGAGACCGCGAACCGGCTGGCTGTCGAGCCCATGTTGATGATGCGGCCGCCGTCGTTCAGCAGCGGCAGCGCGCGCTGGATCACGAAGAACGGCGTGCCGACGTTGATCGTGAGCAGCCTGCCGAACTCCTCTGGGGTGACCTGCGAGATCGGGTTGCCCGAGCCGATGCCCGCGTTGTTGACCAGGATGTCCAGCCCACGTCCCGCCAGCCCCGCGGTCAGGCCCTCGAACAGCCGTTCCACCGCGCCATCGTCGCCGAACCGAGCTCGGACGGCGAACGCCCGGCCGCCTGCCTCCTCGATCCGCGCCACGGTCTCCTTGGCCGCGCCGTCGTCGCCGCCGTAGTGGACGGCAACCAGAGCGCCCTCGGCGGCCAGCCGCAGCGCGACCGCCCGGCCGATTCCCCGCGATCCACCCGTCACCAGCGCCGTCTTGCCGGTCAGAATGCCCATGTCCGCTCCTCGCTCAGCGGCCGGTCCTCGGCGGATCCGGCGACGGCTCACCGGTTGAGGAGCTCGCCGGTGTTGGGCGCTCGGTCAGCCGAGAGCGCCGCCCTCATGGCCTTCCGCTCGGATCGGTGCAATGAGACCCGACGTAGCTGTGCGTGATGGACGCGCTGTCGGCGCCCTTGCTGCAGCAACTGCTGACCAACACCCTGGCCCGCGGCCGCATCCACGTGGTGCTGGACGTCGCCAAGCTGACCTTCTGCGACTCCACCGGTGTGTGGATCCTGGCCGAGGGGCACCGGCGCGCCAGCACGATGGGCGGCCGGCTGCCGCCGGCCTACGTCCACGGCATCCTCCAGCGGATTCTGGAGATCAACCAGCAGGCCGGGTACTTCCCGTTCGGCGTCGACTTCGGCACCACCTTGGAGTGGTAGCCGCTGCACAACCTGGCGGCACGCGAAATCGCGGCCTCCAGGTCATGGTGGGGGCCGATCGGGCTCTGCCGCAGTAAATCCGGGGTTTACTGCGGAACCGTGTGGTGGGGACGTCCGGCACGATGGAGAGGGAAATATCTACCTGGGGTCGTCAGGATCTCCTGGTGGCCGACCGAGCGAGTCGATCCAGCGTTCCAGCCGGTCGCCTTCGCGGGTCATGAGCTCAGGGTCGCGGAAGGTGTTGGTGAGCAGCGAGATCCCCTGGTAGGCGGCGATCAGGGCGACCGCGAGGTCGCGGGAGTCGCTTCGACCCATCGAACGGAACTGCTGCTCGGTCCAGTCGATCATGCCCTGCATGACCTTGGCCGCGGTGCGGTCGAGACCATCGGTGCGTTTGTCGAGTTCCGAGCAAAGGGTGCCGGTGGGGCAGCCGAACCGTGCAGCGAGGTCGCGTTGCTGCACCCAACCGCCTATGAGTGTCTTCAGCCGGTCCTGCGGAGTGGGGAGCTCGTCGAGTGAAGCGATCATTGCTTGGAGGCCCTGCGCGTGCGCGCCGATGGCCGCCTCGACGAGGTCGTCCTTGGTCTTGAAGTAGTAGTAGACGTTGCCCACGGGGACGTCGGCCGCCCGTGCGATGTCGGCGAGCGTTGTCTTCTCGACGCCCTGCTCATGCAGCATTTTCACTGCGGCGGCCGTCAGCCGCTCCTGTTTGCCCCGCTTCGTGATGACCGGGGCGCGATCGATTTTCTTCGAGTCAGCCACCTAACTAACTATAGCGGGATACGGCAGGCGGGCGCGTTCGGCGAACCGGAGCAGTGGCGATTCGACTGGGACCGGCCCTACACCCGCGACGAGTGGCTGGACCAGCTGCCCACCTTCGGCGGCCACAGTCAGCTCCCGCCGGCCAAGCTGCAGGAGATACTGGCGGGCATCGGCGCCGCCATCGACACGGTGGGAGGCAGCTTCACGATGCATTACACCACGGTGGCGGTCACCGCGGCGCGAGCCGGCGCCCCCTGACCCAGCTTGACGGTTCTATCCGCCGCTGGAGGGACGCCGACCAGACCGGGACGCGGTTCTTGCGGGAGTGGTTGCCCAACCGGCGGCGACGTGGGTGTTGGAGACGTGCCGGTAGGCGATCCCGCCGTACCGGGTCGAAGTCTCGCCCAGCAGGTTGTTCTCCCACGTGTCGATCTGCGAGCCGTCGGCCGCGACCGTCTTCCCGTCGCACCGGGCGATGTCCTACTCGCAGGTCTTCGTTTCCGGAGTGCAGACCTTGACCTCGGGGTAGCGCGCCGACGGCTTGTCCAGCAGGGGTTGCGGCTTCTTCAGCAGGTGCAGGTCGAAGAAGGCGCTGACGTACCTGCGGGTGATCTCCAAGGAGCGGGCCCCGGACAGCTTGGCGCCGGAGTCGACGCCGAGCTGATCGACCAGCACGCCATAGTCGGTGAAGGACACGTGCACCGCGCCGGTCAGCAGAAGCCAGCGCTTCCATCCGGTCAGGAGCTTCCAGTCGCGCTCCCAGGTGGCGACCTCCGGCTTGCCGGATCCGGGGGTGTACGTGGCCGGCTTGCCCAGGAACATGAACGGCCGCGACAGCTGGCTGTCGAGGATCCCGGTGGGCGTGGTGCCGTCCATGTCGATCCCGGCGCGGAGCCGGGCGTCCTTGACCATCGCGGCGATGGTGCTTGCGCCGCCTACTGACTGGCCCGCCATCGCGATCCGGGACGGGTCGATCAGTGAAGCGCCCTTCCACTTCGGGTGCGGCCCGGTCAGCTGGTCGAGCACGAAGGAGACGTCGGCCGCCCGGCCCTTCGACAGCTTCGTGAAGAGCGATTCGTCGTGGTTACCCTCGCAGGGGACACAGGTGGTGACCCGTCCGTCGGGGAAGGTCTGGGCAACATTCTCGTACGTGTGATCGATTCCGGCTACCACATAGCCCCTGCTCGCCAGATCCTCGGCGAGGGCCGTGAGTTCGCTGCGGGGCTTGGTGAAACCGGGAGAGAGCACCACAAGGGGCAGGCCGTGCTTACGCCCCGCCGGTTTCGCGTCGCTGAAGGCGTTGGTCCGCATCTTGCTCAGCACGTCGAGCGGAACGCCGGTTATCTTTCCGTCTTTGAGGAGGAGCTCCGACTCCTTCGGCGTCATGTACTGCGCCCGCCGCTTGCCCGGCGACCTCGCCGGATACCACAGGGAGACCATGAGCTCCCTGGCTTTCGCGGTGGGGACCCAGGGATCGGGGCGGGAGGTGTCCTTCAGATACAGGGATGTGGTGCCGACCGGATGGGAACCGGTCGGCTTGGGCAGATACGGAGTGCTGCTCGGCGCGGCCGAGGAACCGGCGGAGGCGGACGCCGAGGAGGCGGGCGCGGGCGCGAGAGACGCGGACCCCGTGAAGGCGAGCAGTCCGGCGACGGCGACCGCGCCGCTACGCAGGACCGGATTCCGCAGCCTCGGCCTTGCGCCGTCGGAGTGCCCCGTCACGGCGCCGGCCTCGTCTTTCCCGGCGCGGGCACCGGCACGCGGTTGCCCGAGCCGGTCCAGCCCGTCCCGCACGCGGACGCCGGCCTCGACGGGTACGACCCGCCTCTGCTCCTGGTGGTGCTCACCGCGTTGCCGCTGGCGGCCCGGCGCCGGTATCCCCTCGCCACCTTCTGGATGGTGCTGTCCGCGACGCTGGCCACGAACGGGGGTGAGACGTGGATCACCGTGCTGACCGCCGCGATCGCCGCCTACAGCGCCATCACGCACAGCCGCAACCGGGTGCCCGCCGCGGCAGGCCTCTTGCTCGCGGCCGTGCTCGCCGGTGCCGTGGACCGAGACATCGTCCCCAGCCTCCCCAGCTGGCTGGGGCCCTACGTTATCCTGCTCAGCGCCGGGGCTTTAGCGAGCTTTGTCCAGTTCTGGCGGCATAGCCGGAATCGGCTCGCCGAACTGCAGCAGGCCCAGGAAGACGCCATGCGCAAGGCGGTCCAGGCCGAACGCTCCCGGATCGCGGGCGAACTCCATGACGTGGTGACCCACAATGTCAGCGTGATGGTGATCCAGGCCGGCGCCGCCCGCAAGGTGATGGACGCGCAGCCGGAGCAGTCCAAGGAGGCCCTGATCGCGATCGAAGCCAGCGGCCGGGCCGCCATGGCCGAGCTGCGCAACGTCATGGGTCTGCTCGCCGGCCCGGAAAGCGGGCGCTCCGACGGCTCGGGCGACGGACTCGAACCGCAGCCCGGGCTCGACCAGCTCGACGGCCTCATCGAGCGGGTCCGCGCCGCCGGGGTGACTGTGGACGTCAAGGTCTCGCCGCCCTACGGCCCCCGCCTCCCGGGGTCGATCTGGCGGTCTACCGCGTCGTGCAGGAGGCTCTGACCAACACGATCAAGCACGCGGCCGGTGCGACGGCGTCCGTCGCGATCGGCCACACCGGCCACTGGCTGGAGATCGAGGTCACCGACACCGGCGGCACCCAGGCAGCCCAGTCGCGGACCGGCAACGGCCGCGGCCTGATCGGACTGCGCGAGCGGCTCGCCCTCTACGGCGGAGCCCTGGAGGCCGCGCCCAGGACCGGCGGCGGATACCAGCTCAAGGCCCGCATCCCCTGGAGAACCGTATGAGTCTGCCGCTGCGCGCCGTCATCGCCGACGACCAGGCGCTGGTACGCACCGGATTCCGGATGATCCTCACCACCGACGGCATCGACGTGGTGGCCGAGGCGGCCGACGGAGCCGAAGCGATCGCCGCCGTCCGGCGTACCAGACCCGACGTCGTGCTCATGGACATCCGGATGCCGCAGATGGACGGCATCGAAGCCACCCGGCAGATCGTGACCGGCGGAGCGGACGAGACGCGCGTCCTCATCCTGACCACCTACGATCTCGACCACTACGTCTACGCCGCCCTCACCGCCGGTGCCAGCGGCTTCCTGCTCAAGGATGTCTCTCCCGAGCACCTGGTGGCCGCAGTACGGCTGGTGCGCTCCGGCGACGCCCTGCTCGCACCGACGATCACCCGCCGCCTGGTGGAGCGTTTCGCCCGCCGCGACGACGCCAGGGGCGCCCTCCACCGGGATCTGTCCGAGCTGACGCCGCGAGAACTGGTCGCCCGCAACCTGTGCGAGGCCGTCATGCGCACGGTTCAGCCAGCGCCGGGTGACGGCCTCGCGCAGCGCCGCCTTGGAGAGGAAGTGCCGGTAGACGCTCCCGTGGCTGACGCCCAGGGCCCGGGCCACGTCCAGCACTGTGGCCTTCGCCGGCCCGTAGCGGCGCAGGACGTCCTCGGTGGTCGCCAGGTCTCGGCGTCGAGCGCTGCTCTCTGGGGCATCAGCGCTCGCCGTCCTGCGCGAATCGGACCCCGCGGTCCCCGGCGACCGCAGAGGCTGGCACCGCCTGCTCGATGGCGACCAGCTCGTCATCGGTCAGGCTCAGTCCGTCCGCCGGGAGCGCGTCGGCCAGCCGCTGACATTCTGAGATCATGGTTGGGATCTACGCTGGTGGCGTCGGCGGGTGATGGCCTGATGGCGGCGTCGCCACTGTGACCGGCGCAGGATCTCCTCTATCCGGCGGGGCCGGGTGAGGGAGTACGGCCGGCAGGCGGCGGATCTCGGGCGCCGTCAGTGCTGTATGCCGGTCGTCGGTGACCGGTTGGGCCGCGGCGACCGCGGCCAGCGGTTCCTGCAACGATTCCAGGACGCCGACCCCTGCGACGGCGACATCTGGGTGATCGCCGACAACCTGTCCAGCCATAACAGCGTCGCCACCCGTACCTGGCTGATCGAGCATCCCCGCATCCGGCACGCGTTCATCCCTCTCTGCCGCGCACGGAGGATCCGGTGTGGACGGACACGAAGTTCTCCTGCTGCGCGGCCAGCCTGGTCCGCAACAGCCTTCGACCCGGATACCGGAACCGTCGCTCCCTTCTCGGCAGCAGCGGTTCGATCTGCTCCCACAGCTCGTCCGACACGATCCACGGTGACGCACTCACGTATCGGACAACGCTCAACTCACCGCGCAGGCACGGCCTTGATCCTTCGGCTGCGTTGCGTCAGTCGTTGCGTGTCGCCATCTTGCGCTGGGCACGTGTGGCTCCGACTGAGCGCTCCGTTCAGGTGTGTTGTCCTCGCCGGTGCATGACCAGCGGGAGGAACAACCGGTCCACGATTTCCTCCAGGTCGGCGTCGGTCGGGATGCGGCGGGCCGTGAAAAGGTCGTGGACGACCAGCACCACCGGCAGCGTGACCAGCCTGTCGGGGAGTGGGTCCGCGGCGTCGACCTCGCCGCGCCGGGCCGCCCGTTCCAGCACCGTCCGCATCCAGTCGTGGCCCGGGCCCTGGTTGCGCGACGCCAGATATGCGGTCAGCTCCGTTGCCTGCCCCTGTTCCGCGGCAAGCACCTCACGGACGGGGGCGAGTTCCCGCGTCCGCCTGACGACGAGACGCAGCAGGGCCAGGACGTCGCCGCGCAGGTCGCCGGTGTCAGGCGGTTCGTCCGGCAGGGACGGCGCCTGGTGGCGCAGCGCGGCCAGGACCAGCTCCCGCTTCGACGGCCAGCGGCGGTAGAGCACCGGGCGGCTCGTGCCGGCCCGGTCGGCCACGGCCTCGTACGTAAGCTGCTCGTAGCCGACCGCGACCAGCTCGTCCCAGGCAGCTTCCAGGAGCGCCGCCTCCAGCTCGGTCCCTCGGCGGCGCTTGCGCGTGGACTCTTTAGACACGTCATGTATCTTAATCGGCATCGTAAGATACAAAGTGATTCTTATTGGAGGTGTAGATCATGCGTGGCAAGGGCATCCGCTACGACACGGGCATCTTTCCCAACGGCGACAACTCCCGCCCCGTCTTCGACCCCCGGGTTGTTGAGCGGGAGATGCGGGCCATCGCCGAGGACCTGCACTGCACCGCGGTCCGCATCACGGGCGGCGAACCCGACCGGATCGAGACCGCGACTGGGTACGCCGCAGCCGCCGGGCTGGAGGTCTGGTTCTCGCCGTTTCCCTGCGAGATGACGAACCAGCAGATGCTGCCGTACCTCGTCGACTGCGCCGAGCGGGCCGAACGGCTGCGCCGCGACGGCGCCGACGTCGTCCTCGTCACCGGCTGCGAACTGAGCCTGTTCGCCCGCGGATACCTGCCCGGCGACACCTTCAACGCCCGCGTCCCGGTCCTGGCCGGCCCCGACCGCGAAGCCGGTCGCGATCCTGGAGGTCGGCTGCTGCACCTTCCGGGGAGCGGGCGACTACGGAGGCTCCGGCTGGTACGTAGCCATGGAGCCGGATGGCGTCGCCCCCAAGCCGGACCTGGTGCGCGACGAGGGCGAACAGGTCCGCTACCCCAACGACCTCATGCCCGTCTTCGAGGAGGAGGGCATCCCCGCCTCCGCGCGCACCTACCCCGACTTGCCCTGGGAACCGAAGGAGGTGTTCCACGCGCTCGCGGACCGCTATCAGGCCCTCGGGCAGCAACGCACCACCAATCAGCACCCGCAGTAGCCGACAGCGCCCGCACATGCACCGGGACGAGGATCACCGGTTCCGGCTGCGTTAGCCCACAAAGCAGCCGGAACCGCGACTCCTCATTGTGTTGGCCACGGTAAGCCTTGCCGTGGAGTGCGCGATCAACCGACCGGACCCTCCTCACCGGTAACCGGTCACCTCCGCAGGCTTGCCCTGGTCCTGGACCTCGACGATGTATCGCCAGCAGTCCGGCTGCGAGCCGTCCAGATCGGTGAAGCCGTACTCACGAGCGAGCTGCCCACTGGACAGCGACTGCCCACTCCAGCGCAGCACATCCGGGTCCATGGCCAGAGCGGCGACCGCTCTGCCGACGTAACGTGACGTCTCCGAGATCACGAAGTGCGGCTCGCGGGCGGTGGCATCACGCCAGTTCTCCTCCGTCACCCCGAACAGGTCCAGCATCATCTCCGACCTGAGCCAGCCCGGACTCAACGTCACCGCCGCACAGCCATACTGCCGCAACTCGTGCGCCTGCGCGAAGCCGAGCCTGATCACCGCGCTCTTGGCCTGGTCATAGAAGAAGGAGACGCGGTAGTTACGGTCGTTGTACTCCTTGGTCCCGTCGGTCATCTCCACCACGAGGCCGCCCGGACGCTTGATCAGCAGGGGCAGTGCGTAATGGCTGGTGATGATGTGCGTGTCGACGGCGAGCCGGAGCAGCCGCAGCCCGCCGTCGAGATCGTGCTCCCACAGCGGCGTGTCCCATTGGGCCAGCAACTCCCCGCCCCACACGTCGTTGACCAGCACGTCCAGCCGCCCATGGTCTCGCTCAATCCGCTCGATGAGGGCACACACCTGCTCGCGCTCCAAATGATCAACCTGGACGGCGATCCCGTCCCCGCCGACCTCGTTCACCAATGCCGCGGTCTCTTCGATGGTCTCAGGCCGCCCGTACTCGGAGCGGCTCTCGCGCGTGGTCCGACCGGTCACGTACACGGTCGCCCCCGCCGCGCCCAGCTCCACCGCGACGCCCCGCCCGGCACCCCGCGTACCTCCGGCGACCAGCGCGACCTTGCCCTTCAACGTGTTGTACATGATCCGAAGGTAACGGCAATACCCGACAAGGCCTGTCATCTTTTAGCACGACCTTTCGGTCTGATGCTCAGCCCCTGCCGACAGTCGTGTGCCGGTGAGGCTCTCATTCCCGCCGCTCGGCAGTGATCTCTGGACTGGGCTCACCTGCGCGGGCCGAACACGCCGCCCCCCGCCCCCCGGACAGGCCCGTCTGGGGCTTGCGCCGACCAGCGCCAACGCCCCTTGCGCGACCTGGCGACAGCGTCGTTAACGACAGGCCAGATTGGCTCATCTCGGAAGTCGGGGGTCGGCCAACCGTAGGCGTGGCGCCGGCGGCGCGCTGCCCTCCCTGCTCACAGCCTTCTGGATCTTGCCATGGCCGGAATTCTCCGTATCTCGGCTGGCCCCGAGCAGTATCCGCCGAATTTCCAACGGATATGCAGGTCCGGAGCCCTTCCACGGTCGACCCAGGAAGACCGTTCACCGAGGCCCTGACCAGCATTTCCGTTTTTTTGCGGCGATTACTACCGGGACCCCTTATTCGCGAACACCCAGCGGTTGCTTGCTAGAGCGTCGTTCGGCTCAGGGCGTGGACCGCGACCGTGGCGGCGGGCGAAATCGAAGGGCGTGTGGATCGCGGTGGACCAGCCCCGCCCCCTCAAGTCGCCGACGGAGTCGGGGCGCGGCTCCCCGTCGAACAGGGCGAGCAGGTCGACGCCGATCTGCTGTCTGGTCGCGACGTAGACGGGGCTGTCGCGGACCTCAGGAGACTCCGTCCCGAGCTTGACCTCGAAGGCCAGGGTGCTTCCGTCGGCGCTCAGGCGGTTCACGGTATCGATGAGACGGCGCTCAGCGGCCGGCGGAAGATAGAGCAGCAGGCCCTCGGCCAGCCACGCGGTCGGCACAGTCAGGTCGAAGCCCGTGCTCACCAGCGATTGGGCCCAGTCGCCGCGCAGATCGACCGCGATCGGGCGGCGCGTGGCCATCGGGATGGCGGCGAGGCCGTCGAGCACGTAGCGTTTGAACTCCAGGACGCCGTCGCGGTCGATCTCGTAGATGACCTGGCCCGGCGGCCAGTCGAGCCGGAAGGCCCGCGTGTCAAGGCCCGCGCCGAGCAGAACGACCTGCCGGGCGCCCTCCTGGGCCGAGCGGATGAGGAAGTCGTCGAGGACTCGGGTGCGCAGGCCGAAGTAGCGCCCCAGCCTGCCCCACAAGGGGTTCGCGTCCCCGTCCGGCACCTCCGCCGGGCGGACCGGCCAAGCCGCGGACGCCCCGGCGGCGCGCACGAAATGCTCGGCGTAGGCGTCGCTGGCCAGGGCATCGGATCGGTGGGTCTCGATCGCCCGGGCGGTGGCGACCATGAGGGCGGTCAGGCCGACGCCGCCTTCGACACCGGTGTGCTGGGCATCTGGCACGCGTCCTCCTCTCCGAGAGGGGGCGCCCACGAGTCCGGGTGGTCGTGGGTGGTGATGTGGGCGCCGTAGAGGACGGCCATGAAGCGCAGGATGTCCGCGTCCGGCAGGTGCAGGCTGGTGGTGCAGTCGGTCAGCACTGTGACGTGGAAGCCTTTCTGGAACGCGGTCCGGGCGGTGGAGTCCACACAGACATCGGTGTACAGGCCCGCGAACACGAGCCGCCCGACGCCGCAGTGGACGAGGTGCTGCTCGAACCCAGCGCTGAGGAAGGCGTCGAAGCACGCCCGCTTGGTGAAGACGCGCTCCCCCGGCAGGGGGGACACCTTGTGGAACTCCGCGCCCCACGAGCCTTCCCGGCACTTGGGCCGCTTGCCCCGTGCGCGATCCCGGCGCCGCCAGCTCGGACCCTGGTGCTCCGCGTCGCCGATGAACCGGACGAAGACCACCTCCGTGCCGCGGGCCCGCGCCCGGTCGACGGCCAGCACGGTGTTCGTCGTGACGGCGTCCAGTGTCGCGGGGTCGCCGGAGTACCGGGCCAGGGCGGTCGGCCCGACGCAGAAGTCGTTCTGCAGGTCTATGACGACCAGTGCGGTGGTCTCCACGGGGGTCACGAGTCCGCCATCATGGCTGGCCGCCCATCGGGCTCCAGCACGTCGAGCAGCGCGTGCACCACGGCGGTGGTCGAGTGCCGTCCGCCGAGGTCCGGGGTGCCGATGCCCCGGCGGCCGAGTGATTCGAGGCCGCGCTCCACCATCCGCACCGCCCCGGCGCAGCCCGCGTGCCGCTCGGCGATCACCGCCGCGGCGCGCACGGTCGCCACCGGGTTGACCGCGTCCGTTCCCGCCAGGTCGTCGGCGGAGCCGTGCACGGTCTGGTACTCAACCAGTCCGGCCGCGTCGGGGTGCAGGTAGACGTTCTCGGTGCAGCGGTTCTCCTGGCGTTCGGAGCCGAAGCGGTCCAGCAGGACCACGTGCATGATGTCGGCCCATTCGTTGCCCGCGATGATCACCGTGCGGGGGCGCGGGCCGCGCTCGATCAGATTGCGGTTCACCGTGTCTGGCTGGGACAGGCAGATCTCGACGCCGTGCCGCGCGGCGCTCTCGGCCACCCACTCGTCGAGGGCCCCGTCGAGCAGGTGGAACTTGTAAGCCATGACGATCTGGTCGACTCCGCCGTCCGGCCACTCCCGCCGCGCACGCCGCACGGCGAAGGCGATGACTTTCTCGGTGATCTCCCGGCTGAACGCCATGGTGCGGATGAGTGCGCCCGGGGCGTGGGTGTTCTCCCCGGTGTAGAAGCCCTGGGCCTCGTCGCGAACCAGCAGCAGTGACACGTCCGGGGTGGCGATAACGTCGACCTTCACCGCCTGTAGGCGCTGGCGGACCAAGTAGAGCGACTGGGCGTTGATCGCCGTGCGGAAGATGGCCGGGACGCCGAGAGCGGCCCGCGTGCGGCAGAACTCCGCGTAGTGGTCGGCGTCCTCCCGCGTGAGTTCGCGGACCCGCTCGATCCCGGCGTCGGCCTTCAGCGACGAATACGAGTGGTAAACCCTTTCCGACCGCGTGACGCCGATTCCGACCGAATACGCGTCGGCGATCCTGGCCAGCACCCGCTCGAAGACGGCCGCGAGTTCGGGGCCCGTTCCCCGGCCGACGGCAAGTCCAACGACTGGTTCCACTCATGCTCCTTTGTCGAAGGCCGGATGTGTCAGGCTGCCGTAGTCCCGATCAGATCGGCCCTCCGACCAGGTGATCGCCCGGAATTCCCGCCTTCTCCGGGCTGTAGTAGTCCTTGATGCCGGCGGCCCAGACCGAGACCATGATCTGGTCGGCGTCCGATGGCTCGAACGCGTCGAAGAGCGCGTCGATGTTCGCGCGCTCGAAGCCGATGGCCGTCATGAGCGCCACGAAGACGCGCCGCTCGATGAGCCCGTCGCCGTTCGGGTCGCCCAGTGCGGCCAGCGCCTCGGCGAAGTCGGTGACCGCCCCGTCGAAACGCTCCGGGGAGAGTACGCACGCGGCGTACTCCTCGAAACTGATACGGCCGTCGCGGTTGTCGTCCAGTTCGGCGGCCAGAGTCGTCCAGTAGCGCCGGAAAGCGGCCAGCATGGCAGCTTTGGCCGCGCCGTCGGAATCAGGGGACGCTGCGACGACACGGGTCGCCATGAGTTCGAAGTCCTCGGCTTCGAGATAGCCGGTGCCGTCGGCGTCGAGCAGGGCGAAGATGAGCTTTACTCGATCGATGGCCGCTTTCTGCATCGCCTATCACCTTTCTTTGGCTGCCACTCACAATGAGGGCTGAAATCAGGAGTTCGACTGCACGCGATTATGCCAGATCATAACCTACGCGCTTGCGACGCGATTAGCGGTCAGGGAGACCGAATGCAACCAATAGAACCAAAAGAATAAATACGACCAAACGTTAAATAGTCTAATTATTCAGGCTATTCGCGTCACCACCCCCGCCGGCCATCCCCTATAAGGATGGTGCGAGATACACTAAATTTCCCGACGTCCACGGAGCTATAGCTCCAGTCTCGTGAGCGCCGGCCAATCCTGTAGCCGCATGGTTACGCTCCGGTGACCTTTTCGTTCCACCGTGTGAGTCGTAGCGAGACAGGCTGATGCTCAACGTGGAGAGGCTCGCCACGATCCGTACCCGGTATCCACCGGCCGCGGCCCTGAGCTCGCCACAGTAGTGGGCCGCTCAGCGCACCGGCCCCGGCGGGCCGCGCACCATCGGCGGGATCGACCGCCTCGACCGCCTCGACGGGTGATCCCTCGATGGGGGCAATGCCTGACGGACCGCTGACAGCAGGCGGCAGGCACCAGGCCCGTTCGACGGGCGTCAGATCGGTGGGGAGAACGAGTAGGGCAGGGTGCCGCCTCGGTAGCGCGTCGCTAGTGCTTCGTTCCTCTTTGCATGGGTAGGTTTTGTTCCCAAAGGGTGCTGACCTGCTGTGTGGAGGCGAGCACGGTGCCGAAGTTTCTGCGGGCCCGTCCGCTGCAAGACGAGGCGGAGGCCAAGAAGGTTCATCAGCTCGCTCGGGCCCGGCATGCCCCGGCCGATTGGATCGAGCGAGCCCGGATCATCACGCTGAGCTGGGACGGACTGGGAGTCCCGGCGATCGCAGCCGAGATCGGCTGCCATGAAAAGAAGGTGCGCCGCTGGCTGCACCGGTTCAACGCCGACGGCCTCGATGGACTGGGTGACCGTCCCGGAGTGGGGCGCAAGCGGCGGATCACCGAAGAGCAGCGCTCGGCCATCATCGCGCTGGCCCGGTCGGCGCCGCCCGGGCGCCTGGTCCGCGATGCGGCCGGGGAGCTGTCAGCCGCCGATGAGGACAAGCCGGCGGAGTGGACCTTGGACACCCTCACCCAGGCGGCCCAGGAGGCCGGGATCGAGGTGCATCGCAGCCAGGTACGGCGCATCCTGCTGGCCGAGGGGGTGCGCTGGCGCCATACCCGCAGCTGGGTGACCAGCCGGGATCCGGAATTCGCCCCAAAAGGACGGCCATCGTGGAGCTCTACACCGCCCCGCCGGAGGGCTCCACGGTGATCTGCGCCGACGAACTCGGACCGGTGATCCCGCGCACCTTCCCACCCTCGCCCGCCTGGTCGCCCGACGGCCATCGGATCAAAGCCGAGCTGGACTACTCGCGCGGCCCGGAGAAGACCTGGGTCTATGGCGGGCTCCGCGTCGCCGACGGCGCCGCGGTCACCATGACCGCCGCCTCCCGCAACAGCGACCACTACCAACGGTTTCTCCAGCAGGTGGAAGAGGCCAACCCGCACGGCCAGATCGTCGTCATCACCGACAACCTCTCCAGTCACAACAGCGTCTCCACCCGCACGTGGCTGATCGACCACCCCCGCATCCGGCAGGTGTTCATCCCGGTCGGCGCGTGCTGGCTCAACCTGCAAGAGGGCTGGTGGCGCCTGTTCCGCAAGACCGCTCTGGCCGGGACCTCCTTCGCCGATCCCGATGAGATCGACCACGCCACCCGCGTTGCCACCGCCCAGCTCAACGCCCGCGCCCGCCCCTGGATCTGGGGACGCCTCCAGCCCACACCTCGCTCATACCGCCGCCACTTCGTGTACACCCTTTGAGGAACGCAGCACTAGATGATCGATTCCAAGGGATCGCCTGCGTGCATAGGACGAGGGAGTCCAACGTCAGTGTGTGAAGACAGAGCTGGACTCCCTCGCAACCGCACTGTACGTCAAGACCGACGATCTACTGAACCGGATGGCCTTCAGCGTCGTCGACGGCGCGCAAGCAGGTGCCGCGTCTGGGCTCACCAACACCATCACCACCCTGGGCGGCGCCTTCACCGTCACAGCGGCGACCCTCGCCGATCAGCTTTACGGCCCTGTCGGCGGCTATGTGCTGATGCTGATGCTCACCGCCACACTGGTGGTGGCGACCGTACGCCACAAGGCGCGGCACGCCGGCAGCCCCGCCTCCGAGGCAACGACGGCGAACGCGGTCATCGGCTGATCTCATCCGTTCGGCGGGCGCGACGGTGTGCCGGAGAACCCGCGGTCGATGTAGATCCGGTCGGCGGGGACGCCGAGCGCGAGCAATTGCCCGGTCTGGATGATCACGTCTTGTTCGTCGGTGGAGCAGCGGGCGTACCCGACACGCGTCCCGTTCACGCCCTCCAGTGTTCCGGGTAGCCCCCTGTCACCGGAACAGTTTGCGGAACGGCCTTATGGAACACCTCCACCTGGGCGTCCATCCGCGCTGACGAGTGTTCCGGTGAAGGATCCCCTTACGGAACAGCCGCGAGTGACCACCACGACACGCGCAAGGGGGCAAGGCACCACGCGACCGTGATCATTCTCAGCGCCAACCGCTGTTCCTGGATTCCTCAACCCCGGATCAGCTTGATCTGCATCAACAGCGTGAACAGGTCCAGCGCGTCATCGATCGCCGACGCCTCCCGTGGCTGCTCGGCGCTGATAGTACGCGGCGACGACGGCCTGGATGAACTCTCCATCGGCGCCCCTACCCGGGTGTGGGTGGTCACCGGCAAAACCGTGGTCCGCGAAACCGTGGTGGACGCCGCCGATCTTGGTCTGCCTCGCTGCGCGCTGGAGGACCTGCGGGGCGGTGACGCCGCTTTCAACGCCGAGGTCGTCCGTCAAACCCTGGCCGGTCGGCGCGGGCCGGTGCGCGACGCGGTGCTGCTCAACGCAGCCGCCGCGATCGCCGCCTACGACGGCCTGGACGGCGACCTGACCGGTGCGCTGGCACGCGGACTGGAGCGCGCTACCCGCGCCGTTGGGGGAGTTCCATCCTGTTTCCGCAGGTAGAACGGGCTGGTGTGGTGGCGGTCAGGTGTGAACGTCGTGGTAGCAGGGCAAGATCATGGAAGTAGATCATCTGTCAGCGGGCGACTTCGAGGCGGGTGAGCACCAGCAGGGCGCGTAGCAGCGCGGTGGCATGCCGGGCGTTCAGGCGCAGCCGGGTCAGTACCCGCCAGTTCTTCAGGTCGCCCAGGTCGAAGCGGCGCAGCCAGGCGGTGATCTTGTTGTGGCGGGCGGTGGTGATCTCGCTGGAACGGCCCGGCTTGGCGGAGGAGATCCAGATCAGGTTGCCTTGCTCATCGGTGAGCGCGAGGAACGACAAGCCGTGGACCTTGTGTTTGCCGGAGTAGTTTTTGCGGTTGGCCTGCCCGGTGCGGCGGCGGGTACGCACCAGCGTGCCGTCCAGCAGCACGACCTGCCCGCCGGCCTTGGCGATCTGTTTCAGGATGCGGTCCAGGCGTGGGGCGCGCGCGGCGAGCAGGTCGATGACCTCCAGCACCCAGCGGCGGATGGTGGAGGCCGACACGTTGTTGCCGCCGGCCATGTCAGCCAGGCGCCGGTCGTGGCGCAGGACGGCGAGCACGATGAGCGCGATCTTCCCGGACGGCGGTTTCCGCCGGCGGGATCCGATCGCCTTCAGGTGGCCGCGTAGCAAGCCGGCCACCAGAGTGAGGGTCTTGGTCGACAGCGGCAGACGGCACTGGTAGACAGCAGACGGCGCGTCCTCGGCGAGTGTTTTGGTTGTTCTCACACACCGCCATGCCCCTGCCGGGGGCGCGCTACGTCACCGCCGTACCGGCGTCCGCAGGCATCACCCCTGGTCAGGGGTGCGAGATAGGCGTCTCGGGGGTGCTGGTCAGGACGGCGGGGCGAACGCTCCGGCCGCGGTCTTGCGCAGCCGGCCCCGCTCGACCAGCCGGTTCGGCTTGGCCCGGGTGCCTTCTACCTGGCCCGGTTCGACAGACAGGCCCAGCTGCTCACAGATCGTCTTGCAGGACAGCGGAGCCTGGCCGGGGCACACCGCGGAAAGCAGCGCCTGGTAGTCGGCGGGAAGCACATGCACCCCGGCGGCCTCGTGCCGGAAACAGATCAACCGGCCGCCGGGCGGCAACTGCAAGGCGCGGTCGGCAGGCAGCGCCACCTGATACACCGGTGCCGGCTCATCGGCCGGCTTCTCGGCAGGCTCCCGGCTGGGCTGTTCGGCGAGGATCTCCTTGACGACCTGCTCGGCCACACGCAGCCGGTCCAGGTCGTCTTCGGCTTCGGCCAGTCGGGTGCGCAGGTGCTCGGCGCGTTCGGTAGCTACCACGAGGCGTGTGGCGATCTGGTCCAGCAGCGACACGGCATCCCTCGACAGACCAACGGCGATTACCCGGTGAAAGCATCTGGACACGGAAGATAACGATCCTGGATGGGGCGCCGCAGCTGAATCACGGAAGATCCGCTTTTGTCCACCTGCCGGATGATCAAGGACCATGATCCTTGCCGCTCACCAGCGGGGATCACACCCCACCGCGCCAGGCCATCCCCTTCTACCCGGGAAAACAGGATGGAACTCTCTCATTGTGACCAGTGCAGGACCTCCTCTGACTGCTCGGCCTGAAGACGAGTACGGCGAGCATGGCCGGCGTGATGTGGCGGTGCCGGCCGGTCCAGGTGCGCACCTGGTAGTGATCCCATCCCGACCCGACCTTCGGCGGCATCGAGGCAGCCATGACGAACCCGGATCCCTTCGAAGACCTCCATGCCCTGAGAGCGGCGGCGCACCTACCGGCGGCGTCTGGATGGGCTGCGTGACGGTGTAGCTTTCGACAGTGACCGCTCGCAGCCCATCCAGGAGGATCCGCAGTGGATGAGAGCTCCGACGCGCCATGAGGATCACCGCACAGCGGCTCAATCGCGCCACGCTCGCCCGGCAGCTGCTTCTGCGGCGGCAGCGACTCGGCGTCATCGACGCAGCCAGGCGCGTGGTCGCTTTGCAGGCGCAGCAGCCCGCCTCGCCGTACGTCGCGTTGTGGAACCGTCTCACCGCCTTCGACCCGGTCGACCTCGACGTTGCCTTTGCCAACCAGACGCTGGTCAAGGCGACGCTGATGCGGATCACGTTGCACGTGGTGCACACAGATGACCATCCAGCCATGCATGCTGCCATGCAGCCGACGTTGCGAGCCGCCAGGCTCGGCGACCCTCGCTTCACGGCGAGCGGGCTCTGCGCCGCCGACGCCGACGCCCTACTTCCGGACCTGCTGGAATTCGCGGGCCGGCCCCGTACCGCAGCCGAGGTCGAGGCATGGCTCGACGCGCGGCTTGGAGTCCCCCCGAAGGGCGTGTGGTGGGCGTTGCGGTCGTTCGCACCGCTGCTGCACACCCCCACAGCCGGGCCGTGGTCGTTCGGTTCGCGGCCGTCGTACGTCGCAGCGGGGACGCCGCCGACGTCTGGGGGAAAAGACACCTCTGACGAGTACCTGCAGACATTGGCCCAGCGCTACCTGGAGGGATTCGGCCCCGCCTCGGTGGCAGACGTGGCGCAGTTCGCCCTGGTCCAGCGTTCCAGGGCTCGAAACGCCCTGGGTGCTCTCTCCGGCGTACTGGAGCAGCTGGAAGGGCCCGATGGCACGGAGCTGTTCGACGTCCCCGGCGCCCCGCGCCCCGCCGAGGACACGCCGGCCCCGCCCAGACTGATGGCCATGTGGGACAGCATCCTGTTGGCCTACGCCGACCGGAGCCGCGTCATTCCGCCGGAGTACCGCAAGCTCGTGGCCCGGTCGAACGGCGACGTGCTGCCGACACTCCTGGTCGATGGGTACGTCGCCGGCGTGTGGCGCCCGGTCGAGGGAGGAATCGAAGCGACCGCCTTCCACCGCCTACCGGCCGAGGCCTGGGAGGGACTCGCCGCGGAGGCCCGGTCGCTGGTGGCACTCCTCGCTGACCGCGACCCCCAGCCCTACCGCCGCTACGACCGCTGGTGGACCACGCTGCCCAGCGCCGAGGTTCGGGTGCTCCCCGGGTAATCACCGAGCCGGCCCTCCCCCGTCAACCGGAGAGATCCGGCCGCACCGGCACCCCGGTCGGCGCTGACATGCTCACGTGGTTGCTCCCAGCGGCGGCCGGGCGCTTCCTTCGTTGTTCAGTGGGCAGAGGGCGTGGTATCTCATTTGGCGGTGTGAAGGATGTCGCTGAGAAGGTTCGCGGTGGTCTCCCACAGTTCACGCTGAATCGCCTCGGAACATCCTGGTTCCGGGCAGGTGAGGGGTTTGGCGTCCTTGACGGAGAAGTAGCCGCTGGTGGTGGCGGCGAATGCGGGGTCGGTCGCGAGCCGTACGATGATTCCGGCACCGCGTTGAGGGGCGCCGATCTTCAACCGTGTCAGGATTTTTTCCAGGATCCCGGAGAAAGGCAGTTCGCGTCCGAGTCCGCTGGTGTTGAAGCCGGGGTCGCAGCAGTTGGCGGTAACCCCCGTGCCTGCCAGCCGCCTGCCAAGTTCTTGGGTGAACATGATGTCCATCAGCTTCGACCGGCCATAGAGCTTCGAGGATTCCCGCCGGTTGTAGTCGTCGACGAGGGTGAGATCCCTCGCCGGGTCGATGCCACCGGAATGTCGAGAGGCCTCGGATGCGACGGTGACGACCCTGGCGGGTGCTGAAGCCACGAGCTTGTCGCGGAGAGTGTTGGTGAGCACCCAGGGGGCGAGGTAGTTCACCGCGGTCATTTCGGCGAAGCCTTCGGGCGTGATCCGCTGGGAGAACGCGTGCAGCCCGGCGTTGTTGATCAGCACGTCGATCCGTTCGAAGCGAGTGGCGATCTCTTGTCCAGCGCGGCGAACATCCTTCAAGGACGTCAGGTCGGCGAGGAACAGTTCGGCGGAAGTGCCTGGAGCCACCTGATCGATTTCCCTGAGCAGGGTTTCGGCTTTTACCGGGTCGCGGGCGACGATGCCGAGGTGGGCGCCGCGGTGGGCAAGCTCCAGGGCGGCGATTTTGCCGAGGCCGTTGGTGGCTCCGGTCAAGACGATGACGGGTCGGTCGTCCATCGGATCCTTTGACTCCATATCTTGAGGTACCTCATTAATGTAGCATTGCTGAGGTACCTCAGAGAATGCGCCCAGCCGGAGGAGAGATGACCATGGTCGATCAATCTGAGGCCGAGCGAGTGGGGCTGCGGTACTTGTCGTCGGCTTACCGGGTGCGCAGAGTGGTCGACGAGCACATGATGGCGAGCGGGCTCTCCCTCGCACGCGCAAAGGTGCTGCAGGTGCTCGACCAGAAGGGCTCGCTTCGGCAGACGTCCCTGGCCGCGGAACTGGGCATGGCCGCACGTTCGGTCACCCAGGCGGTCGAGTCGCTGGAACGAGATGGGCTGATCGAACGGAGCTCAGATCCAATGGACCGGCGCGCCAAAGTCGTTGTTCTCACCATGAAGGGTTCTGCGGCACTCGCCACAGGTATGGCCGCTGGGGAACAGATACTCCAGCGGATATTCGGTGCGCTCGGGCAGAAACAGTTGGACACCTTGGATACGTTGCTCGCCGCCATCGACGACGCCGCTGCGGCAACGTAAGTACGGCCGACGCCGCCGTACCATCGTCTACCTCACGACGAGTCGAGGCAGGCGTTATGGCAGCAGAGCGGCGTAAAGGCCGGCGAGCTGACCGGCGAGCTGACCGGCGACGGCCGCGAGCGCGTCGAGGTGTCCGCGCCCGCCCTCCACCCCGCCCAGATCGTCTACAAGATTCCACGTGGCCCGCCCGCCTCACCGAAGAGGACCGCCGGGGCCTGTCCACCCCGCTCTGGACCCACCTCAACCTGTACGGGCGTCTGGAGCTGGACATGAACAGCCACTTGGCCCTCGGTCAGGGAGAGCAGGCGGCGCAGTGGCCGGATATTTTTGACAGCATCCTGCCATAGCGACAGAATGCTGTCATGAATCCTGAGATCGTACATGTCGCCGTCTATGACACCCTGGCCGACTGGGAGGTGGGCCATGCCATCGCGCACATCCGCAGCGAGCTCGGCCAGCGCAGGCCTGGCCGGTATGACGTGCGGACGGTGGGGGAGAGTCTCGAGCCGGTGATCACGGTCGGCGGGATGCGGATCCTGCCCGACCTGCTCCTGGATGAGGTCACGCCCGAGGGCAGCGCCATGTTGATCCTTCCCGGCGCCCACATCTGGGCCGAAGGCAACCAGGCCTTCGGGCGCAAGGCCCGTGAATTCCTTGACGCGGGCGTGCCGGTCGCGGCGATCTGCGGCGCCACGGCCGGCCTCGCACGCGAAGGCCTGCTCGACGACCGTGACCACACCAGCAGCGCGCCCGAGTTCCTCGCCGCGACCGGGTACGCCGGTGCGGGCCGCTACCGGAACGCTCCAGCGGTCACCGACGGTGATCTGATCACGGCGAGCCCGACCTCGCCGGTGGAGTTCGCCCGTGAAGTGCTGGCCAGGCTCGGGGTGTACGAGCCGGAGGTGCTCGACGCCTGGTACCGGCTGTTCGGGCAGCAGGACGCGAGCGCGTTCGCGGTGCTGGCGGCGAGTACGCGATGAGCCACCCCACGCAGGATCAGCCACAGCCGGGCGAGCTCATGGCCAGAGCGGCGGTGACCGTTTTCCGTCTCAACGGCCAGTTCTTGCACGTAGCGGAGGGGCTGGCCAGGCCGGCGGGCCTGACCGCCGCCTGGTGGCAGGTGCTCGGCGCGGTGCTGCATGAACCCCTCCCCGTGGCCGGCATCGCCAAGGTCATGGGCATCACCCGCCAGAGCGTCCAGCGGATCGCCGACCTGCTGGTCGACAAGGGACTGGCCGAGTATCGGCCCAACCCGGCCCACAGCCGAGCCAAGTTGCTGGTACCGACCCCCGACGGGCTGGCCGCTGTGGAACGTATCGTGCCGGACCAGCGCGCATTCGCCGACCGGCTGGCCGACCGGCTCGGTCCGGACGAACTCCAGAACGCGCTGCAGGCGCTGGAGAAGCTGTCGCAAGCGCTGGAGGCCCTCGATGCCGACTGAAACAGACCTCACCCCCTATCGAATCGAGATCCCGCCACCCGCCCTCGCCGACCTGTCCGACCGTCTGCGCCGTGCCCGATTCGATGACGTCGGCCGGAGTCACGTCCAAGGCCTGGTTGACTACTGGCGTGACGGCTACGACTGGCGTGCCCGCTGATCCTCACCCACGGCTGGCCAGGCTCGTTCGTGGAGTACCTCGACCTCATCGATCCGCTGACGCGACCGGACGACCAGGTGCTCGCCTTCGATGTCGTGATCCCCTCGATCCCGGGCTTCGGATTCTCCGGACCAGCCGACGGGTGGGACGGATACCGCACCGCCAAAGCCTGGGCGGAGCTGATGCGACGTCTCGGCTATGACCAATACGGGGCGGTCGGGAACGACGTCGGATCGACCATCTCCCTGGAACTCGGACGGACGGCCCCCGACCGCGTCGCCGGTGTCCACGTCACCCAGATATTCTCGCTCCCCTCCGCAGACCCTGCGGAGCTCAATGGAGAACTTCGCCCCGCCCAAAGCGGCCTTGATGTTTCCCAACCTGGCCGGCGACGAGATCGTCACTGCCATCGAGGCCCAGACCAAAGTGCAGATGATCCGCGCCGATGACATCGCGGCCTTCGTGGCCGCGGCGCCGGAACAACCCGAACGCTTTGCCGGGCACAGCATCGAACTGGCGGCCGAAGCGCTGACCATGCAAGTTGGGTGACAACACGCCGCACCCTGTTCGTATCCACCAAGCGCTAACGTCCGGATCCCGCCGCGAGGGCTTTCACGTTCTCGCCCGTCCTTGAGACCGCCCCCGATTCCGGGACGGGCGCGATCCCGGAGGGGAGGCCCAGGTCAAGCTGTCCCGGAACCCGTCCCTCAACAGGGGTGTGATTCTTGAGCTCCGGGACGGTTTCCAGGACGATCGGGGGACGGAACCCGCCCCTGCCGTCGTCATCAACATGGACGGCCTCGCGGCCGCAGCCGCGCAAGGACGCCGAGGCGGCCGAGGCGGCCGCCGGCCTGGTCGTGCCTGTAAAACGAGTACCGGCCGTGGACATTGATGTGCTTGCAGATGAACGGGCTGAGCCTGGCGACGTCCTCGTTGCGCACCGGGTGGCCCTGGGCATGTAGCTGGGTGAGGGCGTCGTCGATATAGGTGGTATTCCACAGAACGGGGTGGCCGTCGCGTTGCAGCATACGCACCACGTCGTAGGGGCTGACCTCGCTGGTGTAGATCGAGGCGACCAGGCGGGTGATATCCGGCCAGTGCTGCCGGACCTTGGCCATGTCGAGGCGCCCGCGGGCCAGGGAGTTCAGCACCCCGTGGTCGGCATCCGTCTTGGTCTTCCACGGTTTCTGGTCCGGCAGGCCGGCCAGGGCGGCTCACCCGCTCCGGGCGTGGCTCATCCGGTGAGGCGGGCGGCGCGGAGCGCGTCGGTCACGAGCGTGACACCCAGGCTGGTCAGAGCCAGGGCGACCGCCGGCACCACGGCGAGCCGCGGCGTGACCACGAGCAGGGCCGTCGCCTCGTTCACCATCCCACCCCAGTCGACGTCCGGCGGGGGCAGGCCGAGGCCGAGGAAGCTCAGCGAGGTGGCGGCGACGAGGGTCTTGGCGAGGTCACCGGTGGCGACGGTCAGAGCGGGCCCGATCGCGTGCGGGACGATGGTGCGGCGCAGCAGGTGAAAGGATGACGCGCCCATCGCCCGGGCCGCCAGCACGTGGTCGGATGCCGCCGTCCGTATGACCGCGGCGCGGACGACGAGGCCGCAGCTCACCCATCCCAGCGGCACGAGGGCGATGAGGAGGGTGGTGAAGCCGGGTGGCAGCACACCGGCCAGAGCCAGCGCGAGTGTGAGGCCGGGCAGCGCGAGCGCCACGGTGGCCGCCAGCCGCAGCAGCCGGTCGGGCCATCCGCCCACCAGGCCTGCCACGGCGCCGACGACCGTGCCGGCCGAGGTGGTGACGGCGGTGACGGCGAACGCGAACAGAAGTGAGACGCGGCCCGCCGCGGCCGTTCGGGTGAGCAGGTCGCGGCCGAGCTGGTCGGTTCCGAGCCAATGTTCTCCGCTCGCGGGGAGCATCGCCCGCGCCAGGTCCGGCCGATGGGAGTCGTACGGCGACAGCACGGGCGCCGCGAAGCAGAACAGGACGACCGCGCCGAACAGCAGGGCACCGGCCACACCACCGGCGGGCATCCGTGAGCGGTGGCCCGTCATCGTCGCGCCCGAGGGTCGGCTGCCGACACGCACAGATCGGCCAGGGTCAGGACCAGCACGGTGGCAAGCGCGGTGAGCAGCACATATGCCTGAACCATCGGGATGTCCCGCTGCCGGATCGCCGCCACCGCGAGCTGTCCCACACCGGGCCAGGCGAACAGGGTCTCGACGATCACCGCACCGGCCAGCAGTTCGGTGAGCACGACCCCGGCCGCGGTGATCGCACCGGGGGCGGCCACGCGCAGCATGTGCACCACGATGGTGCGGCGCGCGGTCAGCCCCTTCGCCACGGCGAGCTTGACGAAGGGCTGCCGCGCGGCGGCCGCCAGATCGGCCCGTAGCAGTCGCAGCAGCGTGGCCGTCCCTGCCAGGCCGAGAGTGAGCGCGGGCAGGATCACGGCTCCCGGAGAGCCGTCTCCACCGGTCGGCAGGGCCCGCAGGCCGATGGCGAACACGCTGATCAGCAGGATGCCGGAGATGTACGGCGGGACGGCGGCGATCGCCACTGTCGCGACCTTCGCGATCCGGCTGTCGAGGGCACGCGGCCGCAGCGCGGCGCGGACCGACACGAGCACGGCCAGCCCGACCGCGATGAGCGAGGCCGTCCCGGCCAGCCGCAGCGTCGCCGGGACTCGTGACAGGATCTCAGCGGCCACCGGCGCGCGATCGACGTTGGAACGGCCGAAGTCGCCCCGCAGAACGCCGAGCGTCCACTGAAGGTACTGGGAGAAAAGCGGCTGGTCGAGGCCGAGCTCGCCCCGCAGAACGGCCACGCTCTCCGCCGTGGGCTGGATGCCGCCCCGGCGGAGGATCTCCTCCGCCGGGTCCCCGGGCGCCAGTGACGTCAGGAGGAAGGTCAGCACCGACAGCACCAGCAGGACGAGGAGCGTCTCCGCCACACGCCGCAGGGCGGCGGTCACCGCGACGGCGCCAGCTTCGCGAGATCGACCAGGTACAGCGGATTCTGCGCGAGGCCCGTCACCGAGGTGCTCATCGCCACCGGGTTGTCCTGGTAGGCGAGCGGGATCATCGGCCGGTCGGCGGCGAGCAGCCGCTGGACCTCATGGTAGAGCTCACGGCGCTCGGCCACGGCGCCGGTGGCCGCGGCCCGGTCGATCAGCCGGTCGAACACGTCGCTGCGGTAGCCGAGGTTGCGGTCGTGGTTCCAGGCCGCGTCCGAGCGCAGGAACCGGCGGAACAGGTAGTCCGGATCGCCGTTGGGCACGCTGTAGGCGCTCAGGAAGATGTCGTAGTCGCCGGCCTCCATCACCGCCTTGGTCGCCTCGACCACGTTCACGCGGGCGGGCAGGCCCACCTCCTCCAGACCGGCCCGCAGCACCTCGGCGATGTCGGCGTAGGGGAACTGGCCGGTCTCGGAGGAGGAGATCAGGATGGAGACCGGCTCGGCCGGACGACCGGCCGCGCCGACGAGCTCGCGAGCCCTGGCGGGATCGTGGGCCGTGCGGACGCCGGGATCGGAAAGGGCTCCGAAGATCGGTGAGAGGAACGGCGACCCCGGCGTCGCCGTACCCGCCAGCAGCTTGTCCGCGATGGACTCCCTGTCGATCGCCAGATCCACCGCCTCACGCAACCTCGGATCCGCGAACGGCTTGCGGGAGGCGTTGAAGGTCAGGTAATGGGTGAGCACGGAGGGAGAGCGAGTGATCCGGAACCTGCCGTCGGCGGCGACTGCGGCGACCTGCCCGGGAAGCAGGGCCCCCTTGTCGATCAGCCCCGCGACCTCACCGGCCCGCAACGCCGCCACCCGCGCGTTGGCGTCGGGGATCGTCTTCACCACGATCTTGTCGAAGGCCGGCTTGCCGCCCCAGTAGCCCGGGTTGGCCGCCAGTTCCACCTGCCGGTCCTTCGACCAGGAGACCAGCGTGTACGGCCCCGTGCCCACCGGCTTGCCGGCGAAGTCTCCATCGGCCTTGAACGCCGACGGAGCCTGGATCATGCTGTAGAAGTCGGCCAGCCTCGCAGGCAGGTCGGCCACCGGCTCGGCCAAGATGAACACGACCTTCCCGCCCTCGGCTCGCACTCCGGTGAGCTTGCCGTAGGCCGCTTCCATCCCCGCGTCGAGGCTGAAGAAGGCGGACGGCCTGGGCGCGATCCGCCGGAACCGCTCGATGTTGACGACGACCGCCTCGGCGGTCAACGGCGTCCCGTCGCTGAACCTCACACCGCCGCGCAGGGTGAACGTCCATCTCCGGCCCCCGTCGGAATGCTCCCATCCCGTCGCCAGCGCCGGGGCCGGGCGCATCCTGTCGTCCAGGGTCACCAGGGGCTCCCACACCCGCAACGTGCGATGGGTGAAGTATGGATCCTCCGGGCCCGCCGCGAGATCGCGTGGAGCGGCGAGGGTGAGCCGCCCTGCCTCCTGCCCCGCGTCTCCCCGGCCGCCGCAGGCCACCAGGGCGGCCAGCAGGACCGCCCCCAGCACGGCCATGGCCCTGGGCCGGATGCCTCCGCACGTCCTCATCAGGACCGGAAAGCGCAACCCGCGCCGACTCCTGTTCACATGATCATCCTTTGCGGTAGAGCACAACGGGTCACATATCGCCGAGTCGCCTGGGCAACCCACAGCGCAACGTGAATAAAAATGATAATAATTTTCATAGTTTGGCCTGTTTTCAATGTGCCATGAGATCGCATCACAATTTCGGAAGCGATCACCAGACCCTGATGTGGGCCGTACCGATCACGTGAGGCCGTCGTACGACAGGTGCACCACACTCGCGCCGTGGTCCTTGAGGGTGGTGATCGCCTCCAGCAGGGCGCGCCGGCCGATGGCGTCGACACCGTTGAACGGCTCGTCCAGCAGCAGCAGCCGCGGCTGGGCGGCGATCGCCCGGGCGGGCAGCACCCGCTGGCGCTGCCCGCCCGACCGGGACCAGGCCGAGGATCGCCTTGATGAGGGTCGACTTTCCCGCCCCGTTGGGGCCGATCAACGCGACCCCCTCGCCCGGATGGACGAGGCCGTGAATCTTCTCCAGCACCGGCACGTCACCGTAGGCGACACCGGCATGCTCCATCGGAGGTCTGCTTGGCCGACAGCTCGGCGGAGGTGTCGAAGCTGGGGGTGATGGAGCCGACGAACGTCAGGCGGTAGCGGTCGATGTAGTAGCCGGACACGTCATGATTGGTCACCGGTTTGCGCCGGTCGGCGGGGATCGCGTCGATGCGCTGGGCGATGTCGGCGTCCAGGGCGTCCAGCTTGGCGCTGTAGGCGTCCAGGTCGGCCTGGTAGGCGGCGGCGTCAGGGGCGTCCTTGGCGGCGAAGGCCTTCTCGATGTTCGCCGCCATGATCTTGACGTTCTGCGGGTTGTGCCAGATGTGCGGGTCGCCCGCGGCCTCCTCCGCCGAGCCGTCGCCCTTACGGATGGCCACGCCCTGGCTGGCGTCTACGACCTGCCCCTTGAATCCGGCCGAGGAGATGACCTGGTCCAGCCACCTCTCCAGGCCCACGCCGTTCTTGACCACGACGTCGGCGTCCGCGACGGCCCGGATGCCGGCGGGCGAGGGCTCGTAGTCGTGCGGGTCGACGTTCGGCTTGAGGATCTGGGTGACGGCGACCTTGTCGCCGCCGACGCTGCGGGCGAAGTCAGCGACCTGCGTAGTGGTGGCGCCCCCCCTGAGCGGACCGGCCGCCGCCGCAGTCGCGGCCTGGCCGGCTGCGGCCGTGGACGAGGACGCCTGAGCGGTATCGGTCTGAGCGCAGGCTGTGGCCAGCAACGCGATCAATCCGACACTTGTGGCGAGGCTGCTCCGGGGCGAGAACACGGGGCACTTCTTCCTTTTGATGCTGCTATCAGGGGATTCGCCGGCATCCTCCACTCAATGAAAATGATTGTCAAGTTCGTTATCATTGTCACGCCTTGTACCGGTGGTACGTAGAGCGCCCTCTTCCCCGACCGGCCAGCAGGGCCAGCTCCTCGCGGCGCGGCCCGGCCGCGCGCCCATGGCCGCCTCCGGGGGGACCCGGTCGCGCCAGCGCCGCACCGTCTGCCCGAACTCCGTGGTCGCCATGCCACCACTGTGCACCACCCCGCGCGGATATGCCTGGTACTGGCAGTCCCGGGAAGACGGGACGCCTGGCTGACCACACCGCCGGACCGGAACCTGGAGGCATGACTACGGCACTGATCACCGGAGCGAACAAGGGGCTCGGCTTCGAGACCGCCCGCCGGTTCATCGCGGCAGGCCACACCGTCTACGTAGGCGGCCGGGACCCAGAGCGCGGGCGACGGGCCGCCGAACAGCTGGGGGCGCGGATGGTCGTCATCGACGTCACCGACGACGCGTCCGTCGCGGCTGCGGCGAAGACCGTCGAGGCGGCCGGCGGCCTCGACGCGCTGGTCAACAACGCCGGCATCGAAGGAACACCGACGGACGCCGCGGAGGTGACCGCCGATATGCTGCGGCCGCTGTCCGAGACGAACGTCTTCGGCGTGGTGCGCGTCACCCACGCATTCCTGCCGCTGCCGCAACGGTCCGCCGCCCCGGTCGTGGTGAACGTGAGCAGCGGCCTGGGCTCGAAGACCCTCGTCACCACCCCCGACACCCCGGCGTACGCCTACCCGGGCGTCGCTTATCCGGCGTCGAAGACCACGGTCAACATGATCACCGTGCAGTACGCGAAGGCGTTCCCGGGCATGCGGATCAATTGCGTTGAGCCGGACTACACCGCAACCGGCCTGAACGGCCACAGGGGTACGCAGACCGTCGAGGAGGGCGCCGAGATCATCGTCCGTATGGCGCAGGTCGGTCCAGACGGACCCACCGGAGATTACTTCGACGCCGCCGGCCCGGTCCCCTGGTAAGTGAGGTGGTCGTAACGGCCGCCCCGCCGGAGCGCTGACCGCTCACACCCGGAGCACCTCGCGCAGCTTGCGGGCGAAGGCCGTCGGGTGGGTGACGGGCGCCGAATGGCCGCCGGGGAAGGGCTCCGTCTTGGTCCCGAGGCGGCCGGCCAGGGCCAGGCCCGCGTCGTGGGCGAATTGGCCAGCCGAGCCTTCCCCGACGGCCACAACCACGCGGGACGAGGCGGCGCCCAGCCGGGCGATGTCGGGCAGGAAGGTCGTGAACTGCAGCGCTGTGTGGGCGAGGAAGAACTCGACGTTGTCGCCCATCCGGGCGAGCTTATCCTGCATCCGTTCGGCGGCCTGCGGGCTCTCGGGTGCGGGGCCGCCGGCCAGGCCGGTGCCGGCGGCGAGCGCGCTGATCGCCGGGCCGGCGCCGTACTGCCGGTAAAGGTCGTAGACCTCTTCGGGGAGTTCGCGGCGCGGGTCGCCATCCGGCAGGAGCTTCGCGGCGGGGGGCTCGTGGGCCACCACGGTGTGCACGCCGCCGGGGTTGGTGGCGGTGAGGGCGAGGCCGATCTGGGCGCCGCTGCTGTTGCCGAACACGAACGCCGGATCCTCCCCGACGGCCAGCAGTAACCGATGGGCGTCGTCGGCGTGCACCTCGACCGGCACATCGAGCGACGGGTCGTCGGGGTGGCTGCGGGAGTTGCCGCGGCAGTCGTAGGTCACCACGGTGTACGCGTCGGCGAGCAGTGGGGCCACGTCGGCGTAGTCGCGGGCGTCGTCCGTGCCGCCGGCGATCATCAGCAGCACCGGACCGGATCCGGTCACCTCGTAGTACAGGCTCGCGCCTGGCACGGTCAGATGGCTCATTTGTCGTTCTCCTCCTCGCAGGGTGTGAATTGGGCAGAGATGCCGCGCCGCCACTGCTCGTCCCAGGTCAGGCGGCCCATTCGCAGGTCCTCGATCACTGAACGGACCCAGCCCAGCTCGGCCGTCAGGACCGTTTTGCGATACTCCTCCTCCAGCAGGAACAGCCGGGGCAGGTCCGGGCCGGCGGCGAGCTGCGCCTCGGTGTCGGCGAGCCCGGCCGCGAGATTGGCCGCGCGGAGCTCGAGTTGCGTGCGTGCGTCGTCGGGGGTCAGGCCCACCAGCACCGACACGGCGGCGATGAACTCCGAAGACTGGCCGCCCGTTGTGGACAGCATCTCGCGCAGCCACTGGACCGCGGTCTCGCGCCCGGCGTCGGTGATCGCGTAGATGATGCGGTCGGGGTGGCTCTCCGTGCTCTCTGTCTGGCAGGCCTCGACCAGTCCGAGGCGCTCGAGGCGCTCGACCATCTGGTACAGGCTGAACCGCGACCGCACGTTGACGACGCGGGTCTTGCCGTACTGCTCGATGAGCTTCTGCATCCGGTACACGTGCATGGACTCCTCGGTGAGCATGCCGAGCACGATCAGGCCGAGGGAGGAACGTTTGGCTGGGGTGCGTGGACTCATAATAGTCATAGCATGACTAGTCATGTCATGGCGTGTCCAGCAAATTCGGCGATGCTCTTCAGGCGGGATTGAGCTGTTGGCCTTCGGGGAGAACCGGTGCGGAAATTAGCGGTAGAGGCCGCCACCTGCGGCGTTCCGGGAGCCAGACCCGACAGTGCAGCCGTTTCCGCCGCCTCTATCGGACCAGGGGCCGACTGCCCTGAGCTGCGGAAACATCAGCCCTTCCAGAGGCCTCCGCAGGCGAACCAGCCCTACCGCCAAAATCCGTACCGATCTTCCGGCCGATCCGCCAGGGCGCCCCCAAGACCCTCTAGCGGATGGCCGACAAGCCGCTGTTCATGGTCGCGGAGATGGAGTTGATCTGCGGTGCCTCAGATTGGACGGCAAGCGCGCGGATGGCGGCCTGTCACGCGATCTGAGGCAACTTAGCTGATCGCCGATCTCGTCAGATGACTCAGCCGCGTGCGTATCTGCTCGCCATCGCGTGGAACACCTCCTTCGGCTCCCAGCGCTTCTGGTCGAGCATCCTGACCACGCCGTAGGAGGCGATGTCCTTGTCCCCGACGTGATGGAAGCCCGCGAAGGTGAACCAGAGCGCGGTGTCCACTCCCTCCGCCTCGAAGACGTCCAGCAGTTGGGTGAGATAGCGCACCTGCTCACCCTCGTCCGGCACGGCGTCCTCCGGCACCTGCCAGGCCATGCCGCCCCGCTCGCCCGCGCCCCGGTAGGCGCAGGTGCCGAACTCGGTCACCGCGACCGGCTTGCCGTGCTTGAAGTGCCCGCGCAGCTCCTCCTGGAAGGCGTCGGCATTGTAGGCGGCCCGGTAGGCGTCGACGCCGACGATGTCGAACGGGTCCCAGTCGACGGACTCCCACGGGGCCGCCGCATAGGTGACCGGGCCGCCGAAGCGGGCCCTGACGGTGTCGGCGCTCTCGGCCAGAAAGCCGTTGAGCCGCTCCAGGACGGGGCCGAGGGAGGTCCACCACTCCAGGTCGGCGGTGGTCATCGCCTCCAGCCGGTCGCGGTATGTGGCCCCGGGGATGAAGCCGGCGCCGAACGCGCTGATCTCGCACCCGGCCACGAAGACCACCTCGGCCCCGCTGCGTCGTAGGGCCTCGGCCCGCTCGGCGCAGTCGGCGAAGAACGAGAGCATCGCCTCGGGCGGGAGGTCCACGGGGAAGGGGGCGAACCAGACCTCGAGTCCCGCGGCGGCGGCGAGCTCGGCGGCGAGGCTCAGCCGCGCGGGATCACCCCCGGAGATCCGTACGGCGTCGCAATGCAGCTCACCGGCGATGACGCCCATGTCGTGCCGGACAGCGTCGGGGTCGAACACCTTGCGGGTGATGTCCTGACCGGGGAGGAAGCCGGTATCGTAGTTGATCCCTCTGGCGCGCATGTCACGGTTCTCCTTATCGATTGATGCCGTGTCCCAGCAGGTCGAAGGCGAGCTCGACGTCTCCGGCCAGGCGGTGGCCGGCCTCTTCCAGTGAGGCGCCGGAGACCAGTCGGCGGAAGAACGTCTCCTGGAGGGTCAGCAGGGAGGCGGTGATCTGCGCGGCCATCAGAGCGGCCATCAGCCCGTCACTGTCTTCGGCCAGCACCCGTGCCAGTGCCTGGCGCTGCCCGTAGAGCAGGTCGTTCGCACCGCTGCTGAGCGCGGGGCTGTCGAAGATCACCCGCATCTGGACGATCAGTGCGTCCCTGTCCACCGCCGCCGCGGGCTCGGCGGCGAATGCCCGATAGTGCGCCCGCAACGCCTCCAGCGGCGACTGCCCGGGGGGCCGCGCGGCGACGATCCCCGCCAGATCCTCCTCGCCCACCCCCTGCAGGACGAGCGACTCCTTGGTCGGGAAGTATTTGAACAGCGTCACCTTCGCCACCTCGGCGGCCTCGGCGATCTCGTTGATCGTCACCGCGTCGAAGCCGCGCTCGGCGAACAGCCGCAACGCCGCCGCGGCGATCCGCCGCCGCGTCTGCTCCTTCTTCCGCTCCCGCAGACCTGTCATGCGAGCAGCATAAACATGAACCGGGTTCAAAAACAAACCAAGTTCACTTTTTTGTAGCGGACAAGGCTGAGCCGTGACACCTCAGATTCAGCGGTGGGGCCGGCAGTTCGGCATCATGCCTGTTGCGTCTCATTGAGAATGAGGCACGGAGACGCGCTCACCTGCTGTGCCTCAAGTTGAATGAGACGTGTCAAGGGAGGACCGTCTCACTGATCATGAGGCATACCCTGGTTTCGCCGGCGGCGGCCGGATTGACAGGAAGGTGGCGCGCTTTGCGGCAAGACGCACGCAGGATAGGCCCGGATGCGGTGGCTGAGGCGGCCGAGGTGCCCACCCGGTGTCGAACAACCTGACACCGAGTAGCCGATCGACCATTCGCATTCGGAGCTTTCGCCGTAGAACGCGATATTCTTGTACGCCTGGCGACCAGCCTCGGCCTTCCAGGTTGAACAGCCCTCGCACGCAGACGGCGCCAGCCTCGCGCGGCCGCGGCTTGCCGTCGTTGGTGTGCTTCGGCAGGCGAGGATCGCCCGGCAGCCACTCCTCGTACTCCTCAGCCCATGACACCCACGTCTTCATGTCGCGGGAGAAGACGCCCTTCGGACGGCGGGCGCGCGAGTCAGGCATCGGGTTCACGACGATGGCCGAGCTCGGCGACACGGCCGACCACCGGCGAGCGCTCTACAACCTCAACAGGACGTGCTCGGCCTACATCCCGGACCGGGGAGGGTTCTACACGTACGACGAATACGTCGCCCAGCGCATCGAGGTGCCCACCTTTGACCCGGGCGGCGTCATCCTCGCGACCCGCGAGGGCGCGTGGATCGGAATGTCCACGACTTCCCTGCACCCGACCAAGGGGTACGCGTTCAGCGAGATGACCGGCGTGCTCGGGCCCTACCGCGGGCAGGGTCTGTCGCTGGCGTTAAAGCTAATGGCGATCCGTTTCGTCCGGTCATCGGGCTACCGGTGGCTCGCGACGTTCCACCACCCGCGTAATGCGTCCGCGATC
This sequence comes from Streptosporangium album, assembly GCF_014203795.1. NCBI lineage: Bacteria > Bacillati > Actinomycetota > Actinomycetes > Streptosporangiales > Streptosporangiaceae > Streptosporangium > Streptosporangium album. The sequence goes on along the minus strand of NZ_JACHJU010000005.1, from coordinate 111,208 downwards.
GCGATGAATCGGCGCCTCGGCTTCGTCGACCAGATCAGCGAGGAGTCGTAGGCGAGACAGTCGAGATCAAGAGATCGTGCCGTTGCGTGCCCGGTCGGACGGGGAACCACGGTCACTCACGGGGATGCATGATTACTCCCCACGTCCTGACCCGCATCCCTCACGGCGACCACCAGATCATCTACGCGGGCTCCGGAGTCCCGGCCGTCACCACTGACGCCGGCACCTGGTTCGCCCCCGGCACCCGCGCCATCCGGGTGCCCGCCGGATGCGTCCACGCCCACCGACCCCGCCTCGCCGCCCTCTGCGGCCTCCTGTACAACAACCCCGCAGACCCGCGCGCTCCGGCCGCCTTGGCAACCACAGCAGGAGCCGGTGAACGACCCTGTCTGGGCTGGGGGGCGCCACCCGGTGCAGCGCTACGCGCGGGCCACCACCTGGCAGGAACTGGTCGACGGCCGCTGGATCGCGAGCAGATTCCAGTACCGGTCCTGCAGCACCGCGGGCCGCGGCGTCCACGCGTCGAGCAGGTGCCGCAGCTCCGGGGTGACCGCGGCACCGCGCGCCCCGCCGACCCGTGGCGGATTGAGACCGGCCAGCAGATACAGGTGCGCACGCTCGGGCTCGGTCAGGCGCAGCGCCCCGCTGATCGCGTTGAGTACCTCGGGCGAGACGTTGATGTCGCGGCCCTGCTCGAGCCAGGTGTACCAGGACACGCCGACCCCGGCCAGCACGGCGACCTCCTCACGCCGCAGACCCGGTGTCCGGCGCCTGCCCACCGTCGCCATCCCGACGTCACCGGGCGTGAGCCGCGCCCGGCGGGTGCGCAGGAATTCGCGGAGCTGCTCGCGGCGACGCCGCGTCACCGCAGGGGATCCGCTGGTCATACGCCATGGTAACAACGGCCGGAGTGCCGCTCCTGTAGGGCGGGGTCGGGTCCGCGATCACTGCGGCCTGGTCATGGCGGAGCTCGACGGCGAACGGTACGAGATGTGGGCCGCCTCCTGCGGCGGCCGCGGTGATCCAGTCGTCGAGCAGGTGGCCTTGACGCTGGGGCATCATGACGGCGAAGCCTCGTACATGACGGGCCGAGGATAGACCCTGGACTAATCCTTGAAGATCGTAGGTCCGCAGTCCGGTATATCCGCCGTCCGGCGATCCCCCGGGATCACACCGGATTCCCGCCCCGTCGCCCGAGGACTGTCCGAACGCAGACCGGAGAGATGGTTGGGTCGCTTCAGAGCGGGCAAGGGCGTAGAAATCCCAACCCGATCCCGACAAGGAGTCACAATGCTTACATTGACGGACACCGCAGCCCAGGTGATCCGGGACCTCAGTTCTCAGGTAGCGGACTCCACCGACACAGGTGTCCGCATCTCCTCACAGGCTGACGGCACAGGATCTCTTCTGCTCTCGGTCGTGGACGGCCCGGAGGCCACCGACAAGGTGGTCGAGACGGAAGGCGCGAAGATCTTCCTGGACGCCACCGCCGCGGACATGCTCGACGACAAGTCCCTGGACGCGGACATCGACGAAGGCGGATCGGTGGCCTTCCTCGTCACCGAACAGCGTCCCTGACATGGATCCCCGGCAACGCCGGGAAAACGCGCGGCCCCGGCCTCTGAGCGGCCGGGGCCGCGCGCCTGACTCCCGGCGGGTGTTGATGCCCTCATACCCAGATGGCGGGCTCAACCGGATCACCTCCGGCGAGCCGTCTCCCGCAGAGGTGCGAGCTCCTCTCGCGCACCGCCCGGCCACACGCGTCCGCTCGCCGGCCTGTTCCCTCACAGCCCCTTTCCCGCTACGGCCATCCCCCGACCCGGTACAGCGACTCAGTACGGCCAGGTCCAGTCGCGGATCTCCGGCCGGTCCTCGCCGTACTCCCGGGTGTGCATGCGGGCGCGCAGGCGCTCGTCCTCCATGTGCTGGCGCAGGTGCGCGGCGCTGGCGCCGAGGCCGGGCACCCGGTCGATGACGTCCATCACCAGGTGGAAGCGGTCGATGTCGTTGAGCATGACCATGTCGAACGGCGTGGTGGTGGTCCCCTCCTCCTGGTAGCCGCGCACGTGGATGTTGTCGTGGCCGTGCCGGCGGTAGGTGAGCCGGTGGATCAGCCAGGGATAGCCGTGGAAGTTGAAGATGATCGGCTTGCCGGAGGTGAACACGGTGTCGAATTCGGCGTCGGACATGCCGTGCGGATGCTCCGACGGGGGTTGCAGCCGCATCAGGTCGACGACGTTGACCACCCGGACCCTCAGCTCGGGCAGGTACTCGCGCAGCAGCGCGGCGGCGGCGAGCGTCTCCAGCGTGGGCACGTCGCCGGCGCAGGCCAGCACCACGTCGGTCTCGGTCCCCGCGTCGCTGGAGGCCCACTCCAAGATGCCCAGGCCCCGGGTGCAGTGCGCGACGGCCTCGTCCATCGGCATCAGGTCGAGCACCGGCTGCTTGCCGGCCACGACGAGGTTGACGTAGTCGCGCGAGCGCAGGCAGTGGTCGGCGACCGAGAGCAGGGTGTTGGCGTCCGGCGGCAGGTAGACCCGCACCACCTCGGGCTTCTTGTTCATCACCACGTCGAGGAAACCGGGGTCCTGGTGGCTGAAGCCGTTGTGGTCCTGACGCCACACGTGTGACGACAGCAGATAGTTGAGCGAGGCGACCGGCCGCCGCCAAGGGATCTTCTTCGATGACTCCAGCCACTTGGCGTGCTGGTTGAACATCGCGTCGATGATGTGGATGAACGCCTCGTAGCAGTTGAACAGGCCGTGGCGGCCGGTCAGCAGGTAGCCCTCCAGCCAGCCCTGGCACAGGTGCTCGCTGAGCACCTCCATGACCCGCCCGTCCGGGCCCAGGTGCTCGTCGGTCGGCAGCGTCTCGGCGTCCCAGGCGCGGTCGGTGGCCTCGAAGACGGCCGACAGCCGGTTGGAGGCGGTCTCGTCGGGGCCCATCAGCCGGAAGGTGGCGGGATTGGCGGTGATGACGTCGCGCAGGAAGCGGCCCAGGACCCTGGTGGGCTCGCTCGACTGCGAGGCCGAGGACTTGACCTCGACGGCGTAGTCACGGAAGTCGGGAAGGACGAGCGGCTTGAGCAGCTCACCGCCGTTGGCGTGCGGGTTGGCGGACATCCTGCGCGGCCCGTCGGGCACCGTGCGCAGGATGTCCGCGACGGGCTGGCCTCGCTCGTCGAAAAGCTCCTGGGGCCGGTAGGAGCGCATCCACTCCTCCAGCATGGCCCGGTGGTCGGCGTTCTGGCGGACCTCGGAGAGCGGCACCTGATGGGAGCGCCAGGTGCCCTCCACCGGGAGGCCGTCCACCACGCGCGGGCCGGTCCAGCCCTTGGGCGTGCGCAGCACGATCATCGGCGGCCGCTCTGCCCGGCCGTCCTTGAAGGCGGCGATCTCGTCGAAGACCTCGTCGAGGGTCTCGGCCATCAGCGGGTGCATGACGGCCGGGTCGTCGCCGGAGACGATGTGCGGGCGGTAGCCGTACCCCTCGATGAGCTTGACCAGCTCGTCTTCGGGGATGCGGGCCAGCACGGTCGGGTTGGCGATCTTGTAGCCGTTCAGGTGCAGGATCGGCAGCACGGTGCCGTCGTGCTCGGGGTTGAGGAACTTGCCGGAGTGCCAGCTGGCCGCCAGCGGCCCGGTCTCGGCCTCCCCGTCGCCGATCACGCAGGCCACCACCAGGTGGGGGTTGTCGAAGGCGGCGCCGTAGGCGTGGGCCAGCGAGTAGCCGAGTTCGCCGCCCTCGTGGATCGAGCCGGGCGTCTCGGGTGCGACGTGGCTGGGGATTCCGCCGGGGAAGGAGAACTGCCGGAACAGCCGCCGCATGCCCTCGGCGTCCTGGGAGATGTCCGGGTATTTCTCGGTGTAGGAGCCTTCCAGCCAGGCATGGGCCACCGCCGCCGGGCCACCGTGCCCGGGCCCGGCGATGTAGATCATGTCCTGGTCGCGCTCCCGGATGACCCGGTTGAGATGCGCGAAGCAGAAGTTCAGTCCCGGGGTGGTGCCCCAGTGTCCGAGCAGCCGGGGCTTGATGTGCTCGGGACGGAGCGATTCGGCCAGCAGCGGGTTGTCCATGAGGTAGATCTGGCCGACCGACAGATAGTTGGCCGCCCGCCAGTAGGCATCGATGTGTGTGAATGCATCCATACCTCGGACAGTTCCTCCAGCGCGGGATTCGAACCCTGTGAACCGCCGCCTCTGTGCCACCGGGGCACGCGGCGATCATGGCAACCCGTACCGCGCCGGAGCCCGGCGGCTCCGGCAGGCCCGACCGGACGGGATGGCCGAGAGCTCGCCTGAGGCGGTCGAGGACACGGTGGTCCCGGCGGCCCGCCTCCGCACGGCCACGCCCCCGAGGCCGACCTGGTCCCCTGAGCCCGCGGGAGACGTCTCAGCCGGTGACGTCCACGCCCTTCCAGAAGGCCACGTGGTCCTTGATCTGGGCGGCCTCGGGCTTGGGGTCCGGGTAGTACCAGGCGGCGTCGGGGTTGTCCTTGCCGTCGACGTGCAGGGTGTAGTAGCTCGCCGTCCCCTTCCAGGAGCACACCGTGGTGGTCTCCGACGGCTTCAGATACTGCGAGGACACCGATTCGATGGGGAAGTAGTGGTTGCCCTCGACGATCCGGGTGTCGTCGCTCTCCGCAATGATCTCGCCGTTCCAGCGCGCAGTTGCCATGAACCCAGGCTGGCACATCCGCTTCTCCGGCGCGCACCGGGGTTCCGATCACGTGATGTTCGACGCCCAGAGTGAATACCTGCGTGCCCGGGGGTACCGGGTCGTCACCTGGGACCTGCGCGGCCACGGTCTGTCTCGCCCGGCCGGTGTTCGGTTCACCGCAGAGCAGGCGATCGCGGACCTGTGCGCGGGCCATCCGCCTGGCCACGGTCAGCGATTCCAGGTGCCCGCCGAAGCGGGTCGACCCCACCCGGCGCGCCGTAGATCATTCCGTTAGGACCCGCCACCCGTCCGGGGGGGTGTGAAACGCGGTGGCCGCCCCGGCGGCCTCGGGTGCTCGATCCGGGCCGCCCAGTGCTCGACGGTCTCGCGGTAGACGATCACCGGGTATGTCGCCGCCGTGGTCAGCAGGATCGAGCCCACGGTGTCGGTCGGGTAGTGGGCGCCCAGGTAGATCCGGGCGAGCATCTGCGCGACCACGATGATCGCCCCGACGGCCGCGGCCGGGCGGAACCAGCGGGTCCCGTGGGCCAGCAGGGCCACGGCGACGGCCACCGACAGGGTCAGGCAGACGTGCCCGCTCGGGTAGCTGCCGCTGCCGAGCTCGGGCGTCAGCAGGTAGGCGGCCGGGGGCCGGGGGCGGCCGACGAGCGCTTTGAAGATCGGGCTGACGAGCCAGCCGGCGGCGATCACGGTGAAGGTGAGTACCGCGAGACGGACCCGGCCGAGGACGGCGAGCAGCCCGACGAGGACGGCCACGAGGACCAGCCCCGCGAACGTGCCGAAGACGACGTTCAGCACCTGCGCGATCGCGGTCGGCCAGGGGGCGCGCACCCGCCGGACCGCCTCGCTGACGGCCAGGTCGGCATGCGTCCACCCCGGGGTTCTCGCCACCAGCCCGAGCGCCACGCCCAGGAGCAGCAGCGGGAGCGACGTCCGCAGGACTCTCATGATCATCGGTCCCTTCCCGGTCGTGGCCTGGACGGGCGCACCACCTCGCGTGTTCACAGGTCGCGCAGGATGGCCAGGGGCGGCCGGCGGGCGGCCCGTACGGCTACCGCCCCCGCCACCAGCACGGCGGCGAGGCCCAGCGAGGCCACGGCGCCGAGATAGCCCCAGGGCACCGCGAGCCGGCTGGGCGGCGGGTCGAACACCCCCGACAGCACGGCGACGAGCATGTGCGACAGGGTCCATCCGATTACCCCGCCGAAGAGAGCCGCACCGGCGCCGACGAGTGCGACCTCGGTCCAGACGAACGCGCCGAGCTGCCGGGGCCTGGCTCCGAGCAGATTGGCCAGGGCGAAGGTACGGCGGCGCTCGGTGAAGCCCAGGATCAGCAGCAACCCGGTGGCCGCCACCGCGAGGGTCAGGCCGTAGGCCAGCTCGATCGTGGTCAGGCCGCCGAGGTCCACGGCGGTGAGGCTGGAGCCGACGGCCCGGCGGGAGGTGTCCAGATCGGTGATCTTCACCGCCGGGCCGAGCCGGGCCCGTAGCCGGTCGGCCACCACGTGAGGCGCGGTGCCGTCGGTGGCGACCAGCACGACCGCGGCCGTGTCACCGGTCTGCGCGGCGATGTAGGAGGCGTTCGCGACCAGGAAGCTGTCACGCGGGGCGGTGGGGAACTCGGTGACGACCCCGGCGTAGTGGAAGGGGATGACCTTGCCGCTCTCGGTGCGCAACCGGAGCAGGTCCCCGGGACGGAGCTGGAAGTCGTGGACGGTCTCCTGGCTGACCAGGATCGCGTCGGGCTGCCTGGCCAGCCGCCCGATGAGGTCGGCGGCGGTGCCGCCGACGAAGTAGGCGTCCTGCAGCCGGGTCGCGGGCAGGATCGTGCTGGGGCGGACGCCGTACAGGTCCTGCAGGTCGGAGCCGACGTAGGCGAAGCGGTGCTGGAGCGGCTCGGCGTGGGCCACCCCGGGGACGGCTTCGACCTGCGGCACGCTCGCACCGGTGACGGTGACGTCGGCGCCGTTGGTGAGCTCCGCGTCGACCAGGGCCTGCTGCTGGTAGGTGGCGTCGAAGACGGCGGTGGAGACGGCGAAGACGACGGCGAGCGCGGCCAGGGCCACGGTCCTGCTGAGCGCTCCGCGCTGCCGCTGCAGGGTGGCGGCGACGGTGCCCGACAGGCCGCCCGCGAGCGGCGCGGCGAGCCGCTGGACGACCGGCCTTCCCGCTCCGAGGAACATGGTGGTCAGGCGCCAGATCAGCAGCCCCGCGCCGATCCAGAGCAGGGCGGGCCCGGTGAACGCCCAGTAGTCGACGGAGATCTGCGGGACGCCCTCGGGAGCGAGGACCAGGTGGTAGCCGGCCTGGCTGGTGATCGAGAACACCACGGCCGAGGCGACCAGCAGCCACAGGTCCAGCCCGTAGCGCATCCACGCCGGTGACCGGGAGACACGTCCGAACGATCGGCGGCCGGCGGCCACCGTGCCGGCACGGGCGTCGCGCACGGCCGGAAGCAGCACCGTGGCGGCGGAGATGAGCAGGCCAACGACGACGGCCGCGACGGCCCATCCCGTCGTCGCGACGGGGGTCGCACCGGGAGCCGCCGAGCCGTACAGCGTCCACCGGGTCAGCATGGCCAGGCCGAGCCCGGCCAGCGCGCCCGTGACGCCGACCACCGCCGCCTCGGCCGACGCGAGCCGCAGGAGCGGCCCGAGCGAAGCCCCGCGGGTGCGCAGCAGTGCCTGCTCCGCGCGGCGCCGGGGCGCCCCGGAAGCGGTGATCATGGCGGTGAGGAGAGCGGCGAGGGCCGCTCCCGGCAGGCCGAGGAACAGGAACAGGATCTGGGAGTACAGCGCGTCCTCGCGGGCGGCCCCGAGCGCGGCGCCCAGATTGTCACCCACCAGCCCGGCCCCGGCGAGGCGGACCTCCAGGTTACGCGCGGCCCCGGTGACCTGGTCGTAGGCGGCGGCCGGGTCGGCGGGGAGCCGGTGGTCGATCCGCACGTGGAACTGGGTGCGCACGTGATCGCGGGCGAGCGGGTCGAACAGACGATGCCAGGTCGCCTCCGGCAGCAGCAGGACGTTGTCCGGGGGCGCCTGGGGCTGGGCACCGACCGGCGCGCCCACCTTCTGGAAGAGCGAGTCGGCCTGGGGAAGCTCGACGATGCCGTCGACCCGCACCTGGGCGTCGGGGAGGCCCGCCCGGTGGACGGTGACCATGCTCCCGGGGACGGCGTGCAGGTTGGCGGCGGTCTGCTGGGGCAGCAGACCGCCGGTGGAGGCGCCGGTGAGGAAGCGCAGCTCACCGGGGAAGGTGACCGCGTAGTCGGCGGGCAGGCCGAGCGTCTGGCCCGGCCCGGTCGTCAGCGTCTGGCCGCCGCTCCTGGCCTCGAACCCCTCCACCCGCGCGAAGCCGACCTCCTTGGACGTCCCGGGCAGGGCGGCGGCGACGGTGGCGGGCGGGCTGCCCGGCTCCACCTCCACCTGCCAGTCCACCGGCACGCGCTGGACGGAGCGGGCGGTCATCGTCGCCTTGGCCGCGGTGAGGAACATGCCCAGCGACGCCAGCAGCGCGACGGCCAGGGCGATGCCCGCCGCCGCGCCGACTAGCCTGCCCGCACGGCGGTGGAGCAGTCCTCTGAGCCAGATCAGCGAGAGCATGGCGCGTCCTTGCGAAGAGTGCCGTCATGCATCTCCCAGTGCCGGGAGATGCGCTCGGTGATCAGCAGGTCGTGGGTGGACACCAGCAGGGCCGCGTCCAGCCTGACGGCCGCCTCCACGAGCAGGTCGATCACGTGTCCCGCCATGGCGGAGTCGAGCTGACCCGTGGGCTCGTCGGCGAGGATCAGCCGGGGCGCCGCGGCCAGCACCCGGGCGACGGCGACGCGCTGCGCCTGACCGCCGGAGAGCTCTTCGGGCAGTTTGCGGGCCAGGGACCCGATGCCCACGTCGCGAAGGGCGCGTGTCGCCGCCGCCCGGGTGTCCGTCTCCGTCCGCCCGGCGACGAGCAGCGGCAGCGCGACGTTCTCGAGGACGTCCAGCGGGGGCAGCAGGCTCGGCCCCTGGAAGATGAGGCCGATCCGGCCGTGTGGCTCGTCGTCCAGGGCGGGCCAGGAGACCTGTCCGGCGGTGGGCCGGTCGAGGCCGGCCAGGAGGTGCAGGAGGGTGCTCTTGCCCGATCCGGACGGGCCGGTCACCGCCACCTGCGCACCGGGCTCCAGCGAGCAGGTGATCCCGTGCACGGCGACCACCGCGTCGACGCCCTTGCCGTAGGTGCGGGCCACGTTCTCGCAGCGTACGAGCTCGGTCATGTCACCCGCCCGTCCCTCAGGGTCACGGTCCGGTCGGCGAGACGGCGTACGGCGAGGCTGTGGGAGGCGACGACCACCGCGGTGTCCCCGGCCGCCTGGTCGCGGATCAGTTCCAGCACGGGGGTCTCGGTGTGCTCGTCGAGTTCCCCCGTGGGCTCGTCGGCCAGCAGCAGCGCGGGCTTGTTGGCCAGCGCGACGGCGAGGGCCGCGCGCGCCGCCTCCCCGCCGGACAGCCGGCTGGGCCAGGCTCCGGCCCGTCCCGCCAGGCCCATCCGCTTGAGGATCCCGTCACGCCAGTCCGGATCGCGGCGTTTGACGAGCCGCTGGGCGAGGTCGACGTTCTGGGCCACGGTGAGGTGTTCGATCAGGTTGCCGCTCTGGGACAGCACGCCGATCAGCTCGGCCCGGCGGGCGGCCTTGACGGGTTCGGGCTGGTGGCTGATCCGCTGACCGGCGACCCGGATGATCCCCCCGTCGGGGTCGTCCAGTCCGGCCAGGCAGGCGAGCAGGGTCGACTTGCCCGACCCGGACGGCCCGACGATCGCGACCATCTCACCGGGTGCGACGTCGAGCGAGACGCCCCGCAGGGCCAGTGTCTCCTCCTCGCCCGATCGGTAGAACCGGTAGACGTCGACGGCCTCGAGGATCATCACAGCCACCGGAAGGAGTTCGACACGGTCATCCAGGGGTCGACGTTGTCGGCGTTCACCGGTCCGGACAGCGTGAGCACCCCCTCGTGGCCGTGGCCGAAGAACTCGTAGCGCTCCACCTGGTCACGCACCACCTTGCCGGTCACCGGGTCGGGCTCGCTGTCGGTCCGGTAGACGGCCCGGACCGCGGAACCGCCGTCCCGCTTCACCGTGTCGACCTTCTTGAGCTCGAAGTTCTTCCCCTGGGCCGTCAGCTCCGGCACTTCCCGCGCTCGCGCGGAGGCCTCCGTCGGGGCCGAGGCCGCCGCGACCACCTCGACCTTGACGCTGTTGAGCTTGTCGGTGAAGGCCGCCCCGGTCGCCGTGTCGGTCCGCGCCCAGCCTTCCGGCACCTTCACCTCGTAGGAGCCGGCGGTGTTCCGATAGGGGACGAAGGCGGTGTTGTCCGGGATGTCTCCCGGCGGATTCGACTCGGTGGGGGCCGGAGCAGGGGGCGCGGTCAGGGCGCCCGCCACGGAGGAAGGCGGGACGGAGGACTGCCCGCTTCCGCAGGCGGTCAGGGCGAAGGCAGTGGCGACGCCGACCAGGACTTGACGGTGTATGGCCGTACTCCTTGATAGGAAATCTGGGGCCAGGCTATGAAAAGGCCGGTCAGCGCCCGCTCATCCTTCGGTTAGCGCGGCGCTTACCTTCCCCGGTCCTTGCTGTGGCCCGGACGCGCGGAGCAGACCGGCGCGGTCCAGTACGGCCACCGCCGCCGCGCAGGAGACGCCCAGCAGGGCGAGCCCGGCCCAGGGCAGGCGGGCCAGGCCACACCGGCCGGCCAGCTCCCAGACCGCGCCGGTCACCAGGCCGCCGGCGGTGATCGCGACGCCGGAGAAGGTGGCGTAGAGACCGTAGTGCGTGCCGACGAGACGGCCACGCGCCAGCGCGACGATCACCTCCATCTCGAACGGGCAGACGAGCGTCGTGCCCAGGGCCAGCAGCACCGCGGCCAGCAGGATCGGGAGGATGCCGATCGTCTCGGCGAGTTCCTCGCCGCCGAAACCGGCGGGGGCGGGCGAGGCGACGACCACCAGGGGGACGAAGGCCAGCCCCATCACGAGCAGGCCCCACGCCAGGGACCGGCCGGGTGACCACCGGCCGCGCGCCCACGCGGTGACCCGGTTCTGCCCGGCGATCACCACCAGCGCGGACAGCGCGAACATCTGCCCCATGCCGATGTCCTGCTCCTCGGCCAGGGCGTGCTGCATGGCCAGGGAGAGCGCCAGGTAGACCTGGAACGGCAGCACGTAGGCCCCGGTCATGGCGGCGGCGAAGACCATGAGCCGGCGGTTGCGCACGACCTGCCGCCAGCCGGCCGCCGGCTCTGGCACGGCCGGGACCGCACGGCACGCGGGCAGCGCCGTGGCCTGCAACACGGTGAGCGCCGCGAACAGGGCGGCGGCCGTGAGCGCGACGGCGCGGAAGTCCGCCCCGGACAGGGCCAGTCCGGCCAGGGGCCCCAGCAGCAGACCCGCCTGCCCGGCGACGTTGAACAGGCCGAACGCCTCCGCCCGGCGCTCCCCCGCCTCGCCGGCCAGATACGTGCGCACTCCGGGGTCGAACAGCGCGCCGGCGAACCCGGTGGCGGCCGAGGCGACGACCAGCGCGGGAATGGAGTCGGCCACCCCGAGCAGCGCGAAGCCCGCCGTGCGCAGGGCGCAACCGGCGACGATGGCCCCCTTGCAACCGAACCTGTCCGCCAGGCCGCCGCCGACCAGGCACATGGCCCGCTGGCTGACGTTGCGCACGCTCAGCACCAGGGCCAGGGCCCAGGCGGCGTATCCCAGCCCCTGGGTGAGGTGCCCCGCCAGATACGGCATGAGCATGTTGAACCCCAGCTTGATCGTGAACTGGTTGAGCAGGAGCAGCCGCACCCGCGTGTCGAAGGAGCCGAACTGCCGCCAGGCACCGAACACAATGCCTCCCCGTAATCATGTGAACACAATGAGTAGTGGAGAGGCTATGGACGGATGGGCCAGCGGCGGTACAGGGCGGGGTTAGCGTGACGCTTACCTTGGTCCTGCGACCCTGGTGAGGTGACCGCCGAAACCGGGCAGGACGGCATCCCACTGCGCCGCCGGGTGCTCACTGTGATCATCGCCGTCACGGTGCTGGCCGTGGCGTTGTTCGCGATCCCGCTGGCCCTGTCGGTGCGGCAGCTCTATCGCGACGAGACCGTCACGGCGCTGGAGCGCGACGCGGCCTGGATCGCCGCCGTCCTCCCCGACGACGTGGCGCTGAATCCACGGACCCCGTTCGCGCTTCCCCCCACGGTCTCGGCCGACCTGACCGTCGGCGTCTACACCGTGGACGGACGCCGCCTGCTGGGCGCGGGGCCGGCGGCCTCCGCTCTCGCCAGACGGAGCCGGGACGGGCACGTGCGGGAGGCGGTCGAGGACGACTTCCTGGCCGTGTCCGCGCCCATCCCCTCCGACGGGAGGATGGCGGCGGTGGTCCGGGTGGCCACGCCGTACGACAGGGTGGAGGACCAGGTGCACCGGACGTGGCTGCTCATGGCCGCACTGGCCGCCGTCGTGCTCCTGCTGGCCATCGTCCTCGCCGTCCGCCAGGCGGCCCGGCTCGCCGCCCCCCTGGAGGAGCTCACCGCGGCGGCCCAGGCACTGGGCGGCGGCGACTTCAGCATCCGGGCGCCACGCTCGGGAGTGCGCGAGGCGGACGCCGCCGGCGAGGCGCTGGAGGCGACAGCGAACCGGCTGGGCCGGCTGCTGGAGCGGGAGCGGGCCTTCAGCGCCGACGTCTCCCACCAGCTCCGCACCGGGCTGACGGGGCTGATGCTCGGCCTGGAGTCCGCGCTGGCCAGGCCCACCGGTGACCTGGCACCGACGATCCGCACGGCCATCGACCGGGGCGAGCATCTGCGCACCGTCATCGAGGACCTGCTCCGGCTCGCCCGCGACAGCCGTACCGGCGATGAACCGCTCGACGTGCCCACCCTGCTGGAGGAGATCCGCCGGGACTGGCACGGACCGCTGGCCGCCGCGGGGCGCCGTCTGACCGTCACCGTGGATCCCGGCCTTCCCCAGGTCTCGGCGCGGCCGTCCGCCGTACGGCAGATCCTGCACGTGCTGCTCGACAACGCCACGACCCACGGAGGCGGCGAGGTCACCGTGGAGGCCACCGATCTGGGGACGGGCATGGCGATCGAGGTCGGCGACCAGGGCCGGGGGGTCGCCGACGAGGAAAAGGCATTCACCCGCCGCCGCTCGGCCGGTGACGGGCACGGAATCGGCCTCGCCCTGGCCCGCTCCCTCGCCGAGGCGGAGGGTGGCCGCCTGGTGCTGCGCCGCGGCTCGCCACCGCTGTTCAGCCTGCTGCTGCCGGAGTCATAGATCGGTCTCGTACCGGTAGCCCCGGCCGCGGACCGTGGTGATGCGCCGCACGTCCTCACCGTGATCGGCCAGCTTGCGCCGGAGCGCGAACACGTGCACGTCCAGTGTCTTGGTGGGACCGAACCAGTTGACGTCCCAGACCTCGTCCATCAGCTCCTCCCGGGTGACCACCTCCCCCGCCCGGGCGGCCAGCGCCACCAGAAGATCGAACTCCTTGGGCCGCAGCGCCACCTCGGTGGCGTCCACGTAGGCGCGCCTGGCGGGCAGGTCCAGCCGCAGCCTGCCGACCGCCACGCTCCGCTCCCCGGGCAGGGCCGCGCACCTGCGCAGATGCGCGCGCAGGCGGGCCATCAGCTCGGTCAGCCGGAAGGGCTTGGTCAGGTAGTCGTCCGCGCCCGCGTCCAGGGCGACCACCACCTCGAACTCCTGCGTCCTGGCCGTCAGCACCACGATCACCGTCTCGGGCAGCGCCGTCCGGAGCCTGCGGCACAGCGCCACACCCTCGACGTCGGGCAGGCCGAGATCGAGCAGCACCAGGTCCGGCGGCTCGTTTCCCGCCTCGTCGAGGGCGCGACGGCCGGTGTCGGCCAGAACCGCGCGGTAGCCGTGCACCCCCAGCGCCTCGACGAGCTCGGAACCGATGGCGGGGTCGTCCTCCACCACGAGCACACGGATCGCTGTCATGCGCCGATGGTAACCGCCCATTCACCCGGTGCCGGAAGCCCTGCTGCCGGACCTCGGCCGGAGAGCCACGGCGGCGAGAGAGGAAAACGACCGTAAAGGACGGGAGAGGTCTCACACCTTTCCCGGTGCGCCGGTGAGAGCCGGGTATAGCCGATCTGACGCATTTTCACCCGTTGACCAGCAGGGGGACTCATGACCAGTGACGGCCGCACGGACAAGGACCGGCAACTGGACGCGGTCCGGGTCGACTTCCAGGAGACCGTCCTGACCACCGATCAGGGCATCCGAGTGGACGACACCGACAACTCACTCAAGGCGGGCGAACGTGGCCCGACGTTGATGGAGGACTTCCAGTTCCGGGAGAAGATCACCCACTTCGACCACGAGCGGATCCCCGAGCGGGTGGTGCACGCCCGCGGGGCGGGCGCCCACGGCTACTTCGAGGCCTATGACGACTCGCTGGCCGCCTTCACCTCGGCGGCGTTCCTCACCACGCCGGGGCTGCGCACCTCGGTCTTCACCCGGTTCTCCACAGTGGCCGGATCGCGGGGATCCGCCGACACCGTACGCGACGTGCGCGGCTTCGCCGTCAAGTTCTACACCCCACAGGGCAACTTCGACCTCGTGGGCAACAACATGCCGGTCTTCTTCATCCAGGACGGCATCAAGTTCCCCGACTTCGTGCACGCGGTGAAGCCCGAGCCGCAGAACGAGATCCCGCAGGCCTCCTCGGCGCACGACACGCTGTGGGACTTCGTGCAGCTCCAGCCCGAGACCACCCACATGATGATGTGGCTGATGTCGGACCGGGCGCTGCCGCGCAGCTACCGGATGATGCAGGGCTTCGGGGTGCACACCTTCCGCCTCGTCGACACCGAGGGCCGGGCCACCTTCGTGAAGTTCCACTGGAAGCCCCGGCTGGGCGTCCACTCACTCGTCTGGGACGAGACCCAGAAGATCGCCGGCAAGGACCCCGATTTCAACCGCAGGGACCTGTGGGAGGCGATCGAGAACGGGGACTTCCCCGAATGGGAGCTGGGCGTGCAGCTCGTGGCCGAGAAGGACGAGCGCTCCTTCGATTTCGACCTCCTGGACGCCACCAAGATCATCCCAGAGGAGCAGGTGCCGGTGCGGCCGGTGGGGCGCCTGGTGCTCGACCGCAACCCCGACAACTTCTTCGCCGAGACCGAGCAGATCGCCTTCCATCTCGGCAACGTGGTGCCCGGCATCGACTTCACCAACGACCCGTTGCTCCAGGCGCGCCTGTTCTCCTACCTCGACACCCAGTTGATCAGGCTCGGCGGGCCCAACTTCTCGCAGATCCCGATCAACCGGCCGGTGGCCGAGGTGCGCAACCACCATCGTGACGGCTACGGCCAGATGACCGTCCCCCGCGGCCAGGCGAGCTACCACCCCAACTCCCTCGGCGGCGGCTGCCCCGCGGTGGGCGGCGAGGGCGCGTACACCCATTACCAGGAGCGGGTGGAGGGCCACAAGATTCGCAAGCGCAGTGAGAGCTTCGCCGACCACTACAGCCAGGCCACCCTGTTCTGGAACAGCATGGCCGACTGGGAGAAGGAGCACATCGTCGCGGCGTTCCGCTTCGAACTCGGCAAGGTAAATCACACCCACGTCCGCGAGGGCGTGATCCGCAACCTCAACAACGTCGACCACGATCTGGCCGTTCTGGTCTCCGAGGGTGTCGGGGTCGAGCCGCCGGCCGAACCCGCCACGCCCAACCACGGCCACGGCTCCCCCGCGCTCAGCCAGGCCCACGATCCGGCGAGGAGCGTCGCCACCAGGAAGATCGCCATTCTCGCCGCCGACGGTGTCGACGCCGCTCAGGTGGAGGCCGTGCGGGCGGCGCTCACCACGATGGGGGCGGTGTGCGAGGTACTGGCCGCGCGGGACGGCGCCGTACAGGGCGAGGGCGGCGAACAGGTCGCGGTGACCCGGGCACTGAGCACCACGGCCTCGGTACTCTACGACGCCGTGGTGGTGCCCGGTGGAGAGGCGAGTGTGGGAGTCCTGAGCGAGGACGGCGACGCCGTGCACTTCGTCTCCGAGGCGTTCAAGCACGGTAAGGCCGTCGGAGCCCTGGACGCCGGGGCGGAGCTGCTGCGGGTGGCCCGGGTGGGGACCTCCCCGCAGCCCGGTGTGGTCATCGGCGAGCGGGGAGCCACCGAGGACTTCACCTCGGCCTTCGCCGCGGCGGTGGCCGCGCACCGCCATCCCGCACGCGACACCCGGCGGATACCGGCGTGACGCCTGCCGTAGCGGACGTCGGACAGGAGATCGCCGAGGAGGTCTGGCAGCGGTTCCTCAGCGCACTCAGGCCGCTGCACGGGGCGGGGAAGCCGGGAGCCGTGCTGTTCCAGTTCCCGCCATGGTTCCCGATCGGGATTGAGGCCGCCCCCGCGCCGGCGAGGCCACCCCGCACGACGTCATCTGGCTCCGTGCTTCATCCCCGCCGCGACGGCCCTGCGCTCGTCAGGGGTGGTGCCTCCCCACACGCCGTACAGCTGGTGGGTGTTCACGGCGTAGTCCAGGCAGCGCAGCCGTACCGGGCAACGGCGGCAGACGGCTTTGGCCTGTTCGTACTGCTCCCGCCCGGGCCCCTCGGTGGACACGGGGAAGAAGAGCTCAGGGTCCTCGCTGAGGCAGGAGGCACGGCGGGACCAGTGAATGATGGGAACGACATTGCCCTGGATAGACATCTACGAGATCCAATGAAAGGGAGAAGCACGGCGGTTGACAGCTCGACTTCTGGATCGGGTGCCCGTAAAAAACACATTCATACCTTTTCGGGTGAAAAATAACCCGACTTTGACCTCGGCTTTTCACCCGGCTCCAGGTGCGGGATGCCGTACGGATCTCGGGCCGGCGACGCCCTCATGCCGCCTCCGGTCCCGGCCGGGGGAGAGTCTCCTTCCCCCGGCCGGGACCGGCCGTCACCCGACCGGCTGCGCCCGCTTGTTGGGGACGCCGTGGGTCATCTTCAGGCCGCTCACATCGCGCGGCCCGTTCTTGCCGAGATTGGACAGCCGGTCGCGCTCCTCCTCGCTCAGGACCTGGGTGGCCAGCGGCTCCAGGTGGGCGACGTCCTCGGGACCGATCCCGAGCCCCTCCCCGACACGCAGCCCGAGGTCGTCCTCGACCATCAGGAAGTGCCAGACCATACGCTCCTGGACCGGACGCACGGCCTGCGAGAGCATGGTGACGAGGTTCAGCACGAGATCGTCGCGCTCCCACCGCTCCATCAGCAGGTAGCGCTGGCCCGCCTGGGCGTAGTCGTTGGTCCTCGGGATGCGCTTGCGGGTCAGCCGCCCGGAGACGACCGGCCCCTGCTCGTCATAAGTGGGATACCGTCCCTCGCGCAGCCCTCCGGTGATGGACGGCTCGTAGTTGACGTGCGGGTTCTCCCCCTCGCCGTCGACGTGGTAGGTCATCTGGCCGTCGCGCTGGTTGGTGTGCACCTCGGCGTTCTTGGCCTGGTTGACCGGTAGCTGCAGGTAGTTCGGCCCCACCCGGTGGCGCTGGGTGTCGCTGTAGGAGAACGTCCGGCCCACCAGCATCTTGTCGTCGGAGAAGTCGAGCCCGTCGACCAGGACTCCGGTGCCGAAGGAGATCTGCTCGTTCTCGGCGAAGTTGTTGGCCACGTTCCGGTTCAGCACCATCCGGCCGACCGGCAGAGCGGGGAACTCGTTCTCCGGCCACACCTTGGTGTCGTCCAGCGGGTCGAAGTCCAGCTCGGGATGCTCCTCGTCGGTCATGATCTGCACCAGCAGCTCCCACTCGGGGAAGTCACCGCGGTCGATCGCCTCGTGCAGGTCCTTGGTGGCGTGGCCCAGCTCCTGGCCCTGTATGGCGGCCGCGTCGTCGGCGGTCATGCTCCGCACGCCCTGCTTGGGCATCCAGTGGTACTTCACCAGGCGGGTCACACCCTCGGAGTTGACCCACTTGTAGGTGTTGACGCCGAATCCCTGCATGTGCCGGTAGTCGGCCGGGATGCCCCGCGGGCTGAACAGGTTGACCAGCATGTGCATGCTCTCCGGCGTCTGCGACATGAAGTCGAAGATCCGGTTGGGCTCCTGCCGGAAGGTCACCGGGTCGGGCTTGAGCGAGTGGATCACGTCGGGGAACTTGATGGCGTCCCTGATGAAGAAGACCGCCAGGTCGTTGCCCACGAGGTCCCAGTTGCCGTCCTCGGTGTAGAACTTCACCGCGAACCCGCGCGGGTCGCGTGCCGCCTCGGAGGAGTCCCGGCCACCGATCACGGTGGAGAACCGCACGGCCACATCGGTCCGCTTGCCCGCCTCCTGGAACAGCTTCGCCCTGGTGTAGCGGCTGACCGGCTCGTCGCCCAGCTTGCCGTAGGCCTCGAAGTATCCGTAGGAGGTGACCCCGCGGGCGTGCACCACCCGCTCGGGGATCCGTTCGCGGTCGAAGTGACTGATCTTCTCCAGGAACTGGTAGTTCTCCAGGGTGGCCGGGCCCCGCGCACCGACCGTGCGCTGGTTCTGGTTGTCATAGACCGGATGCCCCTGACGGTTGGTCAGCACCGATCGCTCGTCACCCGGCTGGGGCCCCACGCCCGACACGTCCGTCATGATGATGCTTCCCTCCTTGCGGTGATCATTTCCGGCGTACCAGGACTTGCCGGTACGCATGACTTCCATATCCTCCAAAAAGCGGCTTATAGCATGAAATGAAAAGAATCTCCACAAGAGGGAAGCTCACGTGAACGACGCCCGGCAGGGTCCACCGGTCAGCGGGACTTGGCCGTGGCTTTCCGGTTGGCCTTCTTGATGGCGTCGACGAGCTGGTCCTTGGTCATCGTCGACCGGCCGCCGATGTCCAGGCGCTTGGCCACGTCGTACAGATGGTGCTTGGACGCCTTGGCGTCCACCCCCTCGGCGGTCTTCCCCGGCTTCGGGGTGTGCCTGGCCGCCTGGGCGTCGGAGGGACCCTTGCGTCCCTGTCGGGGTCGCCACGGCATCGGCCGGCAATCTCCGACCTGCGCCGATGTGCCGGACAGCGCGAGCAGCGGACTCGGCGTGGAAGCGGCGGATCTGGTGGCGGCACACCGGCCTCGAACCGTTTTCCGTTGGTCAACCGGACAGGCGGCCGGTGCGGCAGGCGGCGCCGGAGACGGTTTCCGGGCGCGGCGGGAAGCCCTCTAGGGTCGAGTCATGACGCTGCGTGTGGTGATCGCCGACGACGAGGACCTGATCCGTGCCGGCCTGAGGATCATCATCGATTCCGAACCCGACCTCACCGTGGTGGGTGAGGCCGCGGACGGAGCCGCCGTCATACCCATGGTCCGCGAGCTCCGGCCGGACGTGGTGCTGATGGACGTGCGGATGCCGGCAGTGGACGGCATCCAGGCCACCCGGCGGCTGACCTCGATGCCCGAACCGGCCAAGGTCATCGTGGTCACCACCTTCGAGAACGACGACTACGTCTACGAGGCCCTGCTCGCCGGGGCGAGCGGCTTCCTGCTCAAGCGCACCCGCCCCGACGAGCTGGTCCAGGCGATCCGGACGGTGTCCGTCGGCGACTCCCTGCTGTTCCCGGCCGCCATCCGCGGACTCGCCGCGCGGCGCCAGGACAACCGGGCCGTCCCCGGCCTCGACCGGCTGACCTCACGTGAGGGCGACGTGCTGCGGCTGATGACCCGCGGTCTGTCCAACGCGGAGATCGCCGCCGAACTGGTCGTCAGCATGGAGACGGTCAAGACCCACGTGGGCAACGTGCTGGCCAAGCTGGAGGCCCGCGACCGCACCCAGGCCGTCATCACCGCCTACGAGTCGGGATTCGTCTCCCCCCGCTGAGACGGCCCCTCCGTTGACATGGCCCTCCGTGGAAACGCCCCAGCTGAACCGGCCATCGGCGTCGCTCCGCCGAGCTCCCACGCCGCTGCGCGAGCGTTCTCGAACCGGCCCCGCCCACCCTCCGCGCGACACCCCCGCGGACCTAGATCGGCGAGCCCTCGTTCTCGTCACCCGGCTTCGGCCCCGGGGTCGCGGTCCCGCTCCGCGAGGGAGACGGCGACGCGGTGGGCCGTTCCGGCTCCGGCGTCGCGGGGACCGGCGGGGGGGTCGGCACGAACGTCGTCAGCGGCAACGGCCTCGGCAGCGGCTGGGCATCCTCGTCTTGGCGCAACAACAGCCAGGTCATCACGGCCAGCAGCACCAGCAACACGGTCAGCACGACCCCCGCGACGATCACCGACCGGCGGGTCTCGGTGGGCGGCGGCGCGGCCTTGGGCGGTGCGGGCAGCGCGGGCGAACGGTCGCTCACCCAGTAGGGCGCGAAGTCCGGGCCGTGCCGCTCGCCGATGAGCGTGCCGCTCACCAGCACCGGCTCCAGGAAACGCTCCGCCCCCGCCCGGTCCGGTTCGTAGGGCGTGGCCACCCAGGGCGCGCTGCCGCCGTCCATGGCCAGCACCTGGGGGATCGCGCCGACCACCGCGGTACGGCCGCGCGTCGCCCTGGCCATCCAGCCCCGCACGCTCGAACGGACGCTCGCCGCCTCGCGGATGCCGGTGACGAACCGGTCGCGGGCCACCGGGTCGAGCGCGGCCCCCCTGGTCAGCACCGCGACCGAGACCACCCTGCCGTCCGAACCCTGCCCGAGGTAGACCAGCCCCGCCGGCCCCACCCGCAGGCGGGCCTGGAGGACGAAAGGCCCCAGATGGGGCGGATCACCGTACTGGAGCGGACTGGCCACGCTGCCATGAAAGCATATGGCGACGATCACACAGCCCCCGTGTGGGTACTAACAGGAAAATACGCACCCGCAGGTTGTGCGGTCACGCATTTCGTTTGGTGGAATATCAACATGACCGTCGCCGAAGAACTGCCAAGCGAGACCGGTACCGGATTGCTACGCGAGGCCCTTGCCGAGGTCCAGCGGGTCATCGTGGGCCAGGATCACATGGTGGAGCGGCTCCTCGTGGCGCTCCTCGCACGTGGCCACTGCCTGCTGGAAGGCGTGCCGGGTGTCGCCAAGACCCTGGCGGCCTCCACGCTGGCCACCGTGGTCGGCGGCGCGTTCGCCCGCATCCAGTTCACCCCCGACCTGGTCCCCAGCGACATCGTGGGGACCAGGGTCTACCATCCCTCCCGCGAGGTGTTCGACGTCGAGCTCGGCCCGGTGTTCGTCAACTTCCTGCTCGCCGACGAGATCAACCGCGCCCCGGCCAAGGTGCAGTCCGCCCTGCTCGAGGTCATGGCCGAGCGGCAGGTGTCCCTGGCCGGGCAGACGCACCCGCTGCCCAAGCCGTTCATCGTGCTGGCCACCCAGAACCCGATCGAGTCCGAGGGCGTCTACCCGCTCCCGGAGGTCCAGCGCGACCGGTTCCTCTTCAAGATCCGCGTCGTCCATCCCAACGCCCATGAGGAGCTGGAGATCCTGCACCGGATGAGCGTGGCCCCTCCCACGCCCAGAGCGGTGCTCGACCCCGCACGGCTGATCGCACTGCAGGCGATGGCGGACCAGGTCTCGGTGCACCAGCTCGTCGCCGACTACGTGGTCCGGCTGGTGATGGCCACCCGCGCCCCCGGCGAGTACGGCATCACCGGACTGGAGGAGAACATCGAGATCGGGGTCAGCCCCCGCGCCACGCTCGGCCTCGTCGCCGCCGGACGTGGCCTGGCCCTGCTGCGGGGCCGTGACTACCTTCTCCCCGACGACATCCGCGACGTCGCCGTGGACGTGATGTCCCACCGGCTGATGCTCACCTTCGACGCGCTGGCCGACGGCGTCGACCCCGAAGACGTGGTCAGGCAGATCCTGGCCGCCGTCCCCCCTCCCCTGGTGGTGTGGAACCAGGGACCCCGATGACCACGCCCGTGAACACCTCCGAGCAGGCGTTGCGCCGACTCGAGCTGACCATCGTCCGCCGCCTGGACGGACTGCTGCACGGCTCCTACCAGGGCCTCCTCCCCGGACCGGGCAGCGAGTACGGAGACAGCCGGGTCTACGTCCCCGGCGAGGACGACATCCGCCGGATGGACTGGGCGGTGACCGCCCGCACCACGGTCCCGCACGTGCGGGACCTGATCGCCGACCGGGAGCTGGAGACCTGGGCGCTGGCCGACCTGTCGCCCAGCATGGACTTCGGCACCGCCGCCATGGAGAAGCGAGACCTGGTGGTGGCCGCGATCGGAGCGGTCGGCTTCCTCACCGGCCGCATCGGCAACCGCTTCGGCGCCTACGTCCTGCACGACGAGCACATCCACCGCATGCCCGCCAGGGGCGGCCGTTCCGCCCTGTACGGCCTGCTGCACTCCCTGATGGACGCCCCCCGGGGACGGCCGGTCGCCGACGCCCCCGACCTCGCCGAGGCGATCGAGGTGCTCGCCTCCGCGCGGCGGCGCCGCGGCATGCGGGTGATCGTCTCCGACTTCCTGGACGCCGAACCCACCCTCGACCCCGGCCTGGAGCTGCCCTGGGAGCGGCCGATCCGCCGCCTGGCCACCCGTCATCAGGTGCTGGCCATCGAGGTGATCGACCCCCGCGAGCTGGAGCTGCCGCCCGTGGGACTGGTCAGCCTGACCGATCCGGAGTCCGGGCGGAGCCGCCAGATCCAGCTCACCCCCAAGGTTCGCGCGGCCTACGCGCAGGCGGCCGCCGTCCAGCGGGCGACGACCCAGATGGCGCTGCGCCGCTGCGGGGTGGCGCACCTGGTGCTGCGCACCGACCGTGACTGGATCTTCGACATCGCCCAGTTCGTGTTGCGGCAGCGGCGCATGGCACACCTGACGCACCGGCACCCGACCTCAGGAGTGACGCGGTGACCTTCCTCTCTCCGGCCCTGCTGTGGTTGTTCGCCGTGCTCGCGCTGGTCGTGGCGGGCTATGTGGCCGCCCAGTTCGCCCGGCGACGCTACGCGGTGCGCTTCACCAACCTGCCGCTGCTGGCCCTGGTGGCCCCCGCGGGACCGGGCTGGCGACGGCACGTCACCCCGGCCCTGTTCCTGCTGATGATGAGCCTGCTGATCGTCGGCGCGGCCCGGCCCGCCGACTCGGTGCGCGTGCCCCGTGACCGCGCGACCATCATCATCGCGCTGGACGTCTCGCTGTCGATGGAGGCCGCCGACGTCCAGCCCAACCGGATCACCGCCGCCAAGGAGGCCGCCCAGAAGTTCGTCAGGGACCTGCCGGAGCGCTTCAACGTCGGAGTGGTCGCCTTCGCCCGCTCCGCCTCGGTCGTGGTCTCCCCCACCACCGACCACCAGGCGGTCGCCACCTCTCTCGGCAATCTGACCACCAGGGCGGGCACCGCCATCGGTGAGGCGGTGTTCAACTCCCTCGACTCGATCCGCTCCTTCGACCAGCAGGCGGTCACCGACCCGCCGCCCTCGGCGATCGTGCTGCTGTCCGACGGGGACAACACCTCGGGCCGGTCGGTGGCCGAGGCGATCGACGCGGCGACGAGCGCGCGCGTGCCGATCTCCACGATCGCCTACGGCACCCAGGACGGCACCGTCTCGATCGACGGCCGCGACGTGAACGTCCCGGTGAACAAGGCGACGCTGCAGTCCCTGTCCGGGGGCACCTCCGGCCGGGCCTACGAGGCGGAGTCGGGCACCCAGCTGCGGGAGGTCTACGAGCAGATCGGCACCTCGCTCGGCTACCGGACGGTCAACCAGGAGATCAGCCAGTGGTTCGTCGTGGCGGCGCTCCTGACCGGCCTGCTGGTCGCCGCGGCGGGCCTGCTGCTGGGATCGCGGCTGCCCTGAGCCGGTCTCGGCCATTGGTAACGTTCTATGACGTGGCACATTACTTCGAGGAGCGTCCCGAGACCGCCAGCCGTCCCGGCTCGGTCACGCTCGTGCTCCCCGACCTGCATCTGAAACTGGAGACCGACAGCGGGGTCTTCTCCCCCGAACGGATCGACCAGGGCACCCGGATCCTGCTGGAGACCGTCCCCCCTCCCCCGGCCGGCGGTGACCTGCTGGACCTGGGGTGCGGATACGGGCCGATCGCGTTGACAATGGCCTCCCGCGCGCCCGGAGCGACGGTCTGGGCGGTGGACGTCAACCGCCGGTCGGTGGAGCTGTGCGCCAGGAACGCCCGGGCCGCCGCCCTTGACAAAGTAAGGTCGGTGCATGTCGACGAGGTGCCGCCCGAGGTCCGCTACACGACCATCTGGTCCAACCCGGCGATCCGCATCGGCAAGGCGGCGATGCACGAGATGCTGACCCGCTGGCTGTCGCGGCTCACCCCCGACGGCATCGCCTACCTGGTGGTCCAGAAGCACCTGGGGTCGGACTCCCTGCAGCGCTGGCTGAACGAGCGGGGCTGGCCCACGGACCGGATGGCCTCCCGGTCCTCCTACCGGGTCCTGCGGGTGCGAGCCCGGCCGGACGTGCCCGGCACGGCGGATCCGGCGCGGTGAGCCCCGCGCATCGAGCCATGCGCGGGGAGTGGAACGGCGGGCGAGGCACGGGCCTCCCGCGAGACGATCGAGAAACGGTGAACGAACGATGACTGCAAACCCGCGCAGGCAGCTGCGGCCGACCGACGTCAAGCGGCTCAACCGCACCTGGCGCAGGAACACCGAGGGCAGGCTCGCCCTGATCGTGGAGTCGGTCACCGGCCCGTTCAACATCGGCTCCATCTTCCGTACGGCCGCCGCCTTCGGGGTGGAACGGATCTGGCTGGCGGGCAACGCCACTCCCCCCACCAACCCCAAGGCGCAGAAGACCGCTCTGGGCACCGACCGCCTGGTGGCCTGGGAGGAGCCGGTCCCCGTGGTGGAGGCCGTACGGGCCGCCAAGCAGGACGGGTTCACCGTCGTCGCGGTGGAGCTGACCGGGGACGCGGCGCCGCTGCACGAGGCGGAGCTCGGCGGTGACGTGTGCCTGGTGGTGGGCAGCGAGGACCACGGCTGCTCCCCCGCGCTGCTGGAGGCCGCCGACGGCGTCTGCTACATCCCGCAGGTCGGCCGGGTGGGCTCGTTCAACGTCGCGGTCGCGACCGCGATCACGCTGGCCGAGGTCCGCCGCCGGGAGTGGTCAGGCAAGGAGCCGCCCGCCGGGGACTGAGGGCGATCTGGGATCCCGTGACCCAAACGTTCATCTCCGCGCGATGACGAGCCATGCCCACACCGGGCATACTCCTGCACGTGCAGCGTCGCTACCCCTTCCTCGACCATCCCGGCCCGCTCGCCTTCGCCCACCGGGGCGGGGCGGCCGAGGGCCGGGAGAACACCCACACCGCGTTCGCCCGCGCCGTGGAGCTCGGCTACGCCTACCTGGAGACCGACGCGCGCGCCACCGCCGACGGGGTGCTGCTGGCCTTCCACGACCACACCCTGGACCGGGTGACCGACCGGCGTGGCCGGATCGCCGACCTGCCCTACCGCCTGGTGCGTGAGGCGCGGATCGGCGGCGTGGACGAGATCCCGCTCATGGACGACCTGCTGGGCTCCTGGCCGCAGGTCCGCTTCAACATCGACATCAAGGAATCCGCGGCCATCGGGCCACTGGCCGAGACGGTCAGGCGGACCAACGCCTACGACAGGATCTGCCTCACCTCCTTCTCCGACGAGCGGCTGGCCCGCGCCCGCGCCGTGATCGGCCGCGAGGTGTGCTCCGCGCTCGGGCCGCGTGGCGTCGCGGCTCTGCGGGCCGCCGCCGCCACCTCCGGCTACGGCCGCCTGCTCGCCCACCTGGCCCGTGCCGGGGTGCCCTGCGCACAGGTCCCGCTGGGCTTCCGCGGCCTGCGCGTCACCACCCCCTCCCTGGTCCGTACGGCGCACGCCCTCGGCATGCAGATCCACGTGTGGACCGTCAACGACACCCGGGAGATGGAGCGCCTGCTCGACCTCGGCGTGGACGGTGTGATGACCGACAACATCTCCGGCCTCCGCGAGGTTCTCCAGGCGCGCGGCCAGTGGCACCCCGGCCGGCTCGCCGCCTGAGCCGTACCTCCCCGTCCCCCCAGCGAACCGAGGACCGCCCATGACCGCCGAACAGGTCGTCGAGGACTCCCCCCAGACCCGCCGCGAACAGCGCGGCTGGTACTTCTACGACTGGGCGAACTCCGCCTTCAACTCCACGGTCCTGACGGTCTTCCTCGGTCCGTACCTGACGACGATCGCCGAGACCGCCGCCCAGGGCCGCCCGTATGTGGACGTGCTCGGGTTCGACGTGCGGCCCAGCGCCTACTACTCGTTCGTGGTGGGCGCCGCGGCCATCCTGCAGATCATCCTGATGCCGGTCGCCGGCGCCCTGGCCGACCACACCGGCCGCAAGAAGGAGCTCATGGGGCTGTTCGCCTACCTGGGCGCCGGGGCCACGATCTGCTTCTGGTTCGTCGCCGACGGGCGCTACCTGCTGGGCGGCGCGCTGTTCGTGATCGCCAACCTTGGTTTCGCCGCCGCGTTCGTCATCTACAACTCGTTCCTGCCGGAGATCTCCACCCCGGACGAGCGGAACCGGGTGTCGGCCCAGGGCTGGGGATTCGGCTACCTCGGCGGCGGCCTGCTGCTCGCCGTCAACCTCGCCCTCTTCCTCGGGCACGAGTCGCTCGGCGTCTCCGAGGGTACGGCCGTGCGCATCTGCCTGTCCTCGGCCGGAGTGTGGTGGGCCGGGTTCACCGTTATCCCGATGCTGCGGCTGCGTAACCGGCGTGCCCTCGTCTCGGGCGCCGAGAACGCCGCCCAGGCCGTGGCCGGGAGCTTCCGGCAGCTCGGCCGTACGGTCAGGGAACTGCGCCGCTACCCGCTGACGCTGGGCTTCCTGCTCGCCTACCTGATCTACAACGACGGAGTGCAGACCGTCATCTCCTTCTCGGCCACCTACGCCGACAAGGAGCTCGGACTGAGCCAGACCGTGCGGATCGCGGCGATCCTCATGGTGCAGTTCGTCGCCTTCGGCGGCGCCCTGCTGCTGGGCCGCCTGGCCGCCTCCTACGGGGCGAAACGTGTCGTGATGGGCGCGTTGGTCGGCTGGACGGCCG
This sequence comes from Streptosporangium album, assembly GCF_014203795.1. NCBI lineage: Bacteria > Bacillati > Actinomycetota > Actinomycetes > Streptosporangiales > Streptosporangiaceae > Streptosporangium > Streptosporangium album. Next base: position 84,573 of record NZ_JACHJU010000005.1, on the reverse strand, counting down.
TGGTGGGCGTGGCCTACTTCCTTCCCAAGGGGTCGGCGCTGCCGTTCTTCGCGCTCGGATTCGCCATCGCCATCGTGATGGGCGGCACCCAGGCCCTGTCGCGGTCGCTGTTCTCCCACGTGATCCCGGCGGGCAAGGAGGCCGAGTACTACAGCCTGTATGAGATCAGCGACAAGGGCTCGACCTTCCTCGGCTCGTTCACCCTCGGCCTGGCGCTCCAGCTGACCGACAGCTACCGTCTCGGCATCATCTCACTGGTGATCTTCTTCGTGCTCGGCTTCGTCCTGCTGGCCGCGATCAACCTGCCCAGAGCCATCCGGGCCGCCGGGAATCCGGTGCCGGAGCGCATCTGAGCACCCCTCCGAAAGGGTCCCATCGCAGACCGGGTCAAGAAGCGCGATTGGATCACCCCATGTGTGGGAATCCACACACGGTATCAAGCGTTGTACGCCGTGGGAGACAAACCCCTCACGACGGGGCCCTCAGGAGGCATTGAGACATGGGCGAGCGTGCGCTACGCGGTACCCGACTCGGGGCGACCAGCTACGAGAACGACCGCAACACCGATCTGGCTCCGCGCCAGGAGGTGTCCTACACCTGCCCGAAGGGCCATCGATTCGACGTCCCACTGGCCGCCGAGGCTGAGATCCCGGCGACCTGGGAGTGCCGCATGTGCGGCGCGACCGCGATCCGGGTCGATGGTGAGCTACCGGAGGCCAAGAAGGCCAAGCCCCCGCGGACACACTGGGACATGCTGCTGGAGCGGCGCACAATCGAGGACCTGGAGGAGGTGCTCAACGAGCGCCTGGCGATTCTACGCGCCCAGCGCCGTAAGAGTGCCTGACCGACTCAGGAGACCCTCGGTTCCCGGAAAGGGAGCCGGGGGTCTTCGCTGTGGCGTGCCCGGGCCGTCCCAGGGTGGCGAACGCGAGACGCGGAAGGCCGGGCCTCCGGGTGCGCCCTGGAAGTGGACCAGCCGATCGCTCCGATGGTGGACCTCCCCGTCCGCCCACCGGCTTTTCTAGGATCGTTTCACCTCATCCCCTCCACGGCCGGGACCGGGAGGTTGAGGACCACACGAGACCGTTCCGCGTTCCCGCCCTCTGGAGGCACCTGATGAACACGGCGACCATCGAGAGAGCGACGGCCCTGCGGGCGCTGCACGTACCGGGCAACCCGCTGGTACTGCCCAACGTCTGGGACGCCGCATCGGCCCGTACCGTCGAGTCCGCCGGATTCCCGGTGGTCGCCACCGGGAGCGCGGCGGTCGCCCCGGTGCTCGGATACGACGACGGAGAGGTCGCCCCGGCCGAGGAGATGCTCGCCGCGATCGCCCGGATCGTCCGGGCGGTCGGCATCCCCGTGACCGCCGACCTGGAGCGTGGCTACGGGATGGAGCCGGCGGAGCTGGTGGAGCGGCTCGCCGCCACCGGCGCGGTCGGCTGCAACCTTGAGGACTCCGATCCCCGCACCGGCAAGATGGTCGACGCCGACGAGCAGGCCGCGTTCCTCGCCGCCGTCCGCGCCGCGGCCTCGGAGGCGGGCACCGGTCTGGTGATCAACGCGCGCGTCGACACCTACCTCCACGGCGAGGGGCCCCCGGATGAGAGGCTCGCCGAAGCGGTCCGGCGCGGGCGCCGCTATCTGGAGGCCGGGGCCGACTGCGTCTATCCGATCTTCGCCTCCGAGGCCGGAGTGATCCGTTCCCTGGTGGGAGAGATCGGCGGCCCGATCAACATCGCGTTCCACCCCGGCACGCCGTCGCTCGAGGAGCTGGCCGGTCTCGGGGTGGCCCGGGTGAGCTTCGGTCCCGGCCTGCACCGCGCCGTACAGGCCTACACGACGCAGATGGTCGCGGCCATCAAGGCCGGCCAGAGCCCTTATGACCCGGACCTCCCGGCAGCCATGGCCGCACGCTGAAGCTCACCAGCGGGGACACGCCCGTGTCGGAGGCTGTGCGGGCCCGGTGAGCTCCTGACGCCCGTGCGGCCGTTCCGAGGCGGCTCCGGACGGTGGCGTCTCCCCCGCGTCCCCTAGGATGTCCAGATGCGCGATCTTGGTGAAGACCCTCGGCCGTCCCGGGGCGTGGTCCGCGAGGTCCACGGTGTCGACCGGGCGGCGACCCTGGCCTACTCCCCCGATCTGGACGGGCTCGCCGACCCGGGTGAGATCGTCTGGGCCTGGGTCCCGTACGAGGAGGACCCGAGCAGGGGCAAGGACCGGCCGTTGCTGGTCGTAGGCCGTCACGGGCGGAGACTGCTCGCGATGATGCTGTCCAGCCGCGGCGGCGACGGGGATCCTCGCGAGTGGCTGGAGATCGGCGCCGGCCACTGGGACCGGGACAACCGCGTCTCCTACCTGCGTCTGGACCGGGTCTTCGAGCTTGACGAGGACGACCTCCGGCGCGAGGGGGCGGTCATGGGCCGCGAGCAGTTCGCCCGCGTGGCCGCCGTCCTGAGAAGGACTCAGGGCTGGGCGGTCGACGGCTAGAACGGCCACGGGGATCGAACTCGTGGTGCGTGCATATCCGCTGGAAAAACGCGGAAAGAGCCAGCATGCTGGGGTCTCATGGACGACAGACGCCTCATCCGGGTCTCCAAATTCCTGTCCAGGCATCTGCGCCACCAGCCCGGACGTATCGGGCTGACGCTCGATCCGGCGGGCTGGACGGAGATCGGCCCTTTACTGGCCGCCGCCGCGCGGCACGGCTTCCCGATCACCCGCGAGGAGCTCGCCCAGGTGGTCGCCGGCAACGACAAGCGGCGCTTCGCCGTCCAGGACGACCGGATCCGCGCCAACCAGGGCCACTCCGTCGCCGTCGACCTGGATCTCCCGGTGGCCGAGCCGCCGGAGTTCCTGTTCCACGGCACGGTGGGTGATCGCCTCGCGGCGATCCGGGATACGGGGCTGCGTCCGATGAGCCGGCATGCGGTGCATCTGTCTCCCGACCGCGAGACGGCGACCCGGGTGGGTGCGCGGCGCGGCAGGCCGGTCGTCCTGGTGGTGCGCTCCGGGGACATGCACCGGGCCGGTCACGAATTCCGGATCAGTGCCAACGGAGTCTGGCTTGTCGGCCACGTCCCGCCCGCCTCCATCGCCTTCCCCGGTTGACGCTCCCGCGCCGCCACGTGCTGACCGGGTCGGACGCAGCGGGGTGACCGCGACGGAAGACACCGGGTGAGAACGGCGCCGGAGGCGGCATCCACCCCTGACAGAGCCCCGGGCGATCGCCCGGGGCTTTTTCTGTCCTCTTTCCGGCCGGAGCCTTCGTGCCGGAGACGCGCGGCCGTCGTCCGCCTCCCTGCCGCGAGTAAACCCCTGCGAAACAGAGCACCCGACTCCATTGACCTTCCAATACATACGGGTGTAAACACAGATGAAACAACATTGAAACGGTGGTGAATCAACAGCATGTACGCCGAGGAGCGGCAGCAGGAGATCCTGCTCCGCGCACGGGCCGTCGGGCGCGTGGATGTGGTGACGCTGGCAGAAGAGTTCGACGTCACCACCGAGACGGTCCGCCGCGACCTGACCGCGCTGGAGCGGGCAGGGGTGGTCCGGCGCGTGCACGGCGGCGCCATCCCGGTGGAGCGGCTGGGTTTCGAGCCCGCGCTGGCCACCCGGGACGAGGTGATGACCGAGGAGAAGGAACGCATCGCCAAGGCCGCCCTCGGCGAACTGCCGGAGGACGGCGCGATCATCATCGACGCCGGGTCAACGACCGCCAGGCTGGTCCAGGCCCTGCCCGTGGACCGGGAGCTCACCGTCATCGTCAACTCGCCTCCGCTGGCCACGACGCTGGCCACCCGCCCGAACCTCACGGTGATCATGCTGGGCGGCCGGGTCCGCGGGCGGACCCTGGCCACCGTCGACGACTGGGCGCTGCGACCGCTCGCCGACATCCACGTGGACGTGGCGTTCATGGCGGCCAACGGCTGCTCGGTCGCCAAGGGACTGACGACGCCGGACCCGGCCGAGGCCGCGATCAAGCGGGCGATGATCAACGCGGCGGAGCGGAGCGTGCTGCTCGCCGACCACGCCAAGTTCACCTCCACCTACCTCGCGCGCTTCGCCTCGGTGGCCGAGATCGACGTGGTGATCAGCGACACGGGACTGGACGCCGGGCTGGCGGCCGAACTGGCCTCGGCCGGACCCGAGGTGATCCGCGCGTGATCGTGACGCTGACCCTGAACCCCAGCCTGGACCGGACGATCGAGATCGGGTCGCTGACCCGGGGAGCCGTCATCCGCGCCGCCGCCGCACATCTCGACCCGGGCGGCAAAGGGGTGAACGTCTCCCGGGCGCTGCTGGCCAACCGGGTCGCCTCCTGCGCGGTCATCCCCTTCGGCGGTGATCAAAGACGCCAGCTGGTGGACCTGCTCGCGTCCGAGGGCATCGACATGATCACAGTCCCGGTGGCCGGGCCGACCCGCTCGAACGTCACGCTGGCCGAACCCGACGGCACGGTCACCAAGATCAACGAACCTGGCACGGCTCTGTCCGCCGCCGAACTGGACACCATCGCGGATGCGGTGCTCGGCGCCGCGACCTCGGCCGGCTGGGTGGTCGCCTCCGGCAGCCTCCCCCCCGAGGTCCCCGGCGACATCTCCCGTGACCACGTCCGCGTCACCACGGCCGATCCCGCCCTGCCGCTGCGGTCCGGGGGCTGACAGCGGCCCGCACTCACCCCCTGGCCGGCCCCTCCATCCGCCGGTCGCCCCGGAAGGAGCACCAGCACATGTTCCGAGTACACCCCCACCGTCCAAGGGACCGGTGCGCGAGCGATGATCCAGCGTTTCGGCGGGCATCTCGCCGGAATGATCATGCCCAACATCGGCGCCTTCATCGCGTGGGGCCTGATCACCGCGCTCTTCATCCCCACCGGCTGGCTGCCGAACGAGGACTTCGCCGCCCTCGTCGATCCGATCATCAAGACCCTGCTGCCCATCCTGATCGGCTACACCGGCGGGCGGATGGTCCACGGCCAGCGTGGCGCCGTGGTCGGCGCCGTCGCCACGATGGGTGTGGTCGTCGGGTCGGGCATCCCGATGTTCCTCGGAGCGGTGATCATCGGCCCGCTGGCGGCCTTCATCCTGAAGCTGGTGGACGACTTCACCGCGGAACGGATCAAGGCCGGTTTCGAGATGCTGGTGGACAACTTCACCGCCGGCGTCGTCGGCGGCGCGATGGCCCTGGCCGGCGTCAAGGCCATCGGCCCGGTCGTCGGCACGGTCACCGACGCGGCGGGCGACGCGGTCGCCTGGCTGGTGAGTCACAACCTGCTGCCGCTGGCCTCGGCCCTGATCGAGCCCGCGAAGGTGCTGTTCCTCAACAACGCCATCAACCACGGCGTGCTGGGCCCGCTCGGCGTCGCCGAGGCCGTGCAGCACGGCAAGTCGATCCTGTTCATGTTGGAGTCCAACCCGGGTCCGGGCCTGGGCCTGCTGCTGGCCTACCTGCTCTTCGGCCCCCGGTCGCTGCGTCCCAGCACCCCCGCCGCAATGATCATTCATTTCCTCGGCGGTATCCACGAGATCTACTTCCCCTACGTGCTCATGAAGCCACGGCTGATCCTCGCGGTGATCGCCGGCGGAGCCTCGGGAATCCTCGTCTTCATCGTCACCGGCGCCGGGCTCGTGGCCACACCGTCGCCCGGCAGCATCTTCGCCTACCTCGCGGTGACTCCCAAGGGCGGCTGGTTCGGCGTCATCGCCGGCATCGTCGTGGCCACCCTCGTCTCCTTCGCCGTCGCCTCGGCGCTTCTGGGCTTCGGCAGGGGCGCCAAGGACGAGCCGGAGCAGGGGACCCCCGCGGAGACCGAACCCTCACCCGTCGCCAATGAGGCGTGACCGATGGCCAGCATCGAGAGCAAGGACATCCACAAGATCGTAGTGGCGTGCGACGCGGGGATGGGCAGCAGCGTGATGCTCGCCACCCAGCTCCGCAAACAGCTCAAGGGGCTGCCGGTCCGGGTGGAGCACACCCCCGTCAACTCGATCCCGGCCGACGCCGACGTCGTGCTCTGCCACGTGGGCCTGGCCGACCGGGCCAGGGCGGGCGCCCCCGGCACCGTGCTGGTGCCGTTCCAGGTCTTCATCGGCGACCCCGCGGTGACCAGGCTGATCGCCACTATCAAGAGTGGTGGGACCGTCCATACCTGACACGGCCCCCCTCCCCCTCGATCCGCGGGCCGTACGGCCGGCCGCCTCCGCCAGGGACCGGGATGACGCGATCCGGCAGTGCGGCGAGGTCCTGCTCGCCGTCGGCGCGGTCGAGAGCGCCTACATCGGCACCATGCTCGAACGCGAGCGCTCCGTCTCCACCTATGTCGGCGAGGGTGTCGCCATTCCGCACGGCACCCTGGCCGCCAAGGACACCGTCCGCCATGACGCCGTCTGCGTCGTGCGCTTCCCCGGCGGCGTCGACTGGGACGGTGAGGAGGTGACGGTCTGCATCGGCATCGCCGCCCGGGGCGACGGGCACGTACGGCTGCTCGCCGAACTCGCCGAGATCCTGCTCGACCCGGACCGCGCCCGCGCTCTCCGCGAGGCCACGGAGGTCGCCGAGGTGATCCGGCTGCTGCAACCGATCGAAGAGGGAGAAGAGCTCCGGTGAAGGTCGCCCGTTTCCACGCCCCCGGTGACATCCGCGTCGAGGAGGCGGCCGAGCCCGTCGCCGGCCCCGGCGAGGTCAAGATCCGGGTACGCAACTGCTCCACCTGCGGCACCGATGTCAAGATCTTCAAGCACGGCCACCACCACATCAAGCCGCCCCGGGTCATGGGACACGAGATCGCGGGCGAGGTGGTCGACGCCGTCGACGCCGTCGGGTGGGCCCCGGGAGACCGGGTACAGGTCATCGCCGCGATCCCCTGCGGGAACTGCCAGGAGTGCCGGCGCGGCCGGATGACGGTCTGCCCGAACCAGGAGTCGATGGGATACCACTACGACGGCGGCTTCGCCGAATACATGGTCGTCCCGGCGAAGGTCCTTGCCGTGGACGGCCTCAACCGCATCCCCACCGGTGTCGGCTTCGCCGAGGCGTCGGTGGCCGAGCCGCTCGCCTGCGTGCTCAACGGCCAGGAGCTGGCCCGCGTCGGTGAGGGCGACGACGTGGTGGTCATGGGTTCGGGTCCCATCGGCTGTCTTCACGTGCGGCTGGCGCGCTCGCGGGGTGCGGCACGGGTGTTCCTGGTCGACATCAACGCCGAGCGGCTGGAGACGGCCGCCGGGCTGGTCCGGCCGGACGCCGCCGTTCACGGCGGGGACGTCGTCGAGCAGGTGCTCAAGCTGACCGAAGGACGGGGGCCGACGTCGTCATCACCGCCGCGGCCTCCGGGGCGGCGCAGGAACAGGCACTGCGGATGGCCGCGCGCCAGGGCCGGATCAGCTTCTTCGGCGGCCTGCCCAAGAACGCCCCGATCATCGGCTGCGACTCCAACCTGGTGCACCACCGCGAACTGACCATCGTCGGCGCCAACGGGTCGAACCCGGCCCACAACGTCCGGGCCCTGCGGCTCATCGCCGACGGCGCGGTCCCGGTCTCCGACCTGATCACCCATCGGCTCCCGCTCTCGGAGGTCCTTTCGGGCATCGACATCGTCAGCCGGGGCGCGGCCATCAAGGTCACCGTCGAACCTTGACCCCCTTCGTGGTCCTTATGAGAACAACGCTCGTGAAAACTCATGGAAGGAGAACCGGAGATGCCGGAGAGGACAGTGGTCGTCGCCTCACGCACGGGCCTCCACGCCCGGCCTGCGAAGATCTTCGTGCAGGCCGCGGCCAGGCTGGGGGTGCCGGTACGCATCCGTGCCGGTGACGGCAGGCCGGTCCCGGCCAACAGCATCCTTGCCGTGCTGTCCCTCGGCGCCGTACAGGGGACCGAGGTCACCCTCGACGCGGAGGGGCCGGACGCGGAGGCGGCGCTGGCCTCACTCGCCGAACTGCTCGCCCGCGATCTCGACGCGGAAGAGGGCTCCGGTGGCTGAGAGCCGCTCCATCCCGCCCGCCGGGGTGCGACCGGTATCGGCGGCGGGACGGAGGAGAGCGATCACATCAGGCCGGTGAGTCCCCCGAGCAGCCGCCGGAGTCCCCAATCGCCAAATACAGCGTCTCCTGGCTGAAGCGCTTCGTCGACGACGACATCCGCTACGAGCAGTTCCTGTGCCCGGCTCCTCGGGGCGACAGGAACATCTCCGATGTACCAGGACGCCTGCCCCCATTCCTAGACCGGACAGCCCTGGCCCCGTAACGCAAGGGTGCCCGGACCGTCCGGGCCTGCCGACGGCCGCCGCCGTCGGCAGGCCCCGTGGGCGGGCCTCCGGCCCTCTGCCTGATCACGTTCTCCCCCGTGATCGACAACAACGGCCGAAGCAATAAGGTTTACGGCCTATGTTGAGGAACGTAAAGGGTTATGACCTTAAGACCGTTGTGTGGGTTATTGCCCTGCTTATTTTGGCTTCGCTGCTGGTCGGCGGCGGTGCCGTGCTGAACGGTTACCCCACGCCGGCCTCCGGCGGATCCGCACAATCCCCCGACCGGCCCACGCCCTCCGAGGTCGCCCTGCCCGCCGTCTCGGTGACGCCCACCCCGCCGCCCGAGCCGACGCGGACATCCGGACCCGAGCAGACGTTCCTCATGGCCAACGGGCGGCGCCAGCCGGCGAGGGTGACCGTGCCGAAGGCGGCGAGCGGTCGCTACGCCGTCGTCCCCGGCGACGCCCGTCCCCCCGCGGGCCGCGCGGGCAAGGTGATCCGGTACGTGGTCGAGGTCGAGCGCGGCCTGCCGTTCGACGGGCGCGAGTTCGCCGACGAGGTGCACCGGATCCTCAACGACCGGCGGAGCTGGGGATTCCGGTTCCAGCGGGTGGCGCGCGGCCCCGTGAAGATCAGGGTGTCGCTGTCCAGCCCGGCGACGACGGACCGGCAGTGCCTGCCCATGGTCACCCTGGGCACCCTGTCGTGCTGGAACGGCAGGCGCGCGACCATCAACGCGGTGCGCTGGAACGAGGGCGTGCGCGGCTACGGCCGCGACGTGGCCACCTACCGGGAGTACGTCATCAACCACGAGGTCGGCCACGGCCTCGGCCACAGCCACGAGTCCTGCCCCGGACAGGGCAAGCGGGCCCCGGTGATGCTCCAGCAGACCAAGTCGCTGTACGGCTGCCGCCCCAACGCCTGGCCGTCGCCCCGGCGCTGAGGGGCTCAGCCGACGGCGGCGAACCGCTTGGCGCAGTGGGCCCGGAGCTCGCCGACCAGCTCGCGGACGACGGCCGAGTTCGCCATCTCGGAGGTGGTGACGTAACCCACGCGCCGGATCGGCGGGGCCGCGTCGAGCTCCTCCATCGCGACCTTGGGTGGCGCGTCGACAAGGGTGAGACGGGGGACGATCGCGCTGCCGAGACCGTAGCCGACCATCGAGAGCACGACCCCGTCGTCCTCGACCTGGATGTCGCTCGGCGGGATCCACGCCTGCCTGTCCAGCCACCGCTTGGTCTCCACCGAGCAGTTCTCGTGCCAGTCGATCATCGGCAGGCTGCGCGGATCCGGGTGCCCGGCCGGATAGGCGAGCACGTACGGCTCGGCGAACAGGTCCCTGCCGACCAGACCGGCGACTCTGGAAGGAAACGTGACGATGCCGAGATCGGCCCGGCCCTCCAGTACCTCCCCCGCGATCCCCCTGCCGATCTCCTGCACGATCCGGACATCCACCGTGACCTTCGGGTAGCGTCGGGCGAACCGCGCGAGCACCATGGGCAGCAGGTGGAAGGCCGCGCTGCGGAACGCCGCGACCTTGATGTTGCCTGTCGTCTCCCCCGTCGACGCCGCGTGCGCCTCGGCCCTCATGACGTCCATGAGGCGCAGGATCCGCCTGGCGTGCCCGACCGCCGCCGTGCCCGCGGCCGTGGGCCGGGCACCGTTGCGCCCACGCTGGAAGAGCACCATGCCGATCTTCCGTTCGGCGGCGCGGACGGCGTAGGAGACCGCCGACTGGGTGAGGCCGAGCCGGATCGCGGCGGCGGAGAAGGAGCGTTCCCGCTCCACGGCGGCCAGAATGCGCAGCTCGCCGGCCGTCAGATCCTCGTGCGTCATGGGGAGACGTTATATGAACGCCGCTCATGGAAGAACTGGTCCCCGTCCACGTTGCCCCCTGATTCCCCGGTCCGCGCCTTCCTAGGCTGACGGGCACAGCAGGTCATCGAAAAACAGGGGGTATCCCATGCGCGCCATCCAGATCACCCGTATCGGCGGGCCCGAGGTCCTGACCGAGGTCGAGTTGCCCGATCCGGTGCCGGAGCCGGGCCGGCTCCTCGTCGAGGTCGAGGCCGCGGGAGTGAACTTCGCCGACACCGAACGCGTCGCCGGAACCTACCTCCCCCCGGACCTGCCGTTCGTCCCCGGTGGGGAGATCGTCGGACGCACAGCCGACGGCCGCCGCGTCATGGGCCTGGCCCGGCGCGGTTACGCGTCCAAGGCCCTCATCGACGACGAGGACGTCGTCGAACTGCCGGAGGAGATCGGCGCGGGCGAGGCGCTCGCCCTGCTGGTCCAGGGCCTGACCGCATGGCATCTGATCCGCTCGGCGGCGCGTGTGCTGCCGGGGGAGCGCGTCGTGGTCAACTCGGCGGCGGGCGGCGTGGGGCACCTGGCGGTCCAGCTCGCCGGGGAGTTCGGGGCGGGCCGCGTGATCGCCACGGCGTCCAGCGAGGAGAAGCAGGCGCTGGCGCTGAGTCTGGGCGCGGACGTGGCCGTGGACGGTGAGGCGGAAGGCTACGCCGAGCGGGTGATCGAGGCCAACCTGGGCCACCGCGCCGACGTCGTCCTGGACGCGGTCGGCGGCCCGGTGTTCGACGCCGCGCTCGGCGCGGTGGCCGACTTCGGCCGCCTGGTCAGCTACGGCACCGCCTCCCACCAGAGCCCCTCTCCGATCGATGTGGACCGCCTCACGGAGCTCAATTTCTCCGTGACCGGCTTCTGGGTGCGGCCTGCCATCCGGCTCCCCGGAGGCTATCGGGAACCGTTGAAGGAACTGCTCGATCTCACCGCCTCCGGACGGTTGCGGCCGATCGTCGGCGGGGAGTACGCGCTCTCAGACGCCCGCCGGGCCCACGAGGACATGCTCGCCCGCCGCACGACGGGGAAGGTCGTTCTGCGCCCTTGAGAGCGCCGACGGACTCGTGGACACCTTCGCCCACGACCCGGACCTGACCCGTACGGCTTCAGCGAGCGGTATCACCCCTACCCGGCCGAGGCCGGGTGATCTCGCCGGATCCGCGTGCGACGTACCGGGTCGGCAGCACGACGTGGCGCTCCGGCCCCTCGTAGCCGTCCAGACGCGAGAGGAGCAGTTCCGAGGCGCGGCGGCCCAGTGCCTTCGGGTCCTGGGCGATCACCGACAGCGGCGGGCTCAGCAGGTTCGCCAGCTCGAAGTCGTCGAAGCCGACGTGCGCGACGGTGTGCTGCAGCCCGAGGTCCTGCAGCGCGTACCGCGCGCCGATGGTGAGCAGGTTCTGGCTGGTCACCAGGGCGGTGGGCAGCGTGTCGCCGGTGAGGACCTCACGGGCCGCCCGTTCTCCGGCCGCCTCGCCGTGGAGGTCCCGGCGCACCCAGCCCTCCCGCAGCGGGCAGGCCAGCGCGGCCATCGTCGCGACGAATCCCTCCCATCGCCGCTGGGCGGTCCACAACGAGACCTGATCTCCGAGAAAGGCGATCTCGCGATGCCCGAGCGCGTGCAGCCGCCGGACCGCGTCGCCGACGCCCCCGGCGTTGTCCACCGTGACGGTGTCGACGCCGTCCAACTCGGCGGCCCGGTCCACGCACACGATCGGCATGCCTTGCCGCCGCACCGCCTGCAGTTCGTCGTTGACCTGGCCGGTGGGTACCACGATGAGCCCATCCACCCGTCTGGCGTGGAAGGCCCCGAGCAGGCTCCGTTCCCGCTCGGGATCCTCGTCGCTGCTGCCCGCCAGCAGCAGCAGCCCGAGCTCGCTGGTGACGTCCTCGACGGCCCGGTGCAGCAAGGAGGAGAAAGGGTTGGCCACGTCTTCGAGGATCAGTCCGACGGTGCGCGTCCGGCGGTCCGACCGCCGCAGGCTGCTCGCGGTCGGATCATGCCGGTAACCGAGCTGCTTCGCGGCCTCCGTCACCTGAGCGGTCAGCACGGGGTCGACGGGAGTGCCGTTGATGACCCGGGAAACGGTGGCCAGCCCCACGCCGGCCAGCGCGGCGACGTCCTTCATCGTCGGAGGTCGCCCCGTTGCCCGCCCACGTTGTGCGGCCACTTGTCGTCTCCTTCGGTACCGGCCGGCCGTGCGCCGCCCCGTCATTTTCCGATGTCCCGCGAGCGGCTGTCCAGTACACCGGAATTTTCCGGGGCACCGCCCCTGGACTTTTCCAGAGCGTCCCTCAATACTTGCCAGCGGATCGAGGAAACGTTTCCTTAACCTGTACGCAACAGTGCCGCAGAACTCCGGCGGCCCTCCGTGGCGGTCCCGCGTGCCCAACGGTTTCCGCCTGCCCGCTGCTCCCGCTTTCGCCCCGGCGACAACGTCACGTTACCGACCTGCCGGTTCTCTCCTGCCTTCACCCCCGAAGGGAAGATCGATGCGTCGAGCGTCACCTCCGCAGCTCGTCCTCATACTCCTCACCACGCTGGCCTTACTGGTCCCCGGCATCTCTCCCGCCTTTGCCGGCGACCCGGCCGACTACCCCGAATACCCGTACCCCACAACCAGCGAGGGTGCCTACGACGAGCCCTATCGGGGCCAGTTCCACTTCAGCCCGCGCGGCGGCTGGATGAACGACCCCAACGCCCCGCTGTACTACAAGGGCATGTACCACCTGTTCTTCCAGCACAATCCGCACGGGCTCGGCTGGGACACCATGCACTGGGGACACACCACCAGCCCCGACCTCGTGCACTGGACCCAGCAGCCCATCACGCTGGAGCCAGGCGTGCATCCCGGTGACCTGTGGTCCGGGGCCGGCGTGGTGGACAAGGACAACACCTCCGGACTGAAGGCCGGCAAGAAGGACGACCCGATCGTGGTGTTCACCGGCACGAACGGGGTCACCATCAACTACAGCACCGACGGGGCGAAGACCTTCACGTCCTACGACAACGGGCGCAAGGTGGTGACCCCTCGCGGGGAGAGCCGTGACCCCAAGGTCTTCTGGCACCAGGCGACCCGTAAGTGGGTGATGGTGGTCTGGTCCAACGAGGGCGGCAACGGAGTCGACATCTACACCTCCCGCAACCTGCTTGACTGGACGTTCGCCAGCCGCTTCGCCGCCGACTGGCTGTTCGAGTGCCCGGACATGTACCCGCTGCCGCTGGACGGCGGCCGCACGGTCAAGTGGGTGCTCAACGACGCGAGCATGGAGTACGTGGTGGGCGACTTCGACGGCACCCGGTTCGCCACCACCTGGACCGCGCCGCAGCGCATGGACCGAGGCAGGAACGATCCCGGCGGCACCGTCTACGCGCCGCTGACCTTCAACAACATGCCGAAGAACCGGATCGTCCAGATCGCCTGGCAGCCCGGCAACCGCGGCGGCTCGTGGACCGGCAACGCCGGCTTCCCCACCGAACTGAAGCTCCGCACCTTCTCCGAAGGCATGCGCGTCGTCCGCAACCCGGTCCGCGAGATCTCCGGTATCCGCACCAAGGGCCGCTCCTGGTCACAGCGGACGATCACCGAGAGCCCGGCCTCCAACCCGCTCACCGGGATCGCCGGTGACACCTACGAGATCACCGCCGAGTTCGACGCGGCCGGTGCCACCGCGTCCGAGTTCGGCCTGCTGCTGCACACCCGCGCCGACGGGAGCTACGACCGCAAGGTCGCCTACAACCGCGCCGACCAGACGCTGTACGGCGCGCCCCTCGCACCGGAGAACGGGCGCGTCACGATGCACCTCCTCGTCGACCGCGGCCAGCTCGAGATCTTCGGCAACGACGGCAAGCTGTCCTACAGCGACAACGTCAACTTCACAGCCGGGCCTGACAGCCAGGGCATCTCGGTCTACGCCACCGGGGGCAAGGTGAAGCTGGTCTCGCTGAAGTATCACGACCTCGAGCGCATCTGGCCGCCGTCCACCCCCGGCACCAACCCCGGCAGCAATCTCGCGGGGCCGTGGCGCCCGGTCGGCGGCACCTGGACCAGCCTGGCGGACGGCAAGACGGGCACCACGTCCGGTGGCAACGCCTTCTATCTGAGCAGCCAGACCGGCTCGGACTTCACATACGAGGGAGATCTCCGTCCTGAGGCGCCCGGCGCCGCCGCGGCCCTCACCTTCAGGGCCAGCGCCGACCTGGCCACGCACTACACCGCCAACATCGACACCGGCGGCTTCGTACGGCTGTGGCGACCGGGCGCCGTGCTTGCCGACTATCACACCACCATCACACCGGGCACCTCGTATCACCTCAAGGTGGTCGCTTCCGGGCCGCGCATCCAGGTGTACTTCGAGAACAGCGCAGAACCGGTGATCGACGTGACGGACACCGCCACCGCCAGCGGTTATTTCGGCATCAACGTGTGGAACAGCACCGGCACGATCCGCAACGCCACCGTCAGCTGACGCCTCCGTACATCCCCGATCATTCACCTGCTCCCGGGCCCCGGGAGCAGGTGAATCACTCCAGGGTGGAGGCGTGGACGCCCGCCCTCCCTTTCCGTTGGCCCACACGGCACCGCATCACATCGGCGTGCGTCTGGCCGAAAGATCGTTTCATCACCGCGCACCGGCGGTTCGACGCTCCGATCGCGGTGGCGCCGCGTGTGGAGACGCCGGCGTTGGAGGGGTTCTGCCGGGTGGTCGCGTCAGGCGGTGAGGTTGACGTAGTAGCGGGAGTAGAGAGACGAGTAAACAGGACTCGGAAGTGCTGGACTCCAGGACCCCTGGACAACATCCAGGAAGAAATCAAGCAAATGCTGACTCTCCGTATTTAAGGTGGCCTTTATGCAAAGCAGCCAGGAGGCGACATGACCCTCCGGTCGGAACTCATCGGAAATCCGGACATCATCCGGCTGTCCGCCAGTATGCTCGACCGCCGTGAGGGTGACTGCGGTGACTTCGCCGCGGCCAAGGCCCGCCCGGACGTGCGGCCGCAGGTCTTCGAGCGGCGGCGTTTCGCCCCCTGGGAGAGCTTCCCGCTCGGCCTGGTCATGCGGGCGCTGGACGCCGTCGAGTTCGACGGCGCCGACGTGGAGGGAGCGGTCAGACGTGCCGTCGAGGACAACCGCGACCCGGTGCATCCCGGGGCCGCGCGCTGGATCCTGCACGCCTGCCGCACCTACCTGGAGACGGCCGAGAGCCTGGCCGCGGAGGGGGGCGGCCTCCGCCCGGAACGCCATCCACGGATCGTCCAGCGGAGCGGCTCGTCCGCGGAGATGCGGGCCCTGACCGCGTGGGGCCGCTGGTACGGCTCGCCGGACGGCGCCGTGGTGGAGTTCCGCCGGATGCGGCTGCGACGGCCGCTGGGCCGGGCCGACGACCCGGCCACGCTGGCGATGGCCTACGTGGCCGCGGCCGGCGACCGGGCGGTGGGCGGCACCCAGGACCTCTACCGGAGCGTTCCCGTCCCGGTCCGCGAGCCCGGCGCGGACCCGGCGCGGGTGCGGGTGGTCGAGGTCGGTCTCACCGACGGCACTGCGGCGGTGCTCGTGGACGCCGCGCCGGAGGACGTACGGCGCGCCTATCTCGCCTCCGCCAGACCTGTGGCCACCGGTCTGCTGGCCGGTGGTCACAGGTCACCCGGTGGCGACTGCGCGGACTGCAAGCTCCGCGCCTCGTGCGGCACGCTCCCGAGGACGCCGGGGCTGCTGGGCCTGCCCGACCGGGGCACCCACCGGCGCACCTGGTCGATCACGACGTCCCGGCAGTACCAGATCTGCCCGGCGCAGGCGCATATGCGCGACCTCCGGCTGCCCGCCGACGACTCCGAGAGCACGGCGGTCCGGCGCGGGCTGCTCGTGCACCAGTGGCTGGAGACCGTACACAGCCGCCCCGGAGCGGGCCCGTGCACATCGGACGACCTGCCCGACCCCGAGACCGGCGACCTCGCGTGGGCCGGGTCGTCGGTGAGCCGGGACGACTACCGCCAGGCTTGGCCGTACCTGCTCCAGCACCTGCGTGTATGCCCGCTGGCCGACGGCGAGGTCACCCAGGTCACGCCCGAGCCCCGGGTCGCCGCCTACGACACCGACGCCGACGTCCTGGTCATCGCCAACCCCGATCTGCTCCGCCGGGTGGACGGGCGCCTGGTCTACCGGGAGCAGAAGACCTCCGCGGTGCACCCCGGCATCACCGCCGAGAACGCGCTGGAGCTGGTCCCGCAGCTCGCCCTGGCCGTCTGCCTGATCGCAGACGGCGCGTTCGGCGACACCGGCGGGCTGGTCGAGATGGAGCAGCTCACCCCCGTGTCGGGCGAGGTCATCACCTTCGACGTCGCGGAGCCGGAAGTGCTCGCGACCGCCCGGGCCGTCGTGTCCGACCGCGTCCGCGCGTGGCACCGCGACACCGACTTCAGTCCGGCCCCCGGTCCGTGGTGCCGTGTCTGCCCGGTGACGCGCTGGTGTCCGGACTCCTTCGACGCCGGTGACGGCGCGCCGCTCGTCCTGGACGGCCTGGTGATCGACCCTGTCACCGGCGAGATCCTGCGGGCCTCCGGCCTCGCCGGCAGCCGGGCCGCGGCGGTCGCGGAGGCGATCGCCACCCCCGTCACCGACGACGAGCCCGCTCTCTGAATGACGGTGGCCGCCCGCAACGGCTGCCACGTCCGCGTGGCGATGCACACCACCACGCCGGCCGGGCGGGAGGCCTAACCCGAGTTCATCGAGAGGCTGCGGACCTCCGTCCGGGACGGCGACGGCGCCTGACGGCACCCCGGCGACGTCCCAGACGGAGGTCCCAGACGGAGGGGCTTGATCACTCGATCCGGCGCGCCCCGCCGAGGAAGCGGTGCGCGATCACCACGAGGGCGAGGAAGAGCCCGCTCACCACCTGCTGGAAGGAGGCGTTGAGGTCGCCGACCTGGTTGATCAGGTTCTGGATCACCCCCAGGAGCAGCGCCCCCGCGATCGTGCCGCCGAGGGCTCCCGAGCCGCCGGTGAGCAGGGTGCCGCCGATGACCACGGCCGCGATCACGTCGAGTTCCAGGCCGATGCCGAGGATGGTCACGCCCGAGGAGAGCCGGGCCGCGTTCAGTGCCCCGGCCAGGCCCGCCAGCAGTCCCGACATCAGGTAGACGGCGACCTTCGTGCGCGCGACCGGAACGCCCATGAACCCGGCGGCGTCCTCGCCGCCACCGATGGCGTAGACGTTCTGCCCGAAGCCGGTGCGCTGCAGCAGGACCATCGCGGCGACCAGCAGGACGGCGGCGACCAGTACGGGGTATCCGGTGTTGAGGACGGAACCCTGCCCCAGCTTGGCGAAGAGCGGATCCCTGACCAGGTAGGTCGCCGCGCCCTCGTCGGAGATGGCCAGCATCAGGCCGCGGGCGCCCAGGAGACCGGCGAGGGTGACGATGAACGGCGCCATCCCGGTCCTGGCGATGATCAGGCCCTGAGCCAGGCCGAACAGCCCGGACACCGCAAGCGGCAGGGCCAGTGCCACCAGGAACCCGTACTGCGAGCCGTACGCCGCCAGGACACCGCTGAGCACGAAGATCGACCCCACGGACAGGTCGATGCCGCCCGAGATGATCACGAAGGTCATGCCGATCGCGATGATCGCCAGGAAGGACGACGAGGTGGCGATGTTTCCGAAGTTGGCCACGGTGGCGAAGGAGTCGAAGGTCAGCGAGCCCACGACCAGCAGGACTCCGAGCACGATCAGCGCGCCGTGCTGCCGGAACAGGCGCCCGGCGCGCTCCCTGGCCGCCTCTGTCTCCGGCGGAACCGTCGTGAGGGTCATCGGCGCTCCCTGGCGGCGTAGACGGCGGCGAGGATGATCACAGCCTGGGCCATCTGGGTCCAGGACTGCGGCAGGTTGTGCTTGATCAGGGTGGCCTGGAGCAGCTGCATCAGCAGTGCGCCCATCACCGTCCCGAGCACCCGCACCCTGCCGCCCGTCAGCGAGGTGCCGCCCACGACCACCGCGGTGATGGCCGACAGTTCCATGAACAGGCCGAGGGAGGTGGGGTCGCTGGCCTGGAGCCGGGAGCTGGCGAGGATCCCCGCCACCGCGGCGAGCACGCCGGAGACGACGTAGACGAGAAGCAGGATGCGCCTCACCGGCAGACCGGCGAGTTCGGCGGCGATCCGGTTCCCGCCCACCGCGACCACCTGCCGGCCGAAAGTGCTCTTGCGGACGACGAACAGCACCACAAGGGTCAGCGCGAGCGCCACCAGCACGACGAGCGGCACGCCGAGCGCCGACTCGCTGCCCAGAGCGGTGAGCGTCGGGTTACGGATCTCCTTCAGCTGCGGCAGCAGCACATTGGCCAGCCCCCGGATGCCGACCAGCAGAGCGAGGGTGGCGACGATCGGCTGCACG
This sequence comes from Streptosporangium album, assembly GCF_014203795.1. Classification (NCBI taxonomy): domain Bacteria; kingdom Bacillati; phylum Actinomycetota; class Actinomycetes; order Streptosporangiales; family Streptosporangiaceae; genus Streptosporangium; species Streptosporangium album. The sequence continues at coordinate 66,077 of NZ_JACHJU010000005.1, read as the reverse complement.
CCGACCACCGCGACGAGCGTGCCGCCCACCGCGCCGGCGACCGCCCCCGCGAGGATCGCCATGAGCATCGCCGGCCACGCGCCATAGCCGAGATACAGGGCGATCATCGACGCCGACAGCGCCATGACCGAGCCCACCGACAGGTCGATGCCCTCGGTGCCGATCACCAGCGCCATGCCCAGCGAGACCACCACGATGGGGGCGACCTGGACGAACTGGGTGCGGAAGTTGCCGACGGCCAGGAAGTTCGGCGTGAAGGCCGCGTTGAACAGGACGAGCGCGACGACGGCGGCGTAGACGCCGTATCTCTGCAGCCACGCCAGCAGCGCCGCCCGCTCGAATGCCGGCCGGGCCGTGGTCGCCTCGGTCATCGGACGCTCTCCTCGGGCCGCGCGATCATCGACATGATCGCCTCCTCGCTCACCTCAGGACCGCGCAGCTCGCCGGCCACGGTGCCGTCGCGCAGCACCACGACCCGGTCGGAGCCCTCGACGATCTCCTCAAGGTCGGAGGAGATGAGCAGGACGGCCAGGCCGTCCACGGCCAGCTCGTCGATCAGCATCTGCACCTCGGCCTTGGCGCCGACGTCGATGCCCCGGGTGGGCTCGTCCAGCAGCAGAACCTTGGGGTTCATGGCCAGCCAGCGGGCGAGCAGTACTTTCTGCTGGTTGCCGCCGGACAGCTCGGCGACCGGCTGGTGCGGGCCGGCCGCCTTGATCTGCAGGCGTTTCATGAAGGTCTCCACGATCCTGTCGATGCGCCGGTCGGAGACGATCCCCGCTCGAGACAGCCGGGGCAGCGCGGCCAGGGCGATGTTCTCCCGCACCGACAGGGTCGGCACGATCCCCTCGGCCTTGCGGTCCTCGGGCAGCAGGCTTATCCCGGCACGGATCGCGACGGGCACCGAGCCGGTGCGCAGTGGGACGCCCGCCACGACGACCTCGCCCGCCTCCAATCTGAGCGCGCCCGCGATCGCCTTGGCCGTCTCGCTACGGCCCGCGCCGAGCAGGCCGCCCAGTCCGACGACCTCACCTGGTCGCAACGCGATGGAGACGCCGTCGAGCAGGTGCCTGCGGGTGAGGCCCGTCGCGGTGAGAACCGGCGGATCTTCCTCGCCCTGCCCGTGGGAACCGCTGAACTTGGTGGCGCCCTCGGCCCGGACCTCGGATATCTTGCGGCCCAGCATGAGCGAGACGAGGCGCAGGCGCTCCAGTTCGGCCAGCTTGCCGGTGTGGACCAGCCTGCCGTCGCGCAGGACGGTGACGCGGTCGCAGATCTGGTAGAGCTCGTCCAGCCGGTGGCTGACGTAGATCACCGAGCGGCCCTGGTCTCGCAGCCCCCGGATCACCTCGAACAGCCTGCCCACCTCGCGCGGCTCCAGCGAGGAGGTGGGCTCATCCATGATCACCACCTGGGCGTCGACGGAGACGGCGCGGGCCAGCGCGACCATCTGCTGGGTGCCCATGCCCAGGGAGCCGAGGGGACGCCGCACATCGACGTGGACGCCGTACCCTTTGAGGGTCTCCCTCGCCTGCTCGTGCATGGCCCCGAAGTCGATGAGCCGGAACCGGCCCCTGGGCTCGCGCCCGAGGAACAGGTTGCGGGCCACGCTCATCGACGGGACGAGGTTGACCTCCTGGTAGATCGTGGAGATGCCGGCCCGCTGGGCGTCGAGCGGGTTGGAGAAGCTCACCGGCTCGCCCCGGTATCTCACCTGGCCGGCGTCGGCCTGGTAGACCCCGGTGAGCACTTTGATCAGCGTCGACTTACCCGCGCCGTTCTCCCCCACCAGGGCGTGCACCTCTCCCCCGCCGAGCGTGAACGACACGTGGTCCAGGGCACGGACGCCGGGAAACGCCTTCACCACCCCGGCGGCCTGGAGGACTTGGCCGTTGCCTGCCACTGGGCTCCCTTCCCGAAGGGTCCGGGGCGGCGCCGCCCCGGACCGATCTCCGATGATCAGTAGGCCTCGGCGATCGAGTCCTTGGCGTTGCCCTTGTCGTACTCCCGGTCGGAGATGACGACCTTCTCCGGGATGCTCTCCCCGCCGGCGAACTTCTGGGCGGTCTCGAAGGCCAGCGCCCCGAAGCGCGGGTTGGACTCCACCACCGCGTACAGCCAGCCGTCGGCGATGCCCTGGACGGCGCCACGGGTGCCGTCGATGGAGACGATCCGCACCTCGCCCGGCTTCTTGCCCGCCCCCTTGAGCGCGGTGACGGCGCCCAGCGCCATCTCGTCGTTCTCGGCGTAGAGGCCGTTGATGTCGGGGTTGGACTGGATCAGCTGCTCGGTGACCTGCTGGCCCTTCTCACGGGCGAACTCGCCGGTCTGCTCGAAGGTGATCTCGATGTCCGGGGCGGCGGCCTTGATCTGGTCCTTGAAGCCGTTGGTCCGCTCGGTGGTGACGTTGTTGCCGGGTGCGCCCAGCAGGATGGCCACCTTGCCCTTGCCGCCGAGCGCTTTGATCATCTGGTCGGCCGCCCGCTTGCCCTGCTCGGTGAAGTCCGACCCGATGAAGGTCAGGTAGTCCTTGCAGGCGGTGGCGTTGATCTTGCGGTCGATCGTGATGATCGGGATCTTCTTGGCGGCGGCCTGCTGCAGGACCGGCTCCCACCCGTCGGAGTTGAGCGGGGCGATCACGAGTAGCTGCGCACCCTGCGCGATGAGCTGCTGGACGTCGCTGATCTGCTTGGAGAACTGCGACTGGGCGTTGGTGACCTTCAGGTTGGCGATGCCGAGCTTGGCCGCCTCATCCTTGATCGACTTGGTCTCGGCGATCCGGAAGGGGTTGGCCTCCTTCTCCGACTGGGAGAAGCCGACCACGGCCGTCTTCAGGTCGAACTTCTGGGCTCCGAAGGCGTCGATGGTGCATCCGGCTCCCGCCGGAGCGGTCGGGGTCTGGACGACCTGTCCGCCCTGGGTGCTCGCGCCGGTCGGCGCGGCCGTGGACTCCTCGGACTTGGCGCAGCCGGACGCGACGAGGACGGCGACGGCCAGCAGCGCGGCGACTCTCCCCGAACGGCTCGTGAGCAGGGTCATGGTGCCCTCCTGGGCAAGACGATGGAACGTCGATGGGCTCGATGGTCATCCCGCCAGGAAACAAAATCGTAAAGAAAAGGACATCAGTAGGTCACGATTGATCAGATTCGATCAGATTCGGTCACTAGATCCGGGCGACGTGGATCCGCACACCCCGGCCGGCGAGATCGTCCAGCACTTCACGCGGCGCCTCGTCGTCGGTGACCAGGTGCGTGATCTCCTCGGTCGGCACCGTCTGCACCATCGTGTCCAGGCCGACCTTGGTGTGGTCGACCAGCACGACCACCTCCTCCGCGGCCGCCGCCAGCGCCCGGTCCACGCTCGCCACCTGCATGTTGGGGGTGGACAGCCCCCGCTCGGCGGTCAGCCCGTTACCCGAGATGAAGGCCCTTCGCACCCGCAGGCCCGCCAGGGAACGCTCGGCGGCGCTGCCGACCAGGGCGTGGATGGGTCCCCGCAGCGTGCCGCCGGTCATGACGACCTCGACCCGGGGGGAGTCGGCGAGCGCCTGGGCGACCAGGAGGGAGTTGGTCACCACGGCCAGCTCGGTCACCCGCGACAGCCGCCGGGCGAAGTCCTGTGTGGTCGTGCCCGCGCCGACCACGATCGCGTCGCCGTCCTCGACGAGGGAGACCGCCAGGTCCGCGATGGCCCGCTTCTCGGCGGCGGCCATCTGCGTCTTCTGCGAGTAGGTGGGTTCGCGTGACAGCTCTCCGGGGAGCGTGGCCCCGCCGTGGTGCCGGTTGAGCAGCCCCTCCGCCTCCAGCGCGCGCAGGTCGCGCCTGACCGTCACCTCCGACGACTGCACCGACTGGGCCAGCTCGCGCAGGGAGACGGCGCCGTTGGCGCGGACCAGCTCGAGGATGCGCTGACGGCGCTCGGCGGCGAACACGGGACGACGATACTCCGCCGGGCCCGAAGTCTCTCCCCCACTTTTCACATCAACCTCATTTGCCCTGGACCAAGTGATCTCACTCGATCATAATCGGTCATAGAGCGACAGTGCTGGTCGCCACCGGGGTTCCGGCATGCCTTCGTACGGCTCGCGCGCGCCGGGCATCGTCGTCGGTGCCGGCCAGACCGCGACGCCGGTCACCGGCACGCTCGGCATGACGATCCACAACCGCGAACCGCCACCGCCGCAGGGCAAAGATTCGGCCCATGCAGTGCGCGGGATCGTCTCGATCGGGTAGTGCGTCACGAGATGATGTGATCGGTTTGACAGCGCGAGGAGGACACGTGAGCGGCGATATCACCCAGAGCCGGGAATGGGCGGCCCTGGCCACCGACCACGACGCCGTGGCCGGCAAGCACCTGCGGGAGTTGTTCGCCGAGGACCCCGGCCGCGCCGAGCGGATGTCACTGACCGCCGGCGACCTGTACCTCGACTATTCCAAGCACCGTGCCACCGCCGAGACCGTCAAGCTGCTCGTGGCGCTGGCCGAGCGGGCCGGGCTGCGCGAGCGCATCGACGCGATGTTCGCCGGCGAGCACATCAACGTCAGTGAGGACCGCGCGGTGCTGCACGTCGCGCTGCGCATGCCGGCCGACGCCAAGCTCGTCGTCGACGGCCAGGACGTGGTCGGCGACGTGCACGCGGTGCTGGACAAGATGGGCGAGTTCGCCACACGGGTGCGCTCGGGCGAGTGGAAGGGCCAGACCGGCCAGGCGATCAAGACGGTCGTCAACATCGGCATCGGCGGCTCCGACCTCGGGCCCGCGATGGCCTACGAGGCGCTGCGCGACTTCGCCGACGCGGGCATCACCGCCCGGTTCGTCTCCAACATCGACCCCGCCGACATCACGGGCACGATGAAGGGCCTCGACCCGGCCACCACCCTGTTCATCGTCAGCTCCAAGACCTTCACCACGCTCGAGACGCTCACCAACGCCAAGGTCGCCCGGGCCTGGCTGGTCGACGCGCTCGGTGAGAAGGCCGTCGCCAAGCACTTCGCCGCCGTTTCCACCAACGCCGAGAAGGTCGCCGAGTTCGGCATCGACACGGCCAACATGTTCGGCTTCTGGGACTGGGTCGGTGGCCGCTATTCCTACGACGGCGCCATCGGCCTGTCCCTGATGATCGCCATCGGCCCGGAGCGGTTCCGCGAGATGCTCGACGGTTTCCACACCGTCGACGAGCACTTCCGCACCGCGCCGTTCGCGGCGAACATGCCGGTGCTGATGGGCCTGCTCGGCATCTGGTACAACGACTTCTTCGACGCCGAGACCCGGGCCGTCCTGCCCTACAGCCAGCGGCTGCACCGCTTCCCGGCCTACCTGCAGCAGCTCACCATGGAGTCCAACGGCAAGTCGGTGCGCGCCGACGGCAGCCCGGTGACCGTCCAGACCGGCGAGATCTTCTGGGGCGAGCCGGGCACCAACGGCCAGCACGCCTTCTACCAGCTCCTGCACCAGGGCACCCGGCTGGTGCCGGCCGACTTCCTCGGCTTCGCCGAGCCGCACGAGGACCCGGACGGCATGCATGACCTGCTCACCGCCAACCTGCTGGCGCAGACCTCGGCGCTGGCCTTCGGAAAGACCGCCGAGGAGATCGCGGCCGAGGGCACGCCGGAGAGCCTGGTGCCGCACAAGGTGATGCCTGGCAACCGGCCCACCTCCACGATCCTCGCGCCCCGCCTGACCCCCTCGGTGCTCGGCCAGCTGGTCGCGCTGTATGAGCACATCGTCTTCGTCGAGGGCACCATCTGGGGTGTCGACTCCTTCGACCAGTGGGGCGTGGAACTCGGCAAGAAGATGGCGATGGACCTGGCCCCCGCCCTCACCTCCGAGCAGCCGCCGGACTCCGCGCCCGACGAGTCGACCGCCGCGCTCGTGCGCAGGTATCGCGAGCTGCGCGGAAGGGCGGTCTAGCGGTCCACGGCGGGCGTGCCGCTCCACCGGCGCCGCCGCGTGAAGGGGCCTACTTCCCCCTCGGGCGGTTGCTCCACTTCGGCTTGCGGAACAGGTCGCGGCGTTCCAGAAGGTAGGCGAGTTTCGAGGCCGCGATCCGGACCGTCTCCTCGTGCCGGTGCCGTTTCTCGGGGACGACGGCGCTCCAGCGTTCGAGCAGGCGGGCCATCTCGTCGGCGACCTCGCCGATCACTCGGTAACGGGTGCTGAAGGCGTAGAGGTCGCCGTGGACCTCGTTCACCAGGTCCTCGTCGACGCGCCGGGTCAGCGGCCTGATCTTCTTGAGGATGTCGGCGTCCATGGCCGGGGTGACCGGGGCCCGGCGCGCGTCTCCCTCGGGGACCATGATGAGCGCACGGATCCGGGTGACGGCCAGAGTCCGCTCGGGCTGCGGGGTCGAGGGGTGCTCCGCGAGATCCAGAAGGCGGCGGAGAGTCTCCTGTGTCCTGTCGTCGAACATGGAAACCCGTCCCACCCCTCGCGTATGCCGTAAACGTGCGATCACATGCTATTCGACCAGGCCGGGCCCGTTTCACGGCGTACGCGGCGAAACGGGCCCGGCTGGAGCGTCACGATCCGGCTTACGCGGGTTGGACCCGGCCGGCTTGGCGTGTGTGGAAGGCGCGGCCACGAGGATCGCGGTGACGATCACGGCATAGGATGAAGTTGCAACACATATTATGCGCAACACACTGTCTGCGCCATACAGGTTATGACGGAAGGGTGACCGCCACATGCCGAACGAGGGTCGCGAACGGCTGGTCCAGCAGGTGGTGACCGAGAGTCGGAGGCATTACGCCGCCTACACGCTGTTCAACCAGGCCCTCGCCGACCATCTGGGGCTCCACCCCACCGACCTGCAGTGCCTCAGCCTGCTCTCGCTGGAGGCGGAGCCCCTGACCACGGGAGAGATCGCCAAGCTGACCGGTCTGACCTCGGGATCCGCCACCCGGCTGGTGGACCGGCTGGACAGGGCAGGCCTGGTGGTCCGCCTCAGCGACCCCGGTGACCGCAGGAAGACTCTGGTCTCACTGGCCCCCGAGCGCGTGTCGGAGGTGGACGACGCCTGGGACACTCCCGGCGACGCCTTCGTCTCGGTCCTGGACGACTTCACGGACGAGCAGCTCGCCGTCATCGGCGACTATCTCCACCGGACCTCCGCGGTGGGCGCCGAGCAGGCGGCCCGCCTGGCCTCCGGCTCCGCGGACACACGGCGCACCACCCGCGGGCTCTCTGGGAAAACAGCCGATCAATCATAAAGGATCGGATACGCCGGGTCCCCGTCATTGCCGAATCCGGTATTCAACCACCTTGCGGAGTGGTCATTTAATCAAAATGACCGACTTTTCACCTTTCCACTGAATAAAGTCCGTCATTATCGGGCGGCTACCACCCTTCCTGGAAGGGCGGGAGAGAGTGGACGGGGTGGCTGACGGCCATGGATCCGATCGGTGACGATCTCCTCAGAGTCATGGAGCCGCAACTCGGCTACAAGGAGCAGTCCGGTCAGCACACCACATTCGGCCAGTGGTACGCGACCAACGTGGTGAAGGACCCCCAGTACAGGACGGCCCCCTGGTGTGACATGGTCATCGCCTGGGCGGCGGGAAAGGCGGGGGTCGAGGACTTCGTCGGGCAGTTCGCCTGGACCCCCTCCCACGCCCGCTGGTTCGAGACACAGGACGCGTGGTCACAGAAGCCGGAACCCGGGGCCCTGGTCTTCTTCGACTGGTCGGGCGGCAAGGACATCAAAGGCATCGACCATGTCGGCCTCGTAGAGAGAGTCGACGGTGGAACGCTCCACACCATCGAGGGCAACGTCGACGGGATCTGGCTGAAACGCAAGACGCGCGACGAGAGCAAGGTCGTCGGCTACGGGCTGCCGCGCAAGGTCAAGCAGCATCTGGAAGGCGCCTCCTCCGCCAAGGACTCGGCCGTCGCGCGGACGACCGGGCTGAGCGAGATCCGGCCGGCCCCCGCCCCCGGCCCCTCGGCCGGCCGCCCGGAGACGGCCGTACTGGAGGCCGCGCCGGCCGCGGCACTGCTTCTCCTCGTTCTCTGCATTCTCTGCGTGACGTCCGTCCTGGCCAGACACCGGTCCCGCGCCTCGGCGGCAGGACGGTCCCATCTCTCACCGGATGAGCGATCCCCCGTTCCGGCGGCAGAACGGCCCCGCGTCCCGGCGGCAGGCCGGCACCGCAGGCAGGACTCCGGCGTAGAGGCGGACGTGGCGGCGGCCCCCGTGCCGGACGGCGACGACCTGCCGGCCGTCCCCACCTGGCGGCCCGCGCCCAGACAGGCGGTGCGGCACATGCGCCGGCGGACGCCCACGGCGGCAGCCGGACGGCCGCGTGGGGACGGGGGGGAACACGCCCTCCGCGATGGAGCGGCGCCGGAGCCGTACCACCACCGGCGCCTGCGGTTCACCGGTGAGGGCGTGCCTCCCGGCAGAGCCAGGGCGGGCCGGCGACCGTACTCGTCCGATCCGGGAGAACGCGTGGAAGGCCCGGCCGGGCACATGGCGCCGACTTGATTAATTAGGTTAGGCAAAGCTAAGTTGCCTTGCGACGACATTCCCGAACAAAGGCAGCACGATGACAGCCGTCAGCGAGCGGTCCCCGGAGCTCACCGAGGAGATTCCGGCCTACCGCGCCTTCCAGGTACAGGTCCTGCGGACCGCGCGGCTCAGCCCGAGCTTCGTCCGGGTCACCTTCGGCGGCGAGGAACTGTCCGGTTTCGCCGACAACGGGTTCGACCAGCGGATCAAGCTGGTCCTCCCGCTGCCCGACGGCGGCTTCACCCCGGTCGGGGACGGGGCCGACTGGTACCGGCGGTGGCGGGCGCTGCCGCCGGAACTGCGCAACCCGATCCGCACCTACACCGTGCGCGCCGTACGGCCGTGGCAGCACGAGCTCGACGTCGACTTCGTGCTGCACGGTGACACCGGCCCCGCCTCCCGGTGGGCATCCGCCGTCACCCCCGGCCATCGGGCCGTGGTCATCGGCCCCAACGCCGCTCACCCCGGGCCGATCGGCGGCCAGGAGTGGGCTCCGCCGGCCCAGACGACGCACCTGCTGCTGGCCGGTGACGAGACCGCCGTTCCCGCCGTCACCGCCATCGCCGAAAGCCTCTCCGGGGACGTGCGGGCCAGGGTGCTGCTGGAGGTGCCGGAGGCCGCCGACGCCCTGCCCCTGCGCGTACGGCCGGGTGTGGAGGTCGCCTGGCTGCCCCGCGGGAGCGCCCGGCACGGCGAGCTGCTCGTCCCGGCCGTGCGCGACGTCCTCGGCGAGATCACCCCGGCGGGCGCCGGCTCCGCCGGCCCGCTGGAGGACGTCGACGTCGACACCGAGATCCTGTGGGAGATCCCGCGGGTCACGGACGGCGACGGTCTCTACGCCTGGCTTGCCGGCGAGGCCGGGATGGTCAAGCGGCTCCGCCGCCATCTCGTGCAGGAGGTGGGGATCGACCGCTCGTCGGTGGCGTTCATGGGCTACTGGCGGCTGGGACGTCCGGAGGACTGCTGAGCGGGTGCCACACTGGCGACCTCGCGTAATCGACTGTCGTGTATTCGATGCCGTGAGGACTGCCGACATCACCGAATGTAGCTGTCGACGGAGTTCTGGCCGTGGGTCATCCAGCGCCGGGGCGGCGCTTGCATCCTTCCGGAGTGAAGGTGAAAGTGTCGTGGTGATCGCGATGACCGGGTCGTCGATCTGCTCGGCGGGGATCCACTGCCGTGAGCCGAACAGCGCGTGCCCGGCCCCGCTGCGGATGTAGGCCAGGTGGACGGTGTTGATGCCGTTGTCGATGCCACCCGCGCAGCCCATGTGCCGGCGCTTAACGCCCGCTGTGGCCTGGCCCTTCTTTTCCTGCCCGGACTCGCCCAGAGCGCCGACGGTCATGCTGCCAGGCCGGGCTGCGGCGTCCAGGCCGGTGATGGCGAACCGGCGGATGACGCTCATCGCACCCATGGTGTCCCAGCCGGCCCGATCGAGCAGCCGCCGGGTGGCATCGGGCCTGCGGTCTCCCACCCACTCGGCGATGCTCCAACCATTGCGTTTGGGCAGGTCGGACATGACCGCGCGGACGTACTTGACGGCCTGCAGGCGCGGCTCCACCCGTGCGAACACGGGTGCCGGCGCGGTCATCAGTTCGTTCATGCTCCGCTGGACGCGCTCTGCCTCTACGATGAGCGCAGCAGCCGCTCCCGATCTTGTTCTTCTCATACAGACATGATCACGAGCGGCTGCTCTCGTTGGACCGGATTCCCATCACAAGATCACATCGACCCAGGCGGGTATCTGGCCAGCTCACAAGGCGAATGGCGGCTGCCGTACTAAGCATTTCAAGATCAGTAGTTGGCGGCTGAGGACACGTTCGGGAGGAGGAGGCCGTGCTGCGGTGCTTCGACTGCTGTGGTGCTTCGACCGTCTCAACCAAGAGGGCGCCTGGTGACCACAAAACCCTCTTTGCGACCTGGCGGCTTGGGCAGACCGGGCAGGAAGTCCCAGAGTTCGGCGCCGCACCAGCCGCCGGGGTGGACCAGCCGCCGCCCCAGTTCTGACCTCAGCCAAACCCACCGGGACGGCGCGACTGGCGCCGTCCCGGCCCCAGCAGAGACATCCGATGTAACGAGATCATCTGACGACGCTACGCTTGGTCTTCGGGAGTGCCTCGATCATCGACCTCGGGACGTTGAGCGTATCGGCGCTGACTTGCGGCGGAGTGTTGGCCATCCACTGCATCGCTGAAATGTCCTCGAAGAGCGGATTGCGGAACATCTCGAGGAAGACCAGTGGCTCGTTCCCGAGGTTCTCGATGTAGTGCCCGTAAGCGAACGGCACATAGCCGACGTCACCGGCCTGGAAGTTGAACGTCCGCGCCAGGCCCGAGCTGGCGAACACGCCCATCCGGCCGAACCCGGAGATCCAGTACTGCCACTCGTCGTCGGTCGGGTGCCAGTGCAGCTCACGCAGACCGCCCGGCTCCACCTCCACGAGAGCGGCCGAGATGGTGGTGGCCGCCGCGAAGGTCCTCGAGTCGACGATCCGCACCGTGCCGCCGTCGAACCGGATCGGCTCCTGTGCGTGCATCCGGTGCTTGAACGTCCGCGGCACGTCACCCGTGGGGCTGACCACCCGGTCGGACTCCAGGGGAGGCGGCACCTGGCCCTGGAAAATGTACTTCTCCTTCTCCGGCATGTTCTCCATCTGCTCGAGCGTCCAGCCAAAATTCTTCGCCAGGACGCTCTTCGGCGTGTGCGCGAAGAAGTCACTGATCATAAATGTGGAGTTCTCGGAGAACGATCCGTCATCGAAGACCAGCAGGAACTCCACACCCTCCTCGAGTGCCTGGATGTAGTGCGGCACACCCTTGGGGAAGAACCACAGGTCGCCCTTCTGCACGTCGTCGAGGAAGTTGCAGCCCTCCTGGTCGACGGCGCCGATCCGGCAACCGCCCTCCAGGACGTAGGCCCACTCCGCCTCCTTGTGCCAGTGCAGTTCACGGTAGGCGCCCGGGTTGAGGTGCATGTCGACGCCGGCCAGCGTGGTGGCGATCGGCAATTCGCGCGCGGTGACCTCCCTGGTCCATCCGCCCTCCTCGATCCGGGTGTGCGCCATGGAGAAGGAGAATTTCAGGTTGGGCACGGTGCCGCGGTCGGTGACCGGCGGCGTGAGCAGGTCCGGATTCTGAATGTCCAACTCGATGTTCCGGGGGCCCGTGTCGACGCCTCCCTGGCCGTTTCGTTGGGGCTGCGGAATGTTCTTGTACGTACGATCGCGCATGCGAGCTCATCCTTTGTATCGGTGCGATGGACAAATGACGCGGGTGAATGGCATAGGGGCGACTGGCAGCGACTTCCGTGCTGTTTCGGAAGTGAACGGGGGCTTCAGAAAAGGAGCGTGAACGGCAGGCAGGCGCCGAGCGCGGCCACAATCGCGCCCGTCACCCCGGCAATCCGCGTGGTGAGCGGGGCGTTGACGAGCGGGCCCATCAACGCCCGGTCCCGGCAGAACCAGACGAGGAGGAACAACGCCACCGGTACCCCCAGCGAGATCACCACCTGGCTCGCGATCAACAAGCCGGTGAGGGGCACGCCGATGCTCAACGCCAGCACGGACGGCGCCATCGTCACGATCCTGCGCACGTGGGGGGACACCCGCCAGCCGAGGAATCCGTGCATGACCACATCTCCCGCCAGCGTGCCGACCCCGGCCGACGAGATCCCGGAAGACAGTAGTGCCACGGCGAACGCCAGAGCGGCGAAGCCGCCGACCCGGCCGGCCAGCTCGGAGTGTGCATCGATAAGGTCGCCGGTCCACGTCCCGCCCGTCACGGCACCGAACCCGGCACCCAAGGCGATCATCGACACGTTGACGCCGGTGGCGATGCCTAGGGCGAGCACGCAGTCGAGGCGCAGTGCGCGACGTACGAGCCCGGGCTGCCTGCGGGCGGCGTCGGCCGACATCCCGCGGCCCTGGACCAGCGCGGAGTGCAGATAGACCGCATGCGGCATGACCGTGGCGCCGACGATTCCCATCGCGAGGACCAGCGAGCCCGGGCCGTCAAAGCCCGGGACGAGCCCGGCCGCGAGCCCGGCGGCCGACTGGTGGCCCACCGCGACGATGTCATAGCCGACGCCCGCGCCCACCAGCACGAGTGCGGCCGCGCTCATCAACTCGAACCGGCGGGTACGGCCCTGCCGCCGCAGTTGTAGCAGCAGGAGCGACACCGCGGCCGTCACCGCGGCGGAGAGAGCTGCGGGCATCCCGAACAGCAGCCGCATACCGATCGCCGCGCCGACGAACTCGGCCAAGTCAGTCGCGAGCACGACGATCTCGGCCTGGGCCCACAGGAGTCGGGTCCCCCACCGCGGGAGTCGCTCGCGGCACAGTCGCGGCAGACTCTGGCCGGTCGCCATCCCCAGCTTGGCGGCCTGGAACTGGACGAGGATGGCCACGAGGCTGGCGACCACGACCACCCACACGAGCAAATATCCGTGCGTGGCGCCGGCCGTGAGATTGGTGGCGACGTTGCCTGGGTCGACGTAGGCGATGGCCGCCACGAACGCCGGACCCAATATCGGCGCAATCCGCGAACGACGGCCCTCACCCCCCGAGGCGCTGAAGTCCGCCGAAACGGCCGAGGCGCCCGAGATGGCGTCATGGTCGATGGTATTACGAACGATCACTCGCTTTTCCCGTCCAGGTCGATATCCGATAAACCTGCAATTCGGCTCGTACGCCAGAGATGAGAGCCAGAGGGTTCGAGGCACGAATACCCGCGCCTTCGGATACCGACACGGAAAGCCATCCCACAAGTGAGCAAATAGAAGGCAGCGTAACCAGAAACGGCAAATTCTCTCACAAATCCGAATTTATCATCTGCGCATCCTGAGAAATGAGCACGAATGAGGCTGCACAATTACCGCAAAAGCTGTCGTACTGAACCTTTCCGTGTAACCGCTGGTTGCGGTTCGTGATCGCCTTACACGATCCGTCCGTGCTCCAGCTGGAGCAGGACGAGGGCTGCGGCGGCGATTTGGGTGATCCGGCTCGGGTCGAGGCTGACTCGCCGCAAGGCTTTGAACGTGGTCTTGAGCAGGGTGTTTGCCCGTTCGCCGATCCCATGGATGCCCCGTATGAGCTGGTTGAAAGCGCGCTGAGCCTCGGTGAGTTCGCCGTCCTTAGGCTTCTTGAACGGCATCCTGAACACCTCCCTGGCCCCCTCGTAGCCCAGGTCGGTGAGCGTGATCAGGCCGGTCTCGGTCGCGGTGAGCGACAGGTCCTCCAGCAGGCCGTGGGTGCGGGCGCAGGTCATGTCGTGCTCCCGGCCCGGCCGGACCGCCGACACCCAGATCGGCCAGCCGTCCGGCGTGGAGACGACTTGAACGTTGCCGCCGTGGTGCTTGTGCTTGCCCGACCAGTACAGGTCGGCGCCGTTGGGCCCGGAGGTGGAGATTCGGTCGGTGTAGATCAGCGTGCCGTCCAGGTTGAGATGCGTCAGCCCGGCCTTGGCTGCGCTCTCCAACGCGGTCTTCAGGTCCGGGGCCTGCGCCGCCAGGACATCGATGCCCTCGTGCAGCAGCCGGTAGGCCGTCGATCTACCGATGTGGTTGTCACAGGTCAGCTGCTTGATGCGGGTGCCATTGAGAAACCACCGGAGCACCATCACGGCCTGCTTGAAGCAACTCAGCGCTCGCCGGTTCCTGCGCGTGCCGATCATCTGTCGGTGCTGCTGGAGCAGGTGCGACAGGTGTAGCGCGGTCTCCCGGCGGACGTCGAGCACGGCGGTATAGGTGATACTGGACGGCAAGTGAAGCCTCTCGCTGTGAACTTGATCTCTTCGCAAAGACCAGTTCTAGCAGGGGCTTCACCCATGTCCGGGGCCAGGAGGCGAGAACGATCCAGGGGCTACGCAGCGTGATCGACGATCACCGGGAAAGGTTCACTGTATCGACACCTGCCAGGGGATCCGCTACGCATGCATATCGGTCCTGGAGACCCAGGTCGAGGCCGTGACCGTGGCCATCTTGGGGAACGGCTTTGCGCACCATGTACGCGCCCCCGGGCCTCGGTGGAATCCTGACGGCACGTTCAACGGGAACGTTATGCTCGTCATCCCGAAGTCGAGCCGGCCGTCGTGGGCGTGCCGTGCTCGCCGGTCCCACGATGCGCAACATGCTCGGGCGGTCGCCCCTGATGCGAGCCTCCACGAGTTGCCCTACCTCGTCGCGCGGTCCAACAATCACCGCGCCGGACGGCAGGCGCCATCCCGTACCAGACCGAAACGAGCCCGGCGAGCAGCATTGGAATCGGCCGGCGTCCATTGTCCGTCGCGGGAGAGGTGCAGGATCTCCCCGCTAATTACGCCGGAGTACGCGTGGGCGGTCAGCGAGTGGGTACGTTTGTGTTGATTTATGTCGGCTTAGGTTAAAACTGGACGTATGGCGGGGGCGGTGCGTGTAGTGCGGCCGCCGACCACCGGATGAGAGACGGGGGTGACGGATGAGCACTAGCGATGGGCGGCCGGTATGAAGGCCGTCGTCTTCGCCGGCACCCGCTCGGTCGCGGTCGAGATGGTCAAACCCGGGGACCGGGTGGTGATCCCGACCCACGTGTACTGCGGAGTGTGCGTCAACTGCGCGCGGGGACTGTCGGCCGCCTGCCTGCGGGTGCGCCCGGGTGGCTTCGGCGCGGCGTACGGTTACGCGGGCATGGGGCCTTACCGCGGCGCGCAGGCCGAGCTGCTGAGGGTGCCCTTCGCCGACGCCAACTGCATCCCGGTGCCCGGGGAACCGGGCGACGATCGTGAAGACGATCTGGTGTTGCTGGCCGACGCGTTCGTGACCGGGTGGCATGCGACCGAGTTGGCGCAGGTGACCGCGGGCGCGACGGTCGCGGTGTTCGGCGGGCTGGTGGCCTGGCGCCCGGCTGGTCAACCCGACCGGGCATCTGGGCATCATCGGGCCTGCAGAGGGCTGCCGGTTTCCGGGTGCAGGAAGGCAGATTGAGCTGCGTCACCGGAATCGGTTCGCGGGCCTGGGACCGGCTGTTCGCCGGGCCGCGCCCCGTCGAACTACCCCCTTCCGCGAACTGGCCGGACGCGTCCACCGTGCCGTGGCCACACCAGGTGACCTGCTGTTCCGCATCCGGGCCCGCGGCGGCCGGGTGGACGGGGTGGTCTTCCATATGGGTGATCGCTTCTTGGCGCTAGAGAAAGGGCAACCATGAGTGACATTCCCCTCAGCAAGCAGGTCAGGGTCGTCCACCGCGAAGCCCTCGACAGAAACACGACGCAGACTCCTGGGCTGATCCGCGAAGTAGCCTTCGATGCCCGGAACCCGGACGCAGCACATCTTTCGGCGTTCCTGAGCACGGTCAAGCCCGGCGCGGCAACCGGAGCGCACCATCACGGGGAGCAGGAAACCGTCCTGTACGTCATCAGCGGCACGGCCCGGTACCGGTGGGGGGACCGGCTGGAGAACGTGGCGGAAGCGGGACGCGGTGACTTCGTGTTCGTCCCCGCCCATGTCATTCACCAGGAGATCAATGCCTCCGCCGAGTACGAGACGGTCTGGGCAGTTGTGCGGTCCGGCGTGGACCCGATCGTTGTCAACCTCCCTGAGCTCGACAAATACATCGAGGCGCCGGCGGTCGAGTACACCGTCCCGGAATAGACCACTGAGTGGCTATGAACGTGGCCCCAGTTGAACGCTTGGGTTCTAAAGGTGGTCGCAACACCTGACCCCAAGGGGGCAGCTGTCTTGCGGTGGAAGCATCGGTGTGCTCTTGCCCGCGCGCACGATTGCGGCCCTTCCACGAGGCAACCGGCCCCTTCAAGGACCCGCCCGCGAGTGATCTTGCTGCGGTGCTGTGGCGAGCGCCGACTCGATCCAAGGGGAGCTCCTGGCGCTCCCCCTTGCAGGGGAGGCGCCTCCCTCGCTATGGGGAGTAATGCCCGGTGTGCGGCCTCTACTGTCGCAGTCATGGTTGATTCTGATCGCCCACGACGCTGGCCGGCTTACGCGCTGGCGGTCCTGTTCCTCGGGTACGCCGCGGGGAAGGCCGCCTTCGCCCTGCAGGCCCGGCTCGGGTTCCCGGGCGGCCCGCCCGTGTCGGCTGCCGATACCGGAAGCTACTTCATGGACGCGGCCACCGCACAGTGGCTCGCAACCGCGTCCGGCGTGTTGGGTGCGTGCGTCGCCATCGCCACGGTCACGGCGCTGGGGCGCAGGGTGCCGAGAACGTTGATGCTGCTCGTGCTGGTCGGGATGCTACTGGCCGTCGGCGGCGGCGCGGGGATCATGATCGCGGACGGGTTCGTCGGCATCGGTGTGGGCTGGCAGTGGTACCACGGCGTCCTCGGGATCCTTGTGATCGGGCTGTTCCTGGAGATGATCCGGTCCTACGCGGCGGCGACGAGACGTGTCGCGGGCTGATCGGGCGCGGGTGGGCGCGTATGGGGCGGCGGCGTGCGCCGCGGCCTACGGATCGATGAAGCTCGCCCAGGCGCTGGGGGCCAATGCGCTGGCCGACAAGGACCCGTTGCCTCCACAGCTGCGCGAAATGTTGCTCGCACGTGATCCCTTGTTCGTGGCGAGCCACTGGTTGCTGGCCGGTGCCGCGGTGGTCGGTGTCATCGTCGCGTTGGCCACCGTGCGGCCCTGGGGTGTGACCGTCCCGCGCCGGCTGCTGCTCGCGATCGCCTGGACGCTGGGGGTCTTCATGATCGCCCGGTCGATCGGGGGGCTGGGGTTCGGCTTCGTCGGCGACGCACTGCTGCTGACCGGGGTCCGCCCGGCGCCGGTCGAGCACGCCGCGCTGGCTCGCACCTTGGCGCGCTGGGATCTGCTGCTGTGGTCGCCGTTCTTCCTGCTCTGGGGGATGTGCTGGGCAACGGCCGGATGGCGGCTAGGCAGGCGCGGCTCGCTCGCCAACAACAGGCGGCACTTTCGGTGACTCTTAGCCGACCAGGCCGCGCCACCGATCAGGGGTGCCGGCAGTCCCGGCGAAAAATCCAACAGATATACACCTGAGCTGCGGTGATGCGGGGGTCGCAGCCGGACTGTGAGATCACTTCCGCCATGTTCTGCCTGGGTTGTTTCGGCGTGGCGCGTGTCGTCAGGTTGAGTGCAGGGCAGCGAAATCGGTGTGGGCTTGCTCGGCCTCCTCCTTCGGATGTGGCCGGGTTCGTGTCGGTCGGTCAGGTGGTCGGTTTCGTCGACCAGTTCGATCTCGATGGCCAGGACGGGGACCCGCAGCAGACCAACGCCCTGGCCTGGGCGGCAGCCTCCGCGATCTGCGCGACCCGGCCGCCGGCGTACGGCCGACGATCTCGGCCACTTCGGCGAAGGAGTAGCGGAAGACGGGGATTCGATGCCTTCCTGCTGCTGTCGGGACATGGCGTACCAGCGGGCGTAGGTCTCCTGTACGACATCCTCGGCATCGGCCAGGGAGCCCAGCAGCCGGTAGGCCTCATTCAAGGCCGGCCGCGCCGCCTGATTCAGCACGGAACACCAACCGCAACGACTGGGGCGTGAACTGGAACGCCGCGACCGCTGTCCTGGTCAGTCCCGAAGGTGACGCTGGAGTTCGACGTCGCCGCGAACCGGCTGTCCCTGGAGAACACGCCGTTCTTCAGGGACAGCCGGTCACGTATCACCACGTCAAAACCCTCGCTGGGGTCGCAGGTCCCCGGACGGGCGGTCACACGGACTTTCCTTAACCGGCCGGTGCGGGCGCTAGCCCGGCCGGCTCCGGGTAGTGACCGATGTATGACGGTCAGGGGATTCACCGGGCGGGTCGCGGAGTTCTGGACCCGGGCCCGCCACCGCCACGGCTGGCTGGACCATCTGGTCCGCGCCTGTCTGAGCTACGACCAGGTGGGCGGTGGACGGCTGTCGGCGGCCCTCACCTATTATGCGTTCTTCGCGCTGTTCGCACTTGGACTGCTGGGCTTCTCGATCATCGGACACATCCTGAACAGACCGCAGGTGATAAGCACCGTGCAGCTGTATCTGACCGACAACTTCCCCCGTCTCGACGTACGGGCCCTGCTTGACGCCAGGAGCACGGCAGGGGTGATCGCCTTCATCGGTCTGCCGATCACCGGCCTGTTCTGGATGGACACCCTGCGGTCGGCGATCAGGGCGATCTGGCGGATCGAGGAGTATCCGGGCCGCTTCCTGCTCCGGTCGGCCTGGAGATCCTCAAATCACTCGGTCAGTTCTACCTCGAACTCACCGCGTCCAATCCCGCCTACCAGGTCGTGGCCGGCGCCGTCGCGCTCCTCGTCTTCCTCAAGATCCTCAACCAGCTCATCCTGTTCGCCGCCGCGCTCACCGCCACCGGCACCACCGGTGACATCGTCGACCTGGCCGTACGCCGTACGCCGTCCTCTCCGGCGGCACTGATATGACCCCTCCCCCGGCCCAGGGGTCTCCTGAGGAGTACGGGCGCGTCCCGGCGCTCCGCCCGGCGGAGGGCGACGAGGTCACCGGGGTGATGGCCGAGGTGTCGGCCATCGGGCCGTACTTCGCCATCTCGACGGAGACCGCGGAGAGGGCCGGCCCGGTCTGGCGCCCGCTCACCGAACTCCATACCGACGTCGGCGCCCTGCGCGCCTGGACCGGCCACGTCGGACGGCGGCTGGGCACCGGCGAGACCCGGGTCGCCGCCTCGATCCTGTTCCAGGGGCTGGCCGCCCGGCTCTGGTCGCCGGTCGTCGGCGCGGTCGCCGCCCGCGGACTGCTCGTGGACCTGGCTCCGGCGGACCTCCACTGGCGACCCGTCGAGAGCGGCCCGGTCCCCCTGTGGACGGCCCGCCCGACCGGCTGGGAGGTCGCCGGACCGGACCGGGCCGCCGCGCCGGCCTACCGCACCGTGATGACCGGGCTACTCGAACCGCTGGCGCTGGCCGTACAGGAGGTCACCAAGATCGCGCCACGGCTGCTGTGGGGCAACGCGGCCTCGGCCCTGGCCGGGACCCTGCCGGCCATCGCGTGCGAGAGGCCGGACATCGTCCCACGGGCCGCCTCGCTCATCCGCGAGCTGCTGGCTCTCGGGGTGCTGGAGGGGACCGGCGACCTCGCCGAGGCGGCCCCGGGCCACCACTCCTTCGTCCGGCGCAGTTGCTGCCTCTACTATCGGCTGCCCGGCGGCGGCATGTGCGGGGACTGCGCGCTGCCGGCCCCGAAGGCCCGCCACGGCCAGGGGGCGTGATCTCCGCGGCGGGCCGGAGCGGATCCGTGCCCCCCGGCGGTCCTCGGGCTCCTCCCCCGCGCCGATACTGGAACGGTGTTGAGCAGTCACCGCCTCCGGGTTCTCCTGGAGGTCTTCAGGACAGGGAGCATCGCGGGAGCCGCCCGTAGCCTGCGGCTCTCACCGTCCGCCGTGTCCCACCAGCTCTCCAGACTGGAAGAGGAGGCCGGCGTGGGCCTGGTCGAGCGGGGGGCGCAGAGCCTGCGGCTGACCGCCGCCGGGCGGCGGCTCGCGACCAGGGCGCAGGAGGTCCTCGACATCATCGAGGCCGCGGAGAAGGATCTGCTGGCACAGGCCAGGGCCGACGCCGGGCAGCTGCGGATCGGGTTCTTCGCCTCGGCGGGGTATCGGCTGCTGCCGCTGGCGCTGTCGACCTTCACCGCCCGGCACCCCGCCGTGGAGCTCGACCTGGTGCTCGGCCAGCCACACGAGCTCCTGCCGGACCTGGAGCGCGGCGCGCTCGACATCCTGGTGGTCTTCGAGCACGCACTCGATCCCTGGAAGCCGCCGGAGGGGGTCGAGGTCACCCATCTGTTCGACGAGCCGCAGCTTCTCGTCGTGCCGCCGGGCCATCCGGCGGGGCAGCAGCGGCGCGTACAGCTCTCCGACCTGGCCGACGAACCGTGGATCACCACCTACGGCACCGACACGCCGGTCTCGGTGCTGGAACGGGCCAGCGCGCTGGAGGGGTTCAGCCCGACGATCCGGTGCCGCAGCGACCACTACGAGGTCACGCTCGGCCTGGTCAGGGCCGGGCTGGGGGTGGCCCTGGTGCCCAGCCTCGGCGCGCAGGGCGCCTCGGGCATCCAGGTGTGCCGGTTGGACGGGCCCCGCCTCTACCGCAGGATCGGCGCCGCCACCCGCCCGACCAACCCCAACCCGGCGCTGCGCTCCTTCATCGACTACCTGCGCGACGCCTCGGCCCAGCTCCGCAACGCCCTTCGCTGAGGCCTCGGCGCCCTCAGCGGGGGCCGTCGGGCAGGCCCGCCAGGCGGCCGATGGCCAGGCCGGCCTGCCGTACCCTCTCCACCAGGGTGTGCTCGGCCCCGGCGGGGCCGTTGGCCAGCACGGCGTACCCGATCCGGCGGCCGGCGCCGACCATCACCCCCACGTCGGCCCGCACCCCGGTGTCGGTGCCGGTCTTGTTGGCCGTCCAGACCGTCCCGGCGGGAACGGAGAGGGGCACCTGCCGCTCCTCCGGCTCGTGCGGCAGCAGGGCGGGGACCAGGCTCCGGTCGGTGTTGTGCGCCATCCAGCCGAGCAGGAGCCGCTCCCACTCCCGGCGGCCGTCGAGCCCCGCCGCGAACCGTGCGAGCTCGCCCGCCGTACCGACGGCGAACGTGGGCGGGTGCGCGGGCAGGCGCGGCTCGCGGATCCGGTCGAGGATGCGTGTGCGTACGAACCCGAGTTCGGCGGCTCCCTCGGCCACCCGGTCCAGGCCGAGCCGGCGGAGCAGCGCGTTGGTGGCGGTGTTGTCGCTCACCGACGCAGTGAGCACGGCGAGGTCCCCGATGGCCCAGTGGCGGCCGGAAAGGATGCCGAGGAGGCCGGAACCACCGCAGCGGTCGTCCTGCAGCAGCTCCACGGTCTCGGCGGGATCGAGCGTCCCCGCGGCGATCTCCCGCGCCACCACGGCGAGCAGCAGCAGCTTGCCGGTGCTCGCCAGGGTCAGCTCGACGTCTTCGTGGAGAGAGATCAGCCCCGGCACCGAAACGGCCACCGTGCACGCGCCGCCCTCGCCTCGCGCGTTGAGTTCTGTCATCGCCGCATCCTCCCAGAGGCCGCGATCACGGCCGATCGCGGGATCGTCGTTCACGTGCGCAGCACCGTCCCCGGCCGGGCGCCGGTCGCGGCTCCGTCCCTGACCACGGTCTCGCCGGCGACGATCACCGAGTGGATCCCCGACGGGGGGACCAGCGGGTCGGCGAAGGTCGCGCCGTCGGTGATCGAGCCGGGGTCGAAGACGACCAGGTCGGCGTGGGCGCCGTCCCTGATCACACCCCGTCCGGCGAGCCCGAACCTGGCCGCGGCCATGCCGGTCATCTTGTGCACCGCCGTCTCCAGGCTCAGCAGGCCCAGCTCCCTGACGTAGCGCCCGAGGACACGGGGGAACGTCCCCGCCCAACGGGGGTGGGGACGGCCGCCGGGCTTGGGCACGCCGTCGGAGCCGATCATCGAGTAGGGCGCGGCCAGTACCCGCCGCACATCGTCCTCGATCATGGAGTGGCTGATGATCGTCACCTCACCACGCTCGGCGACGAGCAGGGCCGCGGCCACGTCGAGGGGGTCCTGCCCGCGCTCGGCGGCCAGCTCGGCGACCGTGCGCCCCTCCGTCTCGGGGTGACGTGGCGCGCAGGCGATGGAGATGCGGTCCCAGCCGCCGTTGCCGACGGTGTTCTCCCAGCCGGGGACGCCTTCGGCGATGGCCCTGCGCATCCGATCGCGCTGGTCCGGGTCGGCCAGCCGCGCCGTCAGCGCCGAGACCCCGCCGTCCGAGGCCCAGGGCGGGAGCATCGCGCCCAGCGCCGTGCTTCCGGCGGTGTAGGGGTAGACGTCACAGGTCACGTCCATGCCCTCGGCGCGTAGGGCGGCGATCCTGGGCAGGGTGCGCTCGGTGCGCCCCCAGGCGTACTTGCCCGCCGTCTTGTGGTGGGAGACGTGCAGCGGGGCGCCGCTCCTGCGTGCGATCTCCACGGCCTCCTCCAGCGCCTCCTGCACGCGGGACATCTCGTCACGCAGGTGGGTGACGTACGGCTTGCCGTGCCGGGCCGCGACGGCCGCCAGCGCGACGACCTCGTCGGTGCCCGCGTAGGTGCCGGGGGTGTAGATGAGCCCGGTCGAGAGCCCTGCCGCGCCCGCCGACAGCGCCCGGTCCAGCAGCGCGCACATGGTGTCCAGCTCGCCGGGGGTGGCGGCGCGGTCGACGGGGCCGATCACCCCGGCGCGGAGCGTGCCGTGCCCGACCAGGGAGGTGAGGTGGTTGGCGCGGGGCACGGCGGCGTGCGCGGCGGCGAACTCGGCGAAGCCCTCGTACATTCCGACGTCTCCGCCGAAGGAGATCCGGCTCTCCGCGCGCATCTCGGCCAGCCGTTCCGGCTGCGCGGGGAAGAGGCTGGAACCGCAGTTCCCGCAGATCTCCGTGGTGACCCCCTGCAGGACGGCGGCCCGGACCAGGTCTCCGCCCCGTTCGCCGTCGATCAGGGTGACACCGTCGGAGTGGGTGTGCACGTCGATGAAGCCGGGGGTGACGGCGAGGCCGGCCAGGTCGGCGGTCTCGCGCGCGACGGCGGGGGCTCCCGGGGACAGGAGGGTGAGACGGCCGGCGAGGACGCCGACGTCGGCGTGGCGGGAAGCGCCGGGGCCCGCGGTGCCGTCGACCACCAGGCCGCCCCGGAGCAGCAGGTCGAAGTGGGTCACAGGACCTGCCCGAGGAAGGCGCGGAAGCGTCCGTGGCGCGGGTTGGCGAGCACGTCACGGGGGTGTCCCTGCTCGACGATCACCCCGCCGTCGATGAAGACCAGGTGGTCGCCGACCTCGCGTGCGAAGCCCATCTCGTGAGTCACCACCATCATCGTCATGCCGCTGGCGGCGAGGTCCCGCATGACGGCGAGCACCTCCTGGACCAGCTCGGGGTCGAGCGCGCTGGTCGGCTCGTCGAAGAGCATCAGCTTGGGGTCCATCGCCAGGCTGCGGGCGATCGCGACACGCTGCTGCTGGCCTCCGGAGAGCTGGGCGGGATAGTGGCCGGCGCGGTCCGCCAGGCCCACGCGCTCCAGCAGGCGCAGCGCCCTCTTCCTGGCCTCGCCCCTGGAGACGCCCTTGACGACGACCGGGCCCTCCATGACGTTCTCCAGCGCGGTGCGGTGCGGGAAGAGGTTGAAGCGCTGGAACACCATGCCGATGTCCTGCCGCTGGCGGCAGAGCCGGGCGGGGCTCAGGTGGTGGAGCCGGTCTCCCTGTTCGGCGTAGCCGATCAGGTCACCGTCCACCCAGATGCGGCCCGAGTCGATGGTCTCCAGCCGGTTGACGCAGCGCAGCAGCGTCGACTTACCGGACCCGGACGGGCCGACGACGCAGATCACGCCGCCTTCCGGCACGTCCAGGCTGATGCCCTTGAGCACCTCGACGGAGCCGAAGCACTTGCGCACCGAGCGGATCCTCACCATGGGTTCGGCCATCACACGTTCCCCCTGCTGAACGGCCGCAGGTTGCGGCGGACCCTGACCTGCAGCGCGTGGTGTCCGCGCTCGAACCGCTTCTCGACGAAGTGCTGGCCGACGCTCGCGACGGTGGTGAGCACGATGTACCAGATGGAGGCGACGATCAGCATCGCGATCACTTCGAAGTTGCCGAGATAGATGCGCTGGGACACGGTCAGCAGCTCGGCTCCGGCGATGACCGAGACCATCGAGGTGGTCTTGAGCATCGAGATGAACTGGTTGCCGGTGGGTGGGATGATCACCCGCATCGCCTGGGGCAGCACCACCCGGCGGAGCACCTGCCGGTGCGACATGCCGATCGCCTCGGCCGCCTCGCGCTGGCCCGGGTCCACCGAGCGGATGCCGGCGCGGACGATCTCGGCCATGTAGGCGCCTTCGTTGATCGCCAGGCCGAGCAGGGCCGCGGTGAAGGGGGTGATCAGCTCGTTGGCCTGCCATTCGACCAGCTTGGGGCCGTCGAACGGCACGCCGATGCCGAAGGTGGGGAAGACCAGCCCGATGTTGAACCAGAAGATCAGCTGGACCAGCAGCGGGGTGCCGCGGAAGAACCAGGTGTAGAGCCCGGAGGCGCCCCGCAGCACGGGGCTTCCGGACAGCTGCATCACCGCGGCGAGGACTCCCAGTGCCAGGCCGATCACCATCGACAGCACGGTGAGCTGGATCGTGACCCACAGGCCGCCGAGGACTCTGCCGTCCGTCAGATATTCGGCGATGACGTCCCAGTGCAGGTTCTCGTTGACGATGACCGTGTACGCCAGCCAGACGAGGACGGCTCCGGCGGCCGTGGCCACGATCCACCGGCCGGGCCGGGGCGGGCGGACGGCGTCGATGGGAAGCTCCGGGGCCTCGACGGCCCCGGGGTCCTTGGTCACTTCCATGGCGTGGTGTTCACCGTCACCTCGGGCACCGCGTTGCTCGCCACGCCGTACTTCTCCAGGACCGCCTTGTATCCGCCGTCGGCCGCCAGTTCCTGCACGGCCTTGGCCACGGCGTCGCGCAGCGCGGTATTGCGGCGGTCGACCGCGATGCCCCAGGGGCCGGCGTCGTACTGCTCGGGCAGCACGTCGTATTTCCCGGTGTCCTTGGCGTACATCGCCGCGACGGGTGAGTCGACGATGGTGGCGACGGCGCGTCCGGAGTCGATGCTCAGCAGGCCGGTCGGCGCGTCCTCGCTCTGCATGATCTGCATCTTCTTGGCGCACTTCTCGTCCTGCCGCTGCCCGATCGCGAGGTTCGAGCTGCCCTTGGCCAGCACGACGGCGCGGCCGCACAGGTCCTGGAGGGTCTTGATGCCTTCGGGGTTGCCCTTCTTGACCATGATGGCGCCGCCGGCGTTGAAGTAGTCGACGAAGTCGACGGCCGCGCGGCGCTCCTCGGTGTCGCTCATCGAGGACATCACCACGTCCCACCGGCCTGCCTGCAGGCCGGGGATCAGACCGTCGAAGGCCGCATTGGTAATCTTCACCTTCAGGCCGAGCTTGGCGGCGATGGCGGCGGCGAGGTCCGGGTCGACGCCGGTGAGGTCCTGGGTGCCCGGCTTGTACATCTCCATGGGCGGGTAGCCCTCCGAGGTCGCCATCCGGAGTTCGCCCGTCTTCCGTACGGCCTCGGGCACCAGGTCCTTGGCGGACTTGCCCTGCGCGGCGGCGGCGCCCGCGCCGGCGTCGGTTCCCGACGAGGAGCGCCCGCAGCCACCGGCGAACGCCGAGACCGCCAGCGCGACAGCAAGGACCGAATACAGGCGCTTTGTCATAGAACCTCCCGGTTTGCGAATGATGAGCTCATGGTTTCGGGAGGAGGTAACAGCCCCAACGCACGTGAATGCTTGCGAGTCTCAGCCTCGAAAACTTTGACGCTAAGACTGGACAAAAGCCATCAAGCTCTACCTTCGACCCCATGAACCTGGTGATCGAGAACGGCTGGCCGCGCACCACGACGTGGACCGGCGGGGAACTGCGCATCGGCGGCGTCGGCGTGCGGGAGCTGGCCGCCGAATTCGGTACGCCCGCCTACGTGCTCGATGAGGAGGAGTTCCACAGCCGCTGCGCCGAGTGGCGCGACGCGCTTCCCGGCGGGGAGGTGCACTACGGCGGGAAGGCCTTCCTCTGCTCCGAGGTGGTGCGCTGGCTGGACGCGGCCGGGCTCTGCCTCGACGTGTGCACCGGGGGCGAGCTGGCCGTGGCGATGGCCGGGGGCATGGACCCGGGGCGGGTGGTCTTCCACGGCAACAACAAGTCGGTCGCCGAGCTGCGCCGCGCCGTCGCCTGGGGCGTCGGCTGCGTGGTCGTGGACTCCTTCGCCGAGATCGAGCGCCTGACCACCGTGGCGGCCGAGGCGGGGGTACGGCAGCGCGTGATGGTCCGGGTGACTCCCGGGGTGGAGGCGCACACCCACGAGTTCATCGCCACCGGGGGCGACGACTCGAAGTTCGGGTTCTCGCTCGCCGCCGGACTGGCGGCCGAGGCGGTCCGCCGGGTCCTGGAGGCCGCTTCCCTGGAGCTGGTCGGGCTGCACTCCCACATCGGCTCCCAGATCACCGACCTGGGCGGCTTCACCCTGGCCGCCCGCCGGATGGCCGGGTTCCTGCGGGCCTGCGAACACGAGCACGGCGTGACGATCCCCAAACTCGACCTCGGCGGCGGCCTGGGCATCGTCTACCGGCCGGGTGACCCGGTGCCGCCGAGCCCTGCCGAGGTGGTCGCGGCGCTGCGCGAGGTCGTGCCGGCCCGCCTGCGGCTCGCCGTGGAACCGGGCCGCTCGATCGCCGGGCCCACCGCCGTCGCCCTCTACGAGGTGGGCACCGTCAAGGAGATCCCCGGCGTCAACACCTACGTCAGCGTGGACGGCGGGATGAGCGACAACCCGCGCCCCGCGATGTACGGCGCCGCCTACACGGGCCTTCTGGCCTCGCGCGTCTCGGATGCCCCGCTCCGTGAGGTCACCGTGGTCGGCAGGCACTGCGAGAGTGGTGACGTGCTCGTCCGCGACCTGCCGCTACCCGCCGACGTACGGCCCGGAGACCTGCTGGCGGTGCCCGCCTCAGGCGCCTACCAGCGATCGATGGCGAGCAACTACAACCATGTGACGCGGCCGCCGGTGGTCGCCGTCCGCGACGGATCGGCCCGCGTGATCGTACGCAGGGAGACCGAGGAGGACCTGCTCCGTCTCTACGTCTGAGCTCTGCGTCTGAGCTCTGCGTCTGAGCTCTGCGTCTGAGCTCTACGTCTGAGCTCTACGTCTGAGTGCCGCGGGCCGGCATGGGGAGGCGGCCCGCGAGAGAACTTCCGGGCTGCCGCACCGCCCTGCCCGGCGGCGCGGCGCGGAGAATCACACTCCGTACTCGACCGTGAGCACCGCGCGGGCCAGCGCGTGGTAGTTGACCGTCCCGCTGAAGACCGCGGCCGTCTGGTCCGGGGTGACCTCGATGCTTCCGACGCCGAGGGCGTGGACGGCGAAGACGTAACGGTGGGGCGGCCCGGGAGGCGGCGCCGCCCCCCCGAAGTCGAAGGTGCCGTAGTCGTTGCGGCCGTGCAGCGCCCCCTTGGGGAGCCCCTCCATCGTGCCGCTCCCGGCGCCGCGCGGCAGCTCGGTCACCTCGGCGGGGATGTCGACCAGCAACCAGTGCCACCAGCCGCTGCCGGTGGGCGCGTCGGGGTCGAAGCAGGTGACCGCGTAGGCCTCCGTCCCCTCCGGGGCACCTGACCAGCGCAGATGCGGGGAGAGGTTGCCCGCTTCATAGACGTGCGCGTCAGGCAGGACGCCACCGTCGGCGAGATCCTCGCTTATGACGGTGAACGCCGGAACCTGGCGCAGGTAGTCGTAGGGCAGCGGTGCGCGCTCAGCCATCATTCCCCCGGATTGTCGATCGGGAACCACTCATCCCCTCCGGGAGGTATCCCGGCAGCAGTGGATCATGATGCCTTTCCCATTCCCTGTCAAGGGTTGACGCTGAGTCATTGTCAGCAACCGGCGTTCACGCTGGGTGACAGCTGCTTGTGAGCTTGCTCCCGGTGGAAGAGGACGAGCGCCGCGGCGACGATACCGCCGATCTTCCAAGGGCACTTGCTGACGTTCCGCAGTGCCTTGAACCGCATCTTGAGCTGGGCGTTCGCTCGTTCGGCGAGGGCTCGGAGCGCACCGTGGACCTTGTTGTACTGGATCTGATCGTCGGTGAGTGTGCCACCCCGAGACCTCTTGTACGGCAGGCGAAACCCCATACCCGCATCGACGTAGCCGAGGTCGGCCAACGTGATCAGCCCGTCCTCGGCGGCCTTGGCCAGCGGGTCGAGGAGGCCGTGCAGGCGGGCACAGGTGAGATCGTGTTCACGGCCGGGCCGTACCTCAGAAGTCCACAGCGGGTCGCCGCCGGGGCTGGACAGGACCTGAATGTTGCCGCCGTGCTGCTTGTGTTTTCCACTCCACCACAGGTCGGCGCCGTTCGGGCCCAGGGCGCGGCAGCGGTCGGTTTCGATCAGCGTGCCATCCAGATGCAGGTGGGTGTAGCCGGCGGCCTTCGCCGCCGTGAGCGCCTCCTGTAGCGTCGGCGCCTGGGCCTTCAATACGGTGACCCCTTCTTCGACGTACCGATCACAGGTCGCGTGCGAGATGGCGTTATCGGCGGCCGGCCGGGCGATCCGAGCGCCGTCCACCAGCCAGCGGATGATCAGAACGGCCTGCTTGAACTCGCCCAGCGCCCGAGTGCCCGCGCGGGTGCGGCGCCGTACCCGCTCGGCGCGCAACAGCCCGGCCAGAAACAGCACAACCTCGCGCGGCATGTCCAACTCGGCTGTGTAGGTGATACTGGAGGTCACGTGAAGCCCTTGTGTGCGGTGCGGTGGATCCTTCGACAAGACCCACCCCTACCAGGGGCTTCACGCTTTTCTCTACTTGATCACTCCCACGCCCGCCGTGATCGGCTACACACGGTCATCGACCGTTGCTGACAACGTCTCAATGCGAACTGGACCGACATGCGTCCCCGCAGCCTCCCGATGCCCTGAACGGCCCCGGAGCCCCCCGCACGCGCAGACGCCGCCTCCTTCGCGAGCCGCGTTCACAGCATGTCGCTTTTCTGCCTGGCTGAGCAGAATGGCCTTCATCGGTTCTTTTATCATATTGTTGTGCCCTGAATCTGGAGATTCCGTGAACCCGCTTTCCTTCAGAAACAACCTGGCCGAACTGTTCGAGGCGAGGGTGGCGGCGGCTCCAGACGCCGAAGCGGTGGTCAGCGGCCAGACCCGACTCACCGCCGCCGAACTGAACGGACGAGCCAACGCCCTGGCCCGCAGACTGACAGCCGCCGGCGTCGGACCCGAAACCCCGGTCATGGCACTCCTGCAACGATCAGCCGACGTGATGGTCACCCTGCTCGCGGTCATCAAAGCCGGCGGCACCTACGTCCCCCTCCACCCCGACCTACCCCTGAGCAGAATGCGCTGGATCGCCGAAAAGACCGGCGCCCCCGTCATCGTCACCGACACCACCCACACCACCCACGACCTGATGCACCACCTCCAGGCCGAGACCGGGGGAACCGACACCACCCACACCACCCACGACCTGATGCACCACCTCCACACCATGGTCGTCGGGACCGAAAGCGACCCCGAGAACCTGAACCTGGACATCGACCCACACCGGCTGGCATACACGATGTTCACCTCCGGCTCCACCGGAGAACCCAAAGGCGTCGCCGTCACCCACCGCAACGTCGCCTCCTTCGCCGCCGACCACCTGTGGAACAGCCCCCACCAGCAACGCGTCCTGTTCCACACCGCCCCTCCTTCGACGTCTCCATGTACGAACTATGGGTCCCCCTCCTCAACGGCGGAACCATCGTCGTAGCCCCACCCGGCGTGGTCGACACCTCCGTCATCCAATGGGCACTGAAAGACGAACAGGTCACCGCGATCTTCCTGACCACCGGCCTGTTCAACGTCCTGGCGGAGGACTCCCCCGCCGCACTCGCGAAGATCCCGGAGCTGTGGATCGCCGGCGAAGCCGCCTCTCCTGCCACCGTCGAACGCGTCCTGCTCGCGGGCGGCAACATCCACAACGGCTACGGCCCCACCGAGACCACCATCTACGTCACCGCCCACCACATCACCGAACCCGGACCCCTCGTCCCGATCGGCCGCCCCCTCGACAACACCCGCGCCTACATCCTCGACCAACACCTCCGCCCCGTCCCCCAAGGCGCCCCCGGCGAGCTCTACATCGCCGGCGACCATCTGGCCCGCGGCTACCTCGGCCGCCCCGACCTCACCGCCGAACGCTTCGTCGCCTGCCCCTACGACGAACCCGGCTCACGCATGTACCGCACCGGCGACCTCGCCCGATGGCTCCCCAACGGCCTCATCGACTACCTCGGCCGCGCCGACGACCAAGTCAAAATCCGCGGCATCCGCATCGAACTCGGCGAAATCGACACCAACCTCGCCCGCCACCCCGCCCTCGCCCAGAACACCACCCTCGTCAGAGAAGACCAACCCGGCGACAAACGCCTCGTCACCTATGTGGTCCCACACCGGCCCGCAGATGACGCCACCACGAACACCGACCTCACCGCACAGCTACGACGATTCGCCGAAGAGACACTGCCCGCCTACATGGTCCCCTCCGCCTTCGTCGTCCTGGACGCACTACCCCTCAACCACAACGGCAAGATCGACCGGCGCGCCCTGCCCGCACCCGCATGGCAGGAACCCACCACCGCGCGACAGGAGCCCCACACCGAAGCCGAGGAACTGGTCGCCGAGATCTGGACCGAAGTGCTCGGCCTGGACCGGATCGGCGTACACGACGACTTCTTCGCCCTCGGCGGCAACTCACTGCTGGCCATCAGGGTCGTCTCCCGGATCAGAGCGGCCGTGGACCTGCAGATCCCGGTGGACGCGGTCTTCACCAACCCCACAGTCGAAAGGCTGGCCGACGCCGTCGAGGCCCTGCTGATCGCGGACATCGAAGAACAGACCTCCTGACCTCCTGAGCAGAGCCGATAATCCCCTAGGAAGGAAAAGCCTCGGATGACCGAGCAGCTGTCAGAACGGGCCGTCGCCCTCCCGGCGGACAAACGCGCACTCCTGTCGCAGCGACTGCGTGGCCGGGCCGCGAGCGCCACCGTTCAGCAACGCCCTGAGGGGACCGATCCGCCGCCGTCCAGCGGGCAGGAACGGCTGTGGTTCATGGAGCAGCTGGCTCCAGGGAACACCGCCTACACGATCCCGCTGACCGTGCGCCTCACGGGTCCGCTGGACACCGCCCTCCTGCAGGAGGCGCTGACGGCGCTGACCGCCAGGCATGAGGCCCTGCGGATGCGGTTCCCCACCACCCAGGACGGGCAGCCGAGGGTCGTCGTCGACGGGCCGGGGCCCGCCGTGCTGAAGGTCATCGAAGCGGACGGCGCCGAGCGGGCCTCGGAGCTCGTCGGCGAGGAGCTGAGCCGCCCCTTCGACCTGGCGACCGACACGCTGCTGCGGGCGGTCCTGGTCCGCGTCGGACCCGACGACCACGTGCTCCTGCTCGCCGTCCACCACATCGTGAGCGACGGCCAGTCCCTGGAGATCATGCTCGGTGAGCTGCTCAGGCTGTACGGCGGGCTCCGTGAGGGCACGACGGCGACGCTGCCCGAGCAGACCGTCCAGTTCGGCGACTTCGCCGTGTGGGAGCGGGAACGGCTGGCGGGACCCGACGTCGAGCCCGACGTCGCCTTCTGGCGCGAGCAGCTGGCCGGGCTGTCCGACCTGGAGCTGCCGACCGACCATCCGCGCCCGGCCGAACAGCGCTTCGACGGCGCGGTCCACACCTTCGCCTGGGACGCCGAACTGATCGAGGCCGTGCGCGAGCTCGGCAGGGCGCACGGCGCCACCCTCTACATGACCCTGCTCTCGGCCTACCAGGCGGTGCTCGCCCGGCACGCGGGCCAGGACGACTTCGCGGTGGGCTCGCCGGTGGCCGGACGGCCCTACCGCGAGCTGGAGGACGTGGTCGGATCCTTCGTCAACATGGTGACCCTGCGCAGCCGTACCGGTGACGACCCGACCGTCGCCGAGCACCTGCTCCGCACCAGGGAGACCGTGCTCGGCGCGCTCGCCCACCAGGGCTATCCCTTCCACCAGCTCGTCAACGACCTGCGTGTGGAACGGGACCCCGGCCGCTCGGCGATCTTCCAGGCGACCTTCACGCTCACCAACCTGGTGGAGCGTGAGGAGTTCCTCGGCGGGCTGGGCGTCGGCCCGTTCGATCCGCCGCTCGCGATCACCCAGTTCGACCTCGCGCTCTACCTCACCGAGACCGACGAGGGGGTGGACGGCCTCTTCACCTACCGCACCGACCTGTTCGAGCCCGCGTCGATCGAGCGGATCGAACGCTCGATGCTGCGGTTCCTCCAGGAGGCCGTCTCCGACCGCGACCGCCGTCTGTCGGAGGTGTCGCTGCTCGGCGACGGGGAGCGCGAGTCGCTGCTGGGCGCCTGGGCGGGCACCCGCATCTGGCGGCCCGCGCACCGCACGCTCGGAGAGATGGCCGAGGCCCAGGCGGCACGGACCCCGGACGCGCTCGCCCTCGTCGCCGGGGAGCGGTCGCTCACCTTCGCCGAGCTGCACCGCCGGGCGAACCGGCTGGCCAGGCGTCTACGGGATTCCGGCGTCGGCCCCGACTCGCGCGTCGCGATCTGCCTGGACGGGACCGTGGACGCCGCCGTCGCGATCCTCGCGGTGCTCAAGGCGGGCGGCGCCTACCTGCCGCTCGACCCCGAGCAGCCCCGTGACCGGCTGGACTTCCTGCTCGCCGACTCGTCGGCCGTCGTGCTGGTCACCGACTCGGCGCTGCGGGACCGGACCGAGGGTTTCACCGGTCCGACCGTCGAGCTGGACCGGCTGGACGAGGGCGACGACACGCCGCTGGAACCGCTCGCGGGCCCCGGTGACCTCGCCTATGTGATCTACACCTCCGGCACCACCGGGCGGCCCAAGGGCGTCGGTGTGCAGCACCGGCACATCGTGGCCTACCTGGAGTACATCCGCGAGGAGTACGACATCGTGCCCGGTGCCGCCTTCGGGTTGCTCCAGTCGCTCGCCTTCGACTTCAGCATGCTGATGTTCTATCTGCCGCTCACCGGGGGCGGCACCCTTCACCAGCTGCCCCGCCGCGGCTCGGGACCCGAGCTGGCCGAGGCCCTGCAGGACCTCGACTACCTGAAGATGCCCCCCTCCCACCTCGCCGCGCTGGGCGCGGAGGTGGAGCCCGAGCGGCTGCTGCCACGCCGCGCGCTCGTCCTGGCGGGCGAGGCGTCGCCGACCGCCTGGGTCCGTGACCTGGCCTCCCGTGCGGGCTGCGCGATCTTCAACAGCTACGGCCCGACCGAGACGGTCGTCGCGGTGACCACCGAGCGGGTGGACCCCGCCGCGCCCGCGCCCGGTACGGCCTGGCCCATCGGCCGGCCGCTGCCCGACGTCCGCGTCTACGTGCTGGACCAGGCGCTCCGTCTGGTCCCGCCGGGCGTCGCGGGAGAGCTCTACATCGGCGGCGACACCCTGGCCCGCGGCTACCTCGGCCGTCCGGCGTTGACCGCCGAGCGTTTCGTCGCCGACCCGTACGGCGCGCCGGGAACGCGGATGTACCGTACGGGCGACCTGGTCCGCAGGCTCGACGACGGGCGGCTGGAGTTTCTCGGCCGCACCGACCACCAGGTGAAGATCCGCGGCTACCGGGTGGAGCTCGGCGAGGTCGAGGCGGCGCTCGGCACGCTCCCCGGGGTCGTCCAGGGCGTCGTGGACCTGCGCGACGACCGCCTCATCGCCTGGCTGGAGAAGGAGCCGGGCGCGGAGGAGAGCCCGGTGGCGGAGCTGCGGGCGCACCTGCTGGAGTTGCTCCCCGAGTACATGGTCCCCGGCCGGTTCGCCTGGCTCGACCGTTTCCCGCTCCAGGCCCACGGCAAGGTCGACCGGAAGGCGCTGCCGGACCCCGAGCCCGAGCGTCTGGACCAACGGCCCGGTCACATCGCGCCGGACGGTCCGATCGAGGAGGCCATCGCCGGCATCTGGGCGGGTGTCCTCGACCTCGAAAGGGTCGGCACCGGCGACAACTTCTTCGACCTGGGCGGTCACTCGCTCCTGGCCACCCAGGTCGTGGCGAGGATGCGCAAGGCCTTCCCCGAGAGCAAGCCGCCGATCGGCGTGCTGGAGATGTTCAAGCATCCCACGCTCGCCGAGCTCGCCGAGCTCGTCACCGAGCGCCGGGGCGACACGGTCGTGCAGCGCCGGATGCTGGCCGAGCTGACCCGCCCGATCGAGGCCAAGGACCGCGTCGGCTCCATCATCTGCGTGCCGTACGGCGGCGCCAACGCGGTCGTCTACCAGACGCTCGCCGACGCGATGCCCGCCGGATACTCCCTCTACGCGGTCGCCGCCCCCGGGCGCGAGCCGGGTGACGAGGAGCAGCTTCCCTACGCGGAGGTGGCGAGGCGCTGCGTCGAGGAGATCGCCGAACACATCAGAGGCCCGATCGTGGTCTACGGGCACTGCGCCCCCGGCAGCGCGCTGGCCGTGGAGCTGGCCCAGCGCATCGAGGCGTCCGGACGGGAGCTGGACGCCCTCTACCTGGGTGGCATCTTCCCGTTCGCCAAGCCCAAGGGCCGCTTCCTCGGCTCGCTCAGCGATCTGGTCAACGACCGCCTGCACGGCACCCGCACCATCGCGGCCGAGCTGCGCGCGCTCGGCGGCGACATGTCGGGGCTGGACGAGGAGCAGGCGGCCTTCACCGTCGAGCTGATGCGCCAGGACGGCCGGATGGCCGAGGAGCACTTCACCAGACTCCTGTCGACCGAGCAGCGGCCGCTGAAGGCGCCGATCATCTCGGTCGTCGGCGAGCGCGACCCGAGCACCGAGTTCTACCAGGAGCGCTTCAAGGAGTGGTGCTTCCTGTCCGGCTCGTCGTCGCTGGTCGTCATCGACGAAGCGGGCCACTTCTTCCCCAAGTACCGTGCCGACGAGCTCGCGGCGATCCTCACGGGCACCCACACCGCCGACGAGGCCTGGCGCCGGGAGCACTCGCGCGAGGCGGGTGGCACCTGGTGGCTCCAGGACAGCGTGGAGCGGCAGGCCGTGCACCAGGAGCGCGAGCCGAGCATGCGCCGGTTCCTGCCCGTCGCGCTGGGGCAGCTGATCTCGCTCACCGGGTCGGCCCTCACCGAGTTCGCGGTGCCGATCTGGATCTACACCATCACCGGATCACTGGCTCACTTCGGGCTCATCGCCCTGCTCGCTCTGGTCCCGGGCATCATCGTGGCCCCGCTGGCGGGCGCCGTGGTCGACCGCTACGACCGGCGGCGGGTGATGATCGCCGGTGACCTGGTGTCGGGTGTGACGCAGGCGGTGATGCTCGGCCTGCTGCTGACCGACCGGCTCTCGGTCGGCCCGCTCTACGTGCTGATAGCTTTCGTCTCGGTCTCCGTGACGTTCCAGCGACTCGCCTACCAGGCGTCGATCCCCCAGTTGGTGCCCAAACGCTATCTCGGGCACGCCACCGGCATCGTGCAGCTGGCGATCGGCACCGCCCAGTTCCTGGTACCGCTCATCGCGGTCGGCCTGCTCGCCGCGGTCGGGCTGAAGGGCATCCTGACCATCCAGGTGGCCGCCTACGCGTTCGCCGTCATCGTGGTCCTGCTCGTCAAGTTCCCCACCACGCTGGGGCTGCGCCGCCGCGAGCCGATCTCGGTGGAGATCGCGAACGGCTTCCGGTTCTCGCTGGGGCACCGGAGCTTCCGCAGCATGCTGTTCTTCTTCGCCGGGGTGAACCTCTTCCTCGCGCCCATGTTCGTCATGATCTCGCCGCTCGTCCTCTCCTTCGCCTCGCTCCAGGCGGCCGGGGCGGTCGCGGTCGCGGCCGGCGCGGGCGCGGTCACCGGCGGTGTCGTCATGAGCCTGTGGGGCGGCCCGACCCACCGCAGGCTGCGCGGCGCGATCGCCGCGACGATGCTGATGTCGGTCGCGGGCCTGCTGACCGGCCTGCAGGCCAACCTCTGGCTGATCGGCGTCGGCGCCTTCGGCATGTCCTTCGCGCTGGCTCTGATCAACGGCACGATCATGACGATCATCCTGGTGAAGGTGCCGCAGCGCTTCCAGGGCCGGATCATCGCGGTCAACACCATGATCGCTGCTGCTACCGTCCCGATCGGCTTCGGCGTCATCGCCCCGCTCGCCGGCCCGCTCCTGGACCCGTTGCTGGCCACCGGCGGCCCGCTCGCGAGCACCGTCGGCGCGATCATCGGCACCGGGCCGGGGCGCGGGATCGGACTGCTCTACCTGCTGTGCGGCCTCGGCATGGCCCTGCTGGTATTCGCCGGCCTCCGGATCCGGACCCTGGCGCGCTTCGACGACGAGGTGCCCGACGCGAAGCCCGACGACCTCATCGGCATCGAAACGCTGGAAAGGACCCACGCATCTTGAACACCGCCACCATCGCCTGGGAGATCAGGGACGGCCGTCCCGCCGCGGCCGACGCCCAGGGCGGGGATCTGGGCGAGACCTGCGACTGGCTGCGGGAGAACCGCGACGCCATCCGCGCGGGTCTGGACGAGCACGGCGCCCTCTATCTCCGGGGGCTGCCCGTGAAGGGCGTGGAGGACTTCGCCGAGGTACGCGACGCCCTGATCTCCAAGCTCGCCGGATACGTCGAGAAAGCCACTCCGCGCAGCCACTTCGGCAAGGACGTCTACTCGTCCACCGACCTGCCGCCGTCGCAGACGATCCGCCCGCACAACGAGAACAGTTACGCGCTCAGCTTCCCCGGGCTGCTGATGTTCGGCTGCCTGATCGCTCCCGACGAGGGCGGCGCGACCCCGGTGACCGACATGCGCAAGAGGTCGCCGCCTACTGCGCGGCCAACCACATCGCCCACGAGTGGGTGGGCGCTGACCAGCTCCGCACCGTGCAGCGCCGCTCGGCGACCATCCGCCACCCCGGTACCGGTGAGGAGGTCTGGTTCAACCACACGGTCTTCTGGAACGAGTGGTCGCTCGATGAGGAGATCCGCGAGGTGTTCGTGGAGGATCTCGGTCACGAGAATCTGCCCTTCAACACCGCCTACGGCGACGGCGAGCCGATCTCCAAGGAGGACGTCGAGGCCATCGACGAGGCCTACCGGCAGGCGACGGTGAGAGAAACGTGGCGTCCGGGTGACATTCTGATCGTCGACAACATCCTCTCCGCCCACGCCCGCGAGTCGTTCAAGGGCCCCCGCAAGATCGTGGTGACCATGGGTGACCCGGTCCCCCTGGACGCCTGCGAGCCGACCGTCCAGCCGCAGGCGGGCTTCGCCAGGGCCACGGCAGCGGCCGGCGGGGAGGCGGCCACGCCCGCCAAGGCTCGCCGCTGGTTCGGCCGCCGCTCCTGACAAGCCGCTTCTGACAAGCCGCTTCTGACAACGGGAGGCACCCCGGGCACGGGCCCGGGGTGCCTCCCGTTCTCTGTGCCGGTCAGGTCGGCGCCCGCTCACTCCCCGCGAGCCGGCGAGCTCCGCCAGCGCGGTCATGTCACGGCCGAGTCCGACCACGTCTCGCCAGATCTTCGAAGGAGAAGGCGAGCTCGACCTCGGGCACCCGACCGTCTGGCACGTGGCAGGACCGCCGCCTGGCGGAGGCGCGATTAGGGTCAGGCGCCGTCTTCGAGGTCTCCCTCCGTCTTGAGATAGACCTCCTGGAGACCGCGCAGGACGTCGGGGTCGGGGTGCTCCCACATGCCCCGCTCCACCGCCTCCAGCAGGCGTTCGGCGATGCCGTGCAGCGCCCAGGGGTTGGACTCGGTCAGGAATGCCTGGTTCTCCGGGTCCAGCACGTAGGTCGCGGCCAGTCTGTCGTACATCCAGTCGGCGACCACGCCGGTGGTGGCGTCGTAGCCGAACAGGTAGTCGACGGTGGCGGCCAGCTCGAAGGCGCCCTTGTAACCGTGCCTGCGCATGGCGGCCAGCCAGCGGGGGTTGACCACCCGGGCACGGAAGATCCTGGAGGTCTCCTCCGAGAGGGTCCGGGTGCGGACCGCGTCCGGACGGGTGCTGTCGCCGACGTAGGCGGCCGGCGCCTTGCCGGTGAGGGCGCGGACGGTGGCGATCATGCCGCCGTGGTACTGGAAGTAGTCGTCGGAGTCGGCGATGTCGTGCTCGCGGGTGTCGACGTTCTTGGCCGCCACCGCGATCCGCCGGTAGGCGCTCTCCATGTCCTGCCGAGCCGGGACCCCGTCGACGCCGCGACCGTAGGCGAAACCGCCCCACACCGCGTAGACCTCGGCGAGGTCGGCGTCGTCGCGCCAGTTGCGGCTGTCGATGAGCGGCAGCAGCCCGGCGCCGTAGGCCCCCGGCCGGGACCCGAAGATCCGCATGGTGGCCCGGCGCTCGTCGCCGTGGCTCTCCCTGTCGGCCAGCACGTGCGCCCGGACGTAGTTGAGCTCCACAGGCTCGTCCAGACCGGCGGCCAGCCGTACCGCGTCGTCGAGCATGGCCACCACGTGCGGGAACGCGTCCCGGAAGAACCCGCTGATCCGGACCGTGACGTCCACCCGCGGACGCCCCAGTTCCCCGGCCGGGATCGGCTCCAGCCCGGTGACCCGCCGCGACGCCTCGTCCCACACCGGCCGCACGCCGAGCAGCGCGAGCACCTCGGCCACGTCGTCCCCGGCGGTGCGCATGGCGCTGGTCCCCCACACCGACAGCCCGACCGAGCGCGGCCAGTCGCCGGTGTCGGCCCGGTAGCGTTCCAGGAGGGAGTCGGCCATCGCCTGCCCGGTCTCCCAGGCCAGCCTGCTCGGCACCGCCTTGGGGTCGACCGAGTAGAAGTTGCGGCCGGTGGGGAGCACGTTGATCAGGCCGCGCAGCGGCGACCCGCTCGGCCCCGCCGGGACGTAGCCGCCGTCGAGGGCGTGCAGGATCGCGTCGATCTCGTCGGTGGTCCGCGCCAGCCGGGGCACGATCTCGGTGGCCGCGAACCTCAGGATCCGCTCCACCAGACCGGGGTCCGCCGCGGCGGCCGGCCTCGGCTCCGTCTCGGAGGCGGTGACCGCATCAGCCGGAGCCGAGGACCGGGCCGAATCGACGCCCAGGACCGCGGCGACCGCACCGGCGGCGGCCGCCGGATCCCAGGACCGCTCCTCCATGGCCTCGACCAGCGCCCGTGCCAGTGTCTCCGCCTCGTCGGTGCCGGTACGGCCGGCCGTGCCGTCCTCGTTCAGGCCCAGGGCTTCGCGCAGTCCCGGAAGGGCCTCGCCGCCCGCCCACATCTGACGGGCGCGGAGCATCGCGAGCACCAGGTCGACGCGGGTCCCCCCGGTCGGAGCGGCGCCCAGCACGTGCAGGCCGTCGCGGATCTGGACGTCCTTGACCTCGCACAGCCAGCCGTCGACGTGCAGCAGGAAGTCGTCGAACTCGGCGTCGTGCGGCCGGTCGCCGATGCCCAGGTCGTGGTCGAGCCGGGCGGCCTGGATCAGGGTCCAGATCTGGGCGCGGATCGCGGGGAGCTTCGCCGGGTCCATCGCGGCGATGGAGGCGTGCTCGTCGAGCAACTGCTCCAGCCGGGCCATGTCCCCGTAGGTGTCGGCGCGGGCCATCGGCGGGACGAGGTGGTCGACCAGGGTGGCGTGGGCGCGGCGCTTGGCCTGGGTGCCCTCGCCGGGGTCGTTGACCAGGAACGGGTAGATCAGCGGCAGGTCGCCGAGCGCGGCGTCGGGTCCGCAGGAGGCCGACAGCCCGGTGGACTTGCCGGGCAGCCACTCCAGGTTGCCGTGCTTGCCCACGTGCACCACGGCGTGCGCGCCGAAACCGTCGGCCAGCCAGCGGTAGGCCGCCAGGTAGTGGTGGCTGGGGGGCAGGTCGGGGTCGTGGTAGATCGCGATGGGGTTCTCGCCGAAGCCTCTGGGCGGCTGCACCATGACCACGACGTTCCCGGCGCGCAGCGCGGCCAGCACGATCTCGCCGTCCGGGTGGTGCGTCCTGTCGACGAACAGCTCGCCCGGCGCGGGCCCCCAGTGCTCCTCCATCCGGGCGCGCAGGTCCGCCGGCAGCGTGCCGTACCAGCCGGTGTACCGGCTCGCCGCGATGCGCACCGGATTGCCGGCGAGCTGCTCCTCGGTGAGCCACTGCTCGTCCTGGCCGCCCGCCGCGATCAGCGCGTGGATCAGCGCGTCGCCGTCCTGCCCGGTCACGCCCGGCAGCTCTCCCTCGGCGCCGATGTCATAGCCCCGCTCGCGCATCACGGCCAGCAGCCTGACCAGGCTCGCGGGGGTGTCCAGGCCGACGGCGTTGCCGATCCGGGAGTGCTTGGTGGGGTAGGCCGACAGCATCAGCGCGATCCGCCGTTCGCCGGCCGGGACGTGCCGGAGCATGGCATGCCGTACGGCGATGCCCGCCACCCGGCGGGCCCGCTCCGGGTCGGCCACGTAGACGGTCAGCCCGTCCTCGTCGATCTCCTTGAAGGAGAACGGCACCGTGATGATCCGGCCGTCGAATTCGGGGATCGCGACCTGGGTGGCCGCGTCGAGCGGGGACAGGCCGTCGTCGTTCTCCTCCCAGGACGCCCGGCTGCTCGTCAGGCAGAGACCCTGCAGGATCGGCACGTCCAGCTCGGCGAGCGCGCCGACGTCCCAGGCCTCGTCGTCCCCGCCGGCGGACGCGGTGGCCGGGCGGGTGCCGCCGGCCGCGAGCACGGTCACCACCAGGGCGTCCACCGTACGGAGGACCTCCAGCAGGCCGGGCTCCGCGCTGCGCAGGGAGGCGCAGTAGACGGGCAGTGCCCGGCCGCCCGCGTCCTCGACCGCCGAGCAGAGGGCCTCGACGAAGGCGGTGTTGCCCGCGACGTGGTGGGCCCGGTAGTAGAGCACGCCGACGACCGGCCCGTCCGCGCGGCGCGGCTCGCGCTGCAGCACGCCCCAGCCGGGGGTGGGGGCGGGGGCGGCGAACCCGTGCCCGGTCAGCAGCAGGGTGTCGGACAGGAACCGGTGCAGCTCGACGAGGTTGGCCGGACCGCCGTGGGCGAGGTAGGCGTGCGCCTCGGCGCAGACCCCGCCGGGCACGGTGGACAGCTCCATCAGCTCGGCGTCGGGCGCCTGCTCGCCGCCGAGCACGACGACGGGCCGGGGCCCGGCGAGCAGGGCGTCCAGGCCCTCCTCCCAGGCGCGGCGCCCGCCCAGCAGCCGGACCACCACCAGGTCGGCGCCCTCCAGCAGGGGCGGCAGGTCCGCGGCGGCGAGCCGGGCGGGGTTGGCCGGCCGGTAGTCCGCCCCGCTCGCACGGGCGCTGAGCAGGTCGGTGTCGGAGGTCGACAGCAGGAGGATCACGCGCCACGCTCCGGCCGGGCGATGGGGCTCGCCGGTGACAGGGGACCGCGCGGGAACGGCGGATGAGGCCCGGCGGCGGGGCACGGCGGTGCCACGAGCTGCTGCGGGAACGGCGAAGAACGCACGGAGCTTCCTCCCTCGGGGTCCTCGCCCCGGGTCGTCGTCGGCTACGACGGCTGGAGTCTCCTGGCTCCCGGATCGGTGCTCCCCCCGGCCTTCCCGTCCGTCGCCGGACCGTGGCCTGGGTGGGGTTCGCTCCCCGGTTACAGTGGCGGGACCGCGCCGGATTCTCACCGGCTTCCTCCCTTGCCGTCGCCACCGATGAGACTACGGCACCCGTTCTCCGCAGGAAACTGGCGTTAGCATCCTCGGCGTGGTCATTAGTGACTTTTCTGGACGATCGCGACCCGATGCCTGTCCCGGGGCGCTCCAGATGCACGCCGCGGCCGACGGCGGGCTGGCGCGGATCCGGGTCCCCGGCGGCCGGCTGACGGCCCCCCAGCTGCGCGGACTCGCCGGCGCCGCGTCCGCTTGGGGGACCGGCGTCATCGAGCTGACCTCCCGCGCGAACGTCCAGGTGCGCGGGCTCGGCGCCGGGAGCGCACCGGCGGGCCGGGACGGAACAGCGGAGACCTCGGGGCGGACCGGGGCGGCGGACCGGTTCGCCGCGCGCATGGCGGAGGCCGGGCTGCTGCCGTCGCCCACCCACGAGCGGGTCCGTAACGTCCTCGCCTCGCCGCTGACCGGCTGCGACGCCGGAGGGACCCTGGACGCCGGCCCGCTGGTCTCCGAGCTGGACCGGCGGCTGTGCGCCCGGGCCGCCCTCGCCGGGCTGCCGGGACGTTTCCTGTTCGCCCTCGACGACGGCAGGGGCGACGTGGCCTGGCTCGGCCCCGACGCGGGAATCCTCCCGACCCGCGCGGACGGAGCGGCCCTGATCCTCGCGGGCGCCGACAGCGGCCTGCGCGTTCCGGTGACCTCGGCGGTCACCGCCCTGCTCGCCGCCGCCGAGGCGTTCCTGGCCGAACCGGCCGTGCGGGAAGGGCGCGCCTGGCGGATCGGCGAGCTGCCCGGCGGTGCCGGACGGGTCGCGGCCCGGGTCCGCGCCACCCTGGAGACCGGCGCCGCCGATCCGGTACGGCTACGCCCACCGGCGGAGCGGTTGCGGGCCGGTCCGCCCTCCGCGGCGGGCGGACCGATCGGGGCGGTCGAGCAGCCCGACGGCCGGGTGGCCCTCGGCGTCGCGGTGCCGCTGGGGCGGCTGACCTCCGCCCAGGCGGAGCTGCTGGCCGCTCTGGCGTCCGGCGGCGAGGTACGGCTGACGCCGTGGCGGGGGGTGGTCCTGCCCGGCCTGGCCCGTGCCGGGCTCGCGCGGACGCTCACCAGACTGGCGGACGCCGGCCTGGTCACCGATGCCGGCTCGCCGTGGATCGGCGTGACGGCCTGCACCGGGCGTCCCGGCTGCGCCAAGTCCCTGGCCGACGTGCGGGCCGACGCCGCCCGCGCCACGGTCTCGGGCCCCGGGATCGCCCCGCCTGTCGCGGACTCCCCGCGCACCGGTACGCTCCCCGTGCACTGGGCGGGCTGCGAGCGGCGCTGCGGCCGTCCCAGGGGACGGGTCGCGGACGTGGTCGCCACCGGCGACGGCTACCGTGTCGACCTCGACGGCCGGAGCCTGGCCTGTGCGGACATCGAAGAGACCACGGCCGTGGTGACGGCCGCCAGAGGGGAAACGTGACCGACTACGTCCGCGACGGCGCGGAGATCTATCGCCGTTCCTTCGCCACCATCCGCGCCGAGAGCGATCTGAGCGGCCTGCCCCCGGACCTCGCCCAGGTGGCGGTCCGCATGATCCACGCCTGCGGGATGGTCGACCTGGTCGCCGACCTCGGGTGGTCGCCCGGCGTCGTGGCGTCGGCGCGGGCGGCCCTGCGCGGGGGCGCGCCGGTGTTGTGCGACGCGATGATGGTCGCCTCCGGGGTGACCCGCCGCCGCCTGCCCGCCGGCAACGAGGTGATCTGCACGCTGGGCGAGCCGGGCGTGCCGGAGCTTGCGGAACGGCTGGGCACCACCCGCAGCGCCGCCGCGCTGGAGCTGTGGCGCGACCGGCTGGAGGGCTCGGTGGTCGCGATCGGCAACGCGCCGACCGCGCTGTTCCGGCTGCTGGAGATGGTCGAGGAGGGCGCGGGCCGCCCGGCCGCCGTGCTGGGCGTCCCGGTCGGCTTCATCGGCGCCGCCGAGTCCAAGCAGGCCCTCGCCGGACACCCGGCGGGACTGGAACACCTGGTCGTGCACGGCCGCAGGGGTGGAAGTGCGATGGCCGCCGCCGCGGTCAACGCGATCGCGAATGAGGACGAATGAATGACGACATGGTGACCGGACGGCTCTGGGGAGTGGGGCTGGGGCCCGGGGACCCGGAGCTGGTGACCGTCAAGGCCGCCCGGCTCGTCGGCGAGGCGGACGTGATCGCCTTCCACAGCGCCCGTCACGGCCGGAGCATCGCCCGTTCGGTCGCCGCGCCGTACCTGCGTGAGGGCCAGATCGAGGAAGCCCTGATCTACCCGCTCACCACGGAGACCACCGACCATCCCGGCGGCTACCAGGGTGCCATCGACGACTTCTACGCCGCCTGCGCGGCCCGGCTGGCCGCTCATCTGGACGCCGGCCGCGACGTGGTGGTGCTGTGTGAGGGCGACCCGCTCTTCTACGGCTCGTACATGCACATGCACAAGCGCCTGTCCCACCGCTACGTCACCGAGGTGGTTCCCGGCGTGACCTCCGTGAGCGGCGCCGCGGCGGTGCTCGGACGGCCACTGGTCGAGCGGGACGAGACGCTGACCGTGCTGCCCGGGACGCTTCCGGCCGAGGTCCTGGCCGAACGCCTGGCCGCCACCGACTCGGCGGCGATCCTCAAGCTCGGCCGGACGTTCACCAAGGTGCGCGACGCGCTGGCCGAGGCCGGGCGGCTCGACGAGGCCTGGTACGTGGAGCGGGCCACCACCGGCGGGCAGCGGCTGGCGCCGCTCGCGGAGGTGGACCCGGACAGCGTGCCGTACTTCTCGCTGGCGCTGATCCCGAGCCCGGTCAACGCCGCGCGGGCGGAACCGGCGCGGGAGGCGGAGCCCGCGGCCGTGACCGGCGGCCCGGGCGAGGTGGTCGTGGTGGGTCTCGGCCCCGCCGGGCGGCCGTGGCTGACCCCGGAGGCCCAGGACGCGCTGGCCGCGGCCGACGAGCTCATCGGTTACGGCCCCTACCTGGACCGGATCCCACCGAACCCGCGCCAGCGCCGCCACGCCACGGACAACCGGGTCGAGGCCGAGCGGGCCGCGCACGCGTTGGAGCTGGCCGCGGCCGGGTCCCGGGTCGCCGTGGTCTCCTCGGGCGATCCGGGGGTGTTCGCGATGGCCAGCGCGGTGCTGGAGGTGGCGTGCGAGCCCCGGTTCGCCGACGTGCCGGTGCGGGTGCTGCCGGGGCTGACCGCCGCGCACGCGGTGGCGAGCCGGGCCGGCGCGCCGCTCGGGCACGACTACTGCGTGCTGTCGCTGTCGGACCTGCTCAAACCCTGGGAGGTCGTCGCGGACCGGATCAGCGCCGCCGCGCGGGCCGACCTGGTCCTGGCGATCTACAACCCCGCGTCGAAGAGCCGCACCTGGCAGGTGGCCGCC
Organism: Streptosporangium album; assembly: GCF_014203795.1. Lineage (NCBI taxonomy): Bacteria > Bacillati > Actinomycetota > Actinomycetes > Streptosporangiales > Streptosporangiaceae > Streptosporangium > Streptosporangium album. The sequence goes on along the minus strand of NZ_JACHJU010000005.1, from coordinate 21,162 downwards.
GCGCGGGACCTGCTCCTGGAGCACCGCGCGCCGCAGACGCCCGTGGTGATCGGCCGGGACGTCGGCGGGGCCGGGGAGACCATGACCGTCACCACCCTCGCCGAGCTCGACCCCGCCATGGTCGACATGCGCTGCCTGCTGCTTGTGGGCTCCTCCACCACCCGGACGGTCAAGCGGGGCGACGGCGGCCAGGTGGTGTTCACCCCCCGCCGCTACCCCGCGTGACCGGCCTCGCGCGGACCCGGCCCGGTGACCCCGCTCTCACCGGGGCCGCCGGCCGGCCGCGCCCGCCGGCCCGCTCAGCCCTGCCAGGCGGGCCCCGCCGTGGTCTCCAGCCAGGTGAGCGCCTCCTCGACCGTCCCCACGGCGGGGACGCCCGCGGGATGCGGCGGCCGCCGTACGACCACGACCGGGAGCCCGAGCTCTCGGGCCGCGAGCAACTTGGCGGTGGTCATCTGGCCACCGCTGTCCTTGGTGACCAGCACGTCGACCCGGTGGTCGCGCATGAGGGCCAGCTCGCCCTCCACGGTGAACGGGCCCCGGCTGAGCAGCACCTCCAGACGGCGTGGGGCGGGCGGCTGCGGCGGATCGACCGAACGGGCGAGGAACCACAGGCCGTCGAGACCGGCGAAGACCGGCAGGCTCCGGCGTCCCGTGGTCAGGAACACCCGCTCCCCCACCTCGGGCAGGAGCTCCGCGGCCGCCGCGAGCGACGGCACCCAGCGCCAGTCGTCGCCGGGGGCCGCCTGCCAGCCCGGCCGCCGCAGGATCAGCAGCGGCACCCCGGCCCGGCCGGTCGCCTCGACCGCCGAGGCGGTCATCCGGGCGGCGAACGGGTGCGTGGCGTCCACGACGACGTCGATCCGGTGCTCGCCGATCCAGGCCCGCAGCCCGGCGGGACCACCGAAGCCGCCCTCGCGCACCTCCCCCACCGGGAGCCTGGGATCGCGCACCCGGCCCGCCAGGGAGGACACCACGTGTGTCCCCGCACGTCCGGCGAGCGCGGCGGCCAGCCGCCTGGCCTCGTCCGTGCCGCCCAGCACCAGGATGTTCAGCACCTCGTCACCTTTCCTCCGTCGTGGGACATCGCATGGCCGTACCGGCCGATGCCCGGATCATGAGCGCGCCCCTGCGCCATGGCTGGACCACCGGCGCGTGCGCGACCGCGGCGACCGCGGCCGCCTACACCGCCCTGCTGACCGGCGACTTCCCCGACCCGGTGGAGATCGTCCTGCCCAAGGGGCAGCGGCCCGCCTTCGCGCTGGCCATGGAGGAGCTCACGGACGGCGCGGCCATGGCCGCGGTGGTCAAGGACGCCGGTGACGACCCCGACGTGACGCACGGCGCGCTGATCTCCGCGACGGTACGGCACGGCGCCCCCGGCACCGGCGTGACCTTCGCGGCCGGGCCCGGGGTCGGCACCGTCACCAAGCCGGGACTCCCGCTGGAGGTGGGTGAGCCGGCGATCAACCCGGTCCCCCGGCGGATGATGTGCGAGCACGTCGCCGAGGTGGCCGCCCGGCACGGCGGGACCGGCGACGTGGCCGTGGAGATCTCCGTGGAGCACGGCGAGGAGCTGGCGAGGAAGACCTGGAACCCCCGGCTGGGCATCCTGGGCGGCCTGTCCATCCTCGGCACGACGGGCATCGTGGTGCCGTACTCCTGCTCGGCCTGGATCGACAGCATCCGGCGCGGCATCGACGTGGCCAGGGCCGCGGGCCGCGGACATGTCGCCGGGTGCACCGGGAGCACGTCGGAGAAGGTCGCGGCCGAGCTGTACGGGCTGCCGCAGGACGCGCTGCTGGACATGGGCGACTTCGCCGGAGCCGTGCTGAAGTATCTGCGCAGGCACCCGGTGCCCCGCCTGACCGTCGCCGGGGGCGTCGGCAAGCTCTCCAAGCTCGCCGACGGCCATCTGGACCTTCACTCGGGCCGCTCGCAGGTCAACCCGGAGATGCTCGCCGGGCTCGTCCGCTCGGCGGGCGGGGACGAGGCGCTGGCCGGGCGGGTGCTGGCGGCCAACACCGCCCTGCACGCGCTCCGGCTCTGCCAGGAGGCGGGCCTGCCGCTGGGCGACCTGGTCGCCGAGCGTGCCCGCCTGACGGCCGCCGGCGTACTGCGCGGGGCGCCCGTGGCGGTGGACGTGGTGGTCATCGACCGGGCGGGCGTGATCGTCGGCCGCGCGGGCTGACGCGGCCGGAACCGGCGGCCGGGGGCGGTGGGACGGGGCGCCCCCGGCGCGGGGGACACCCGGTTCAGTCACGGCAGCGTGCGGCGGAGTACAGGTGGCTGTCGGGGAACTCCGAGGCGGTCAGCACGCGGCCGACCACGATCACCGCGGTGCGGACGACCCCGGCGGCGCGGACCTTGTCGGCGATGTCGGCCAAGGTGCCGCGCAGGATCACCTCGTCGTCCCGGCTGGCCCGGGCCACCACGGCGACCGGGCAGTCGGCGCCGTAGTTGGGGACGAGCTCTCCGGCCACCGCCTCGACGCGCTGCACGGCCAGATGGAGGACCATCGTGGCGCGGCTGCGGCCGAGCGTGTCCAGGTCCTCCCCCTCGGGCATGGGGGTGGCGCGCACCGAGGTCCGGGTCAGCACGACCGTCTGGCCCACCCCCGGCACAGTGAGCTCGCGCTTCAGCGACGCCGCGGCCGCGGCGAACGCGGGCACTCCGGGGATCACCTCGTAGGGCACGCCGGCCGCGTCCAGCCGCCGCATCTGCTCGGCCATCGCGCTGAACACCGACGGGTCGCCGGAGTGCAGCCGGGCCACGTCGTGACCTGCCCTGTGGGCGGCGAGCATCTCCGCCACGATCTCCTCCAGCGCCATCGAGGCGGTGTCGACCAGCCGCGCCTCCGGCGGGCAGCACTCCAGCAGCTCGGCCGGGACCAGGGAACCGGCGTACAGGCACACCGGCGAGGACGCGACCGCCCGCTGCCCCCGCAGGGTGATCAGGTCGGCGGCGCCGGGCCCCGCCCCGATGAAACGCACCGTCATCGTCCACTCTCCACGGGAACAGGCTTGGTCGCCGTCCAGATCGTCACCGGCATCATGGGCCGCCAGCCGGTGAAGCCGCCGACCGGCGCCGCCCTGCTGACCGCCAGCCGGACCAGGTCGCCGCCGAGCCGGCCGTACCAGGAGGCCAGTACGGCCTCCGACTCCACCGTCACCGCGTTGGCGACCAGCCTGCCGCCGGGACGCAGTGCCTCCCAGCAACCCTCCAGCACGCCGGGGACGGTGGCTCCGCCGCCGGCGAAGACGGCGTCGGGTGGTTCGAGCCCGGCGAGCGCGGCCGGTGCCGTGCCGGCCACGACGTTCAGTCCGGGCACGCCCAGGTCCGTGGCGTTGCGGGAGATCCGGGCGGCCCGCTCGGGGTGGCTCTCCACCGCGACCGCCCGGTTGGCCCGGTGGCCGCGCATCCACTCGATCGCGACGCTGCCCGCTCCCGCGCCGACGTCCCACAACAGCTCGCCGGGGACGGGCGCGAGACGGGACAGGGTCACGGCGCGCACCTCCCTCTTGGTGAGCTGGCCGTCGTGCTCGAACGCCTCGTCGGGCAGGCCGGGCAGGCATGGCAGCCCGGCGGTCCCGGCGGTGGCGCGGCACTCCACCGCGACGACGTTGAGGTCGTGGGCCACCGGCAGGGACCAGTCTTCCGCCGTGCCGGAGACCGTGCGCTCCTCTGCTCCGCCGAGCCGCTCCAGCACGGTCATCGGGCTCGCGCCGTATCCGCGCCGGGCGAGCAGGGCGGCGATCCGGGCGGGGGTGCGGCCGTCGGCGCTGAGGACCAGCACCCGGCGGCCGTCGTGGACGGCGGTGTGCACCGACTCGACCGGCCGGGTCACCACGCTGACCACCTCGACCTGGTCGGCTGCCCAGCCGAGCCTGGCGCAGGCCAGCGAGACCGACGACGGGTGGGGCAGCACCCTGACCCGGTCCGGTCCGAGCAGCCGGACCAGCGTCGTGCCGATGCCGTGGAACATGGGGTCGCCACTGGCCAGCACGCACACCCGGCGGCCCTCGTGGGAGGCGATCAACGCGGGAAGGGCGGCGAGCAGGGGAGAGGGCCAGACCACGCGTTCGGCGGCCGGCTCGGGGACCAGGGCGAGCTGCCGGGCGCTGCCCATCAGGACCTGCGCGGCGCGCAGCTCACGCCGCGCCGCCGCCGACAGGCCCGCCCAGCCGTCGGCTCCGACGCCGACGACCGTGACGGGGTCAGACATTGCCGAGCACGCGGGTGACGCGGATCTCGATCACGACGCGGGCCGGGTTCTCGCGGGGCTGCCGGTAACGCTCGGCATAGCGGCGTTCGGCGTCGGCGACCGACCCGGGGTCCTCGCGGATCACCGCGCGCCCCTCCAGGGTCGACCAGCGTCGCCCGTCCACCTGGCAGACGGCGACCGCGGCGCCCTCCTGCCCGGCGGCGCGCACCAGCCGCACCTTGTTCGAACCGCCCGAGGTGATCACCCGGGCGGTCCCGGAGCCGGCGTCCAGCGTCACCCCCACCGGGACGACGTGCGGTGTGCCGTCGGCCCGCACCGTGGTGAGCGTGGCCAGGTGGCGCTCCCGCCAGAACGCGTGGAACCCTTCTCCGAGATCCTTCACCGCTCGCGTCCCCCCGATGTCCTGTCGTGCCTGGTACCGGGCGACATGGTAGCCGTGCGCCGGATCCGGCGAGGGGGCGCCTCCGCCGGATCCGCGCTGCCGGGCGGTCGTTCAGCCGCCCGCGTTGTAGATCACCTGGTCGGGGCGGATCCGCACCGTGATGCGCTGCTCGCCCGGCTGCCGGTAGGGGTAGCTGTCCACCCCGAGGTATTTGTGCGCGAGGCGGTCGATGACCGTGTCGGCGCCCTCCAGCTCCAACTCCGCGGTGCCGGAGACGCTGACCAGGTGGAAGGCGTCCTTGGGGTCCAGGACGCTCACCGACACGCGGGGGTCGTTGCGCAGATGGCGCTCCTTGGCGCGGCCGACGGCCGTGTTGAAGACGACGTCGTCTCCGTCGACGTCCACCCAGACGACGGTGCTGTGCAGCGAGCCGTCAGGCCGGACGGTCGTCACCCAGGCGTGAACCGGCTGGTTGAGCAGTTCCTTGGCGTCTTCGTTCAGTTTTCCCACGGGTACCTCCACGATCAACGGTATGTCTATGAACACTTGAAGCGCTCCCCACGGCTAAAGCCGGGGGATTCCAGCCAGCCCAGACGCCACTGTTGCGGTGGTCTGCGCTGCTGTTGCTTGGCGGTTGGCCTTCCGGCCCACGCGGTTGCGTGGTTTGCGCGCCCCAGCCCGCACACCCTGTCTGGGCTGTGCGAACTCCGCCCTCCCGGCGGTGAGTACGTCCTTGGCGGCGTTCACGTCGGCGTGTTCGGTGTGGCCGCAAGAGGTGCACCGGAAGACCGCTTGGCTCTCGCGGGACTTCCGATCCACCACCTTGCACACGTTACACGTCTGACTCGCGTACGCCGGGTTGACAGTGATCACGCAGGTGCCCGTGTACCGGGCCCTGCTACGGGTGGCCAGCTCGATCCGGTGCCAGCCCTTGTCCAAGATGGACCGGTTCGGTACGGCCTTCGGTGGCCTTGACCGGCTTGTGGATCCCGAACCGGGGGTCCACCTCGACCAGTGGGTGAACGTGGTCGGGCATGACGTCGAGCTCCGCCGGCTACGCCCCCTTCTCCTCGATCGCCTCACGGATCAACCGGTTGAGCCGTTCTCCGATCCGACCGCTCAGAACCCGCCGCCGGTACGTGGGGCACGGGGATCACCGGGAGAACGGCGCCGAGCAGCAGCGCGGTAACGACGACCATGAGGGCGCACGCTTCGAGAGGGCGGAGATCACGCTCTCCGCGATGGACGCGGCTCCCCGTGAACAGGGCGAAGAAGGACCGCATCACCGTCATCCCGTTGACACCGACGGCCCCGATCAGCGCGGGCCACAGCAGCGGGAACTCGCCTGCCGAGCCGTGGACGAGCAGATGCCCGCCGGCGAATCCGAGCGACGGCGGGAACCCGACCGCGGCAAGCCCGCACAGCAGGAAGGCAGCGGCCAGCCGCGGGGTCCGGGCGAAGTTCCCGCCGGGCGCCGCCAGGGACAGCGTGCCTCTCCGCGCCTCCAGCGCGGCGAGGGCCATGGCGGTCCCCGACAGGGCGAGCGCCGACGCCTGCCAGGTCAGCACCGCCCCGGACACCGCGACCGGCGAGCCGTTGCCGAGCCCGAACGCGATCAGTCCGCTCTGGCTCATGGCCAGGAAGGCCAGTGCCCGTCTGGCGCTGTTCTGCACGACCCCGAACACCGCCGCCGCGACGGCGGTCAGACCACCGATCAGGGCGACCTCGTGCGCGAGCGCACCCGGTGACCGTGCCGACAGCAGCTCAAGCTGGGTGAGCACGCCGAGGGGCGCGGCGCCGAAGGCGACCACCACCCCCAGCGGAGCCCGCTCCACGAACCTGGGATACCAGCCGTGCACGGGTATGACCGCGGACCGGATCACGGTCCCGAGGACGACGAGGGCCGTTCCGGTCTCCGGTGACCCGGCCGCCGTCAGCGCGGTACCCACGCCGAAGAACAGGACGCTGGGCACGTGATACATGGCGAACAGGCGATCGAGCCCGTCGCCGCTGTCGCGGCGGCGCAGTTCGGCCCAGACGAGCCAGGCGGACAGCGCCCACAGCACCGCGGCCACTCCCCCGTCCCGGACGACCACGGACCCGGACGAGATCGCCAGCAGCCGTAATATCCCGGCCAGGGTCGCCGGTGGGTGGGAGGCGATCGGGCTCATCGCGACCACCAGCAGGCCGACCACGCAGGTCACGGTGGCCACGGGCCGGGCGGCGCCGTCCGGTAGGGCCACCATGACCAGGTCCGCCGTCCGCGCCCCGGCGAACGGGGCATATCTGCAGACAAGAGGCAGCACGATCGACAGCGCCGTGGCGGCCGCGGCGAAGGACACCGCGGCACGGCGCGCGAGACGCCCATCGGCGATCCGCGTGACGGTGGAGGACCCGGCCAGGAGAAGACCCGCCACCAGCAGGGGGACCAGTGCGATCATGGCTTCGGCCCTCCACGCTCCGTGGCCGGCGGTCCCCCCCGCGCGGCGGTCACGGGCCCCCGCCGATCCGCGACGCCGGTACGGCGCACTGGAACCCATCCGGTGCTCAGCCACCCCGCCCAGTGGTCGTCCAGCGAGTCCGCCCGCCGGATCAGGCGTACCAGCCCGCCTGCCGCGTGATCACTCAGCCACGCGTCGAGGTAGCCCCGTTCCAGGGCATACCGGTACAGCCACGCCTGTGCCGGCCCGGGGAGCAGACGGCCCAGGTGCGTCCCGGTGGGAGGCAACGGCCGGCGCGTCACCTGCTCCAGGTGACGGTGATCGTGGATCAGGCTCGGCGACCGCAGGATCTGGGCGCTGCGCGACACGGCGTGCGCGACCAGGTGGACCAGCGCGAGACAGCGCAGACCGAGCCCGACCTCGACCATGATCACGCCGATCTGGGTCATCGAGGCGTAGGCCAGCGCGCTCTTGGCGTCCGTCTGGACGCGTCCGACCAGGGTGGCGTGGAGGGCGGTCAGCGCGCCGACGACGACGATCGCGATCCGCACCGTCGACGCCTGCGCCCAGACCGACTCCGTGCGCAGCAGCAGATACGGCCCCAGGCTGACGGAGATCGCCCCGTAGAAGACGGCGCTCGACGGAGTGGGCCCCTCCATGGCACGGGGCAGCCATCCACCGAGGGGCACCTGCGCGGACTTGCCCATCGACGCCCACAGCAGTGCGAGCCCGGCAAGGACCGCGTCCCCGGCGGCGGCCGGCACCGCGAACCCCGCCCATCCGCCGCCGGCCGCGACTCCGGTGACGGTGGAGCCGCCGGTGGTGTGGTGCAGCCACACGACGGCGACCGGCAGCCCCACGTCGCATGCCCGGTAGGTCAGGAACGCGCGCAACGCGTGCTCCACGGGTCTTCTCCGCTCGTGGAAGAACGCGATCAGCAGCGCCGAGGCCAGGCCGGCCAGTTCCCATCCCGCGAAGGCGAGCTCCAGCGCACCGGCCAGCGTGACGATCTCGACGCCCGCGCCGAACAGGGCCAGGAGCATGAAGAACCGGAGGTATCCCGGTTCCCTGTGCAGGTAGCGCCGGGAGAAGACTCCGACGAGGCACGTCAGCAGAGCGGTGACGGCGGCGAAGGGCAGCGAGAGCCGGTCACCCACGAGCAGCAGGGGAAACGCGCACTCCCCCGCGCCGAACCAGGTGCCCAGGGACACCGTCAGGTCCCGCTCACCGTGGCCCGCGGTGATCCCGGCGAGCACGAGGGCGGACACCGTCGCGGACGCGAAGGCCAGCGTGACGACCGTCGAGATGATCCGCTCGGCCCGTCTCCGGCCCCACCACGCGAGGAGCGCGAGGACCGCGGACGCGCCGAGGGGCAGCCCGGCGATCGACATCAGCAGATATCGCTGCATCACGTCGCTCACGCCCGCCCCTGGATCCGCGCCGCGGGAGCCGCCGTCTCGGAGGCGGCCACCACGTGCGCGCAGCCCAGATGCCCACGCCTGCCGGCGTAGAACTGCGCGGAGCGGTCCACGGCCGGGAAGCCGGTGGTCTCCGGGATGTAGGGCCGGAACGCGTCGTGGCGGAACAGGTGCATCGCGCCGGAGCCGGGGTTCCACGCCACGAGCTGGATCCAGCCGTTCACCACGAGCCGGTTCAGACCGGAATGCGCGCGCAGGATCGCCGTCAGGCGCTCCGGTTCCGCCTCGACGACCAGCAGCAGCCGCACCGGCTCGTGGATCTCGACCATCTGCCAGGGCAGCCCGGTCCGCAGATCGGAGGCGTGCCCGTCCATCACGCCGAGGAGTCCCGCGATGTTGTGCGGGAGCTTCGTCCCGCATCCGTAGCCGACCGGATCCACGTGGCTGAAGTAGTACTCAAGGTTGATGCCGGCGCACACCGGTCCGACCGCGAGGAGCAGACCGGCCAGGAGGTCGCCCTCGGGATCGCCGACCGGATCGTAGGAGACGAGGAAGGCGCGCCGGTCGAGGAAGAGCCCTCGGGTCCGCGAGCGCCGTCCCACCACGCACGCCGCGTTCGTGGCGTGGCCGTACTCGGGCCGGGGCTGGCCGAGGTCGACGGTACGGGTCGCGACATGGGTGAGAGCGCGACCGGGCCGAAGGCCCGAGGGGGCGGCCTCGAACCGGCGGCACCGCTCGTGCGCGGCCAGGACACAGGCGGCGGCCATGGCCGCTTTCGCCCGCTCCATCGCCGGACGGCACCGCTCGGGTGTCAGGTCGTCGTCGTAGTAGGTCATCGAGTCGTCGCAGGTGTCGTGGTAGGCGCCCAGGAACCAGGTGTTTTCGGGGATGTCGACCCCCTGGCCGCGGAGGCTCGCGCGCACCCCCGGGTGGTTGGCCATGGCGGCGAAGGCGCGCGCGTTCGGGCCACCGCGCCCACCGCCGGTGGCGCCGCAGTCGTGCGCCGACTCGTGCGGGTTGTTGAGGCTGGACGAACCGTGGCCGACGACCAGCACCAGGGGGCAGAGGCTCCGGGCGAGTCCCGCGGTCCGCAGGACGGCCGACACCAGGTCGGCCATCTCCGGTACGGAGTATCCCCGGAGCGGGCCGTCACCGTGCTCCGCGGCCGGAACCCGTTCGATGGCCAGCCGGGTGACGGGGCGGGCGGCGGCGCCGTGGCCGAAGCGCCGGGACCAGCGGTGGAACGCCAGGGGCAGGAGACATCGACCGGCCAGGACGACGACGTAGGCGAGCCCCAGACCCAGGGTGAGCACGCTTGCGCGCACGAGGGTCCTGCTGCCCACCGCGACCAGCCGGCTCCAGGCGCCCCTGCGGTGTGACACCGTGCGCGGGCCGGGCCGGGCCGTACTCACCGGCTCCTCCACGACCAGGTGCCGGGGGGTGACGCCGACCGGGCACAGGGGACGCGCGCGTACCTCGTCCAGCCCCTGGTAGGTCATGGCGACTCCGAAGAAACCGGCGCATCCGAAGGTCTCGGCCCGCGGATCGTGCTCCTCCAGGTGCCGGCGGAGAGACTCCTCCCGCTCGTCGATGCAGAACACCGCCTGGAACAGGGGGCGCGGGGTCGGCCACGGTGCGACCCGCTGGTGCGCGGCGAGAGCGTCGAGCACCCCGACCCGGTGGCGCCGCTCGTAGGCCAGGTGCAGCAGGCGGCGCCGTTCGAGGGCGTCGCAGGACATCACCGCCGCCAGCCAGGCGGTCGCGTGCCCGGCGTCGGCGAACACCGCTGTGTCGACCGGCATCACCTGGGCCAGGACGAACGCCTCGTACACCAGTTCCAGGTCGGGCCGGGCCGGGGCGGCCGGTTCCCCGTCCGGGCACAGGGGCCGGACGAGGTCTGCGACCTTGGCATGACCGCCGAGGTGCTCCGCCACCGTGTACCGGGCCGCGTACAGGTCGAGGGTGAGCTGTACGGCCAGGTAGTCGATCAGCCGGGCCGGACGGGCCTCGACCGGCGCGCGGTCGGGCCGCTGCTCGAACTGGCGCATCATGCCCGCCCAGCCGCGGAGCGACAGCAGGGTCGCCTGGATGGCGGCCGCCCGGTCACGTCCGGGCACGGCCAGCTCCGTGAGGGCCCACGCGACGGTCCGCTCGGCCGTCCAGGACTCGGCCTCCTGACGCCTCAGTTCGGGGGCCAGGCCGCGGAGGAACCGGTCAGGCGGGCCACCGGCCCGGCCGTAGAGCCGCCGGAAGGCGCGCAGGAACCCTCTCTCCCGCTCCGGCATCGGCCAGTAGGCGATCCCCTGGTCCAGGAACGCCGCCGAGAGCCGGATCAGCAGCGGGTGGACGAGTTCGTCGGTGTCGGCGGCGGTGACGGCGAGGATCCGGTCACGGGGGCGCGGCGGCGGGTGCCCGGTGTCCCGGACGCGCGGCACCGCTCGCTGCAGCCTGTCCCAGAGCCGGCCCAGCAACTGCCCCTGGAGGGCCCGCGCATCCGGTTCGGGCGACACCGGCCCGGCCCAGTCGCGCCGCGCCTGCTCCAGCAGCTCGGTACGGCGCCGCGCGCCGAGGCGGGCGGCGAACCGGGCCCGCTGGTCCGTCTCGTGGAGCAGCCAGCTCAGCGCGGGGCCTCGTGGAACCTCGAACAGATGCTGGAGCCGGAGAGCGTGGAACCGGCGGAGTGTCGGGCCGCCCGGCACGAGAGGGACGTCGCCGCCGTCGCCCACCGGTTCGGTGACCGCCTCGAGATCCTCCGGCCGGATCCGCCCCGAGTCGAGGAAGGCGGAGAAGGCGGCCTCGCTCGGGAAGGGCTCGGCACCGAACAGCCGCGCCGCGCCGACGACGGCGTCGTCGAAGGGGAGGTGTTCGAACGCGTGCAGGGTGTTGTGGTGGACGAACGTCTGCAGGGGCGCCTGCTCGGGCAGCAGCCGCGCCGCCCGCTCCACCAGGTCGGGTATATCCGCGCACCGGTCCTGGTCCGGCCGTCGCGCGACCGTGTTCACGGGGGTCATGCCCGCCCCCTCCGCCGGGTGGCGTGCGGGTGGGGGGAGGCCGGCGTGCCGCCGATGATCGCCGTCTGGGCACCGCCGGCCGGCTGGAATCCACCGGCCGGCACGGTTCCCCGGCAGAGCGGGAGAGCGATCGGACAGACCGGGGATCCGGATGTGACATCGGCTTTCAGAAAAACGCGGAAACGTGTGGTCGATAAGCCGTCATAAGCGTTCGGTTCGCTCGGTTCGGACATCAGCGGGATCCTCACAGGGGCTGGAATGGTCCACTCCGGCCGAATCCGGCCAGAGGCGGTGCGGATGGGAAACGCCGGAAAAAAGGCGTTCGGTACGCATCGGCGGACCACGGGCCGTGCCCGCTTTCGGACTTGTCTGAGATGGCCTGAGCGGATGGAAAGCGACGGTGGCATCCGGCGCCGGATGAGAGAAACCGCGTATCTCGGCACCCGAAAGGCCGTCCACGTCATCAGGAGAGACGTCCTCGAAAGCGCGGAGCTCCTCGCCGGAGGCCGCGGCCGACCAGTGATCGGCCGATGGAGCACCCGTGCACCGCGCCTTACCGGGCGGTGCGGACGGCTCCGCCGCCCGGGACACCTCGGAGACGGGCGTGCTCGCACGGGCGGCGGAGCCGTCTCGACCGGAGCGGGCGGACCCCGCGGCCACCAGCGACAGCGCCACCGCGGCCGCCAGCGCCACCCTGGCCGCACGGCGCAGCCTTCCGCGCATGCCGCCCGCGAGGGCTTGAGGACACGGGGATCCACTGGGTGATGACATCACTCTGGCTCCAGGCCAAGAATCCTGATGGGCGGGAGCCGGACAGAGCCCCGCGGTCGACCGGAAACAACGAGACGGTCAGGATGTGCGGGACGCGATTCATCGGCGCCGATATTCGATTCGGCGATTATCGGCGACCGCCCTCAGGCCGGATTGCCTCGGGCGGTGCTCCATTTGTTCCAGTGACCGTCATACAACTTTCCACAGGCGGCACAGGCCGGCAATAGTCAAGCGTTATCTAAAAGTTATCAACTTTTGCCGACCCGCAACGGCTTGCGTGCCATTTAAATAGCCATTTACCGTGGGCGGCACCATTAGGCCCGGAAAATTACTTGATATGCAAGTTCGACGCATCCCTTTACGGCGGTGAGGCCGACGTCGCTCCCCCGCGCCCACGCCGCGGTCCGTCGCCGTCAGCTCACCGACGGAGCCGGCCCGGCCTTGGCGGTACCGTGCCGGCTCCACCGAAGATCATGTGGCCGCCGGACCGGAACCCGGCACCACAGTGCCCGAAACACCCCTAAAATGCTGAGCTTCCTGATAAACACGTGGCTTGGGGGAAAAGAAGTGACAACGCTCAGCCGACGGAATCTGCTCAGGGCAAGCGCCGGCCTCGTACCCGCCGTCGCGTTGGGCGCCCGTCCCGCTCAGGCCGTGCTCGCACCGGTTGTGACCACCTCGGGGACCGCTCCCGCGGCCCTGGCCGGATTCGACAATGTCATGAAGACCTTCGTGACGGAACGCAACATCTCCTGCGCGCAGCTCGCGATCGCCAAGAAGGGCAAGATCCTCCTGGCCCGCGGGTACAGGTATTCGGACGGGTCGCAGGCCCTCCCCTCGGTGACCCCGACCTCGCTGTTCCGCATCGCCAGCCTGAGCAAGCACATCACCGCCGCCGCGATCATGCGTCTGGTCCAGGACGGCAAGCTCAGCCTGTCCACGCCGGTCACCACGCTGCTGGGGCTGTCCGCGACGGCCGACCCCCGGCTGAAGCAGGTGACCGTGCTCCGCCTGATACACCACCTGGGCGGCTGGGACCGCGACAAGTCCAAGGACCCGCTCTGGCTGGACCACACGATCTCCGCCTCGCTGGACGTCCCGCTGCCGATCAGCCAGGACGACATCGTCCGCTACGTCACCGCCCGGCCGCTCGACCACGACCCCGGCTCGAAGATGGTCTACAGCAACTACGGTTACATGCTCCTCGGTAAGATCATCGAGAAGGTCTCGGGGATGAGCTACGAGTCCTATGTCAAGCAGAAGCTCTTCGCGCCGGTCGGCATCACCCGGATGCGGATCGGCCACAGCCTCAGGTCGGAGGCGGAGGCGACCGAGGTCGTCTACTCCTCGCAGTACACCCAGAAGTCGGTCATGGACGACTCCGGCAGCACGGTGCCCTACCAGTACGGCGGCTTCAACATGCCCAACCAGGGGGCGAACGGCGGCTGGCTGGCCTCCGCCGTCGACCTCGTCAGGTTCTCCCGCGTCTTCGACGCCGCGGGCCCGGTGCTCAACGCGGCGTCGATCACGAAGATCCTCGCCAAGCCGGAGATCGGCATCAGCGCGGACGGCTCGTGGTACGGCGGCGGCTGGTACGTGCGCCAGGTTCCCGGGAACCTCAACACCTGGCACGCCGGCGGGATGCCGGGCACCTACACCTACCTCGCCCGGCTGCAGAACGGTTTCACCTACGCGGCCCTGTTCAACCGGCGGGAGGAGCAGGGCACCCTCGACTACGACGTGCTCAGCCCTCTGATGAACGCCCAGATCGGCAAGGTCACCACCTGGCCGACCACCGACCTCACCTCGAAGTACTTCTGACCGGGGCGAGACCGATCTGACGCGCGGCGGCGGGCGAGGCGGTGAGGCATCCGGCGTCGGACCTAGGCTTAGGCCGAAGGCCCGATGCCGGATGCGGGCTCCGGCCGTAATGTCAGAAGTGCAAGGCCACTTCGAGACTGACCACCCTGGAGGTCCCGTGCCCGCACAGCTCAACCACACGATCATGCACAGCAGCGACCGTTTCGCCTCCGCCCGTTTCCTCACCGACCTGCTCGGCGCGCCCGAGCCCAAGGCTTACGGGCCGTTCGCCGCCGTCCCGCTCGCCAACGGCGTGACCGTCGACTACGCGGACTCCATCGTCACCCCGGACCGGATCGTCATGCAGCATCTGGCGTTCCTGGTCTCCGAGGACGAGTTCGACGAGATCCACGCCCGGATCACCGAGCGCGGGCTGCCCTACTGGGGCGATCCGGCCCATCGGGAGCCCCAGCAGATCAACCATCGCCACAACGGCCGGGGCGTGTACGTCGACGACCCCGACGGACACGCCATCGAGTTCCTCACGCACCCGTACGTCACGGACCACTGAGCGCACCCGCGCCTGTCCGGGCGACGGCGGAGTGCCGCGACCGATACGAGACGCCTCCCCGCCCCGAGACCACCCCGGGCACCCGCGAGTCCGCCCTCCACGGGCTGATGCTGACCGAGGCGGGCGTCCCGGTCGTGCTGGGATGTTCTGTGAGGTCAACGCCGGGGTCCTGGCGACCGCCTACAGCGCGGCCGCCGCGCACGAGGCCACCGCCGCGTGGGCGGCGGCCGCCGCCACGTTGCGCGGCATCCGGCCGAAGATCAGGCTGTGGAAGGGCGAGATCGACCACCAGTAGAGGTGCCCGGCCAGCCCCCGGGGATGGAAGATCGCCCGCTGGTGGTACACCGTCCCGTCCCGGTCGCGGCGCACGCTCAGCTCCAGCCAGGCCAGGCCGGGCAGGCGCATCTCCGCGCGCAGCCGGAGCAGGTGACCGGGCTCGACCTCCTCGACCCGCCAGAAGTCGACCGAGTCGCCCACACGGAGCCGCCGCGGGTCGCGACGGCCCCGGCGCAGGCCCACCCCTCCGACGAGGCGGTCGAGGACACCCCGGGCGCGCCAGGCGACGGGCAGGGAGTACCAGCCGTTCTCGCCGCCGATCGACTCGATCACCGCCCAGACTGCCTGTGGGGACGCCTCGACGCGGCGGGCCCGCCTGTCGACGTAGAGACTGCCGCCCGCCCAGTCGGGGTCGGTGGGCAGCGGATCGCTCGGCGCGCCGGGCGTCGAGGCGGAGGACCAGCGGGTGACGACCTTCGCCTCCTTGATCCGCTGCAGGGCAAGGACGACGGCCGCCCGGCCGCCTCGGCTTAGACGCGCATCATGTCGGCGTAGGTCAGCACATCCGGGCCGCCGATGTCGAAGGAGCGGTTCACCTCCCCCTTGATGGCCGCCCAGCCCACGAGGTAGCGCAGGACGTCGCGGATCGCGATGGGCTGCGTCCTGGTGCGCACCCATCGCGGCGTCGTCATCACCGGCAGCCGCTCCGTGAGATAGCGCAGCATCTCGAAGGAGACCGAGCCCGATCCGATGATGGCGGCCGCCCGCAGCACCACGGCCGGCACCTCGCCACGCAGGAAGATCTCCTCCACCTCCGTGCGAGAGCGCATGTGCGGCGAGAGTTTCTCGTGCGGCGCGAGACCGCCGAGGTAGACGACACGGCGCACCCCCGCGTCCCTGGCCGCGGCGGCGAACGTCAGGGCCGCGCGCCGGTCGGCCTCGGCGAAGTCCGCTCCCCCTCCCATCGTGTGGATGAGGTAGTAGGCCACGTCGACGCCGTCGAGCGCCTTCCTCGTCTGACCGGCGTCGGTGGCGTCCGCCTGGGCGATCTCCACCCTGGAGGCCCACGGCTGATCACGCAGGCGGCTCACCGAGCGCACCATGCAGCGCACGTCGTGACCGGCGTCGAGCAGCTCCGGCACCAGCCGCCCGCCGATGTATCCCGTCGCTCCGGTAACGAGGCATCTCATTCATCTATCTTCGTACGGCACCGCGAGAAAGTTGCGCGCCCCCTGCCCTACGCCCTGCCCGCCAGCTCCTCGCGGATGCCGATGAGGATCTCCCGCGTGCGCGAGACCGGCTCGGCCTCGATGCACAGGCGTTCCATCACCTCGAGGTAGCGGTCCACGTCGTCGCGCTTGTCAAGGTAGACCGCGCTGGTGAGCTGCTCCATGTAGACCACGTCGGGCAGGTCGGGCTGGGAGAACCTCAGGATGCTGAAGGGGCCACCGGCCGCCGCGTGCCCGCCGACGCTGAAGGGCACGATCTGGACGGTCACGTTGGGCAGGTCGAGCTGCTGGAGGATGTGGTCGATCTGGTCGCACATCACCTCGGCCCCGCCGAGCGGGCGGCGCAGCACCGCCTCGTCCAGAACCGCCCACAGATGGGGCGGCTCCTCACCGCGCAGAAGCCGTTGCCGTGCCATCCGCAGCCGCACCCGCCGCTCCACCTCCTCCTCGGAGGCGGAGGCTGCGGGGAACCCCAGCCGGACGACGGCCCGCGCGTAGCCCTCGCTCTGGAGCAGGCCGGGCACGAACTGGACCTCGTAGTTACGGATGCCGGTGGCCGACTCCTCCAGGCCCACATAGGTCTCGAACCAGCTCGGCAGGATGTCGTTGTAGTTGTGCCACCAGCCGGTGACGTTGGCCCGCTGGACGAGGGCCAGCAGGGCCTGCCGGTCGTCCTCGTCCGTCACGCCGTACAGCGTGAGCAGGTCGGCCACGTCCCTGACCCGGAAGCCGACCCTGCCGAGCTCCATACGGCTGATCTTGGAGTGCGAGGCGCGGATGGCGTGCCCGGCCTCCTCCAGGGTGATGTGGCACTGCTCGCGGAGCCGGCGGAGCTGCGCGCCCAGCACGATCCTCAGCACCGTCGAGCTGCCTCGGGGCAGAGCCAGGGGGGTCGGAAGGACCGGCTCGCCTCCGGTGTGAGGTTTGATCATCTTCAGTCCTTCGAGCGCGGAACGCGAGCCCCCGCCCACTCTTTGTGGCCGTCGCGAGCCTTTACGGTACCCCCGTGACGCCTTTACGGCCAGATAGAATTTTATTCTTCAATCAATTTGGGCGGCCAGATCGTCGAACTGACCGCTTTTGACGCCCCGGACGAAGGCGTCGAGTTCGAGACGGGTGTAGATCAGCACGGGCCCCTCGGGGTCCCGCGAGTTACGCATCGCGACCTCGCCACCCGGCAACGCGGCCAGTTCGACGCAGTTACCGCTGGGATTGCTGAAATGGCTCTTGCGCCAGCCGATCCCGCCCAGCAGGGTCGCCGGCATGCCGTTGTACAGCGGATTCATCCTCGCCTCTCACTGATTTGGGGAGGGAAACACCATGGCCATCATAGAGCTTTGTGCAGATGCACGTGCATCTGTACTTGCTTATGCACATCGCCCCAGGCAAGATGACTGGACGGATCGCCCTCGTTGTGCGATAACCCCCGCCTCCCCAAGGTCGCCGATGACTGGTCACCAAAGCCATCACAGCCGGGCCACACCCATCCGGACAGAGATCGACGGATGGGAACGGTGGCTGTCAATGCTCGATCACGTGCTTCCACCTGGAGGGTTACCGCCCTGGAGCAGCGGCGACAGCCATGTCGAACATCTCCAGCTGACCGTACGGAGCCTGCGCCACGACCCCCGCGCCGCGCGGACCGCCCGCGACTTCACCTCCGCCGCGCTGTGCACCTGGGAGCTGGACTCGCTGGTCGACGACACCGGCGTGGTCGTCTCCGAGCTGGTGACCAACGCCGTGCGCCACGGCATCCACGGCGGAGGCGGCCTCCACTCCGTCCAGGACATCAAGATCGTCCTCTGCCACACCGGGAGCTCGCTGCTGTGCGCGGTCACCGATCCCAGCGACCAGGGGCCCAGCCTGCGTGAGCCCGACGACGAGGCCGAGAGCGGCCGCGGGCTGCAGCTGGTGCAGGGAGTCAGTCAGACGTGGGGCTGGGCCCCCCTGCAGAGCCGGGGCAAGGCCGTGTGGGCGGCGTTCGCCCTTCCCTCCAGGACGGCCCGCCATCTGGAGGCATGCCACTGACGGACGGGATTACCGCCTAGAAGTAGCTATTTATACGAAGATGTCTCATGTTCGAATAAAAGTGAAAGTTGTCCCATTTGGGCACGTGCTGACCGTAAAGAGCGGCCACCCGCGGAATAATTGCCGCATTTCTCATATTGGTCGCAGCTTGCCACCTACCCATGGACGCCGCGCTTCTTTAGTCTCGCAGGCAACCAAGGAGAGGTGACACATGAGCGACGCGGCCCCGCGGCCACCGGTGCATCTGGACACGAGCGTGCCGAACGTCGCCCGGATGAACGACTACTTCCTGGGTGGCAAGGACAACTTCGCGGCCGACCGCCAGGCCGCCGAAGAGGTGCTCGCCATCGCCCCGGAGATCAGGACGATCTCCAAGGAGATCCAGGCCTTCCTTGGCCGGGCTGTGCGCCATCTCATCGATCAGGGCGTCACGCAGTTCCTCGCCGTCGAACCGGGGCTTCCCACCCAGCGCAACGTCCACCAGGTCGCCCAGGCCATCGAGCCCGCCGCCCGCGTGGCCTACGTCGCCGACGACCCGGTCGTGCTCTCGCACGCCCAGGCCATCCTCGCCACGGATCCCCGCACCATCGTCGTCAGGGGCGACGTGCTCCACCCGGATGACCTGCTCGCCGAGCCGGAGCTCCGGCGGTTCCTCGACCTGGACCAGCCGGTGGCCGTCGTGATCCCCAGCGCCCTCCATTTCATCCCGGACGAGGACGACCCGTTCAAGAACGTGGCCCTGCTGCGCGACGCGTTGCCGGTCGGCAGCTACCTCGCCCTCGCTCATGTCGTCTTCGACACCCGTCCCGAGGCGGCGGGCCCCCTCGGCGACATCTACCGGAAGATCCTCAACCGCAGCGAGGACGTCTCCCGCACGCGCCGGCAGGTGCTGCGCTTCTTCGACGGGCTGGAGCTCGTCGAACCCGGCCTGGTGTACGTCCGTCAGTGGCGCCCCGACAGCGCGCTCGCCTCCCACCGCCCGGAGAAGGCGTGGAGCGTGGCCGGGGTCGCCCGCAAGACCGACGGTTGAGGCGAGCTCGGCCCCGGCTGCTGTGCCGTACCTTGGCGTGCGGAGCGGCGGACCTCCAGGTCGAGGTTGGGCCGGTCGAAGCCCCGCCCGCACCGATTCGAGAGGAGGCCGCGGCGCCGGACTGCGCGGAGTTGACCGCGACCGCCCCGCCCGCGTCGGCCTCCCGCAGGTCGGCCACCTGGTCGCGCTGGAGCGCGATCAACGGCGAGACGACCACCGTCGGCCCATCCAGCATCAGGGCCGGCACCTGTTGAACTCCTCCCCGGCCTGAGGGCCGGAGTTTCTCCCGTCGTGTCGCGGTTAAGCGGCGTGCGGGGGTTGACGCTTCGCAGACCGGGTAACCCCGAGGTCTCCACGTCCTGACACCGGCATTCCGACGGCGTTCTTGATATTGATCGCGGCGTTGGTGTCGGCATGCCCGACCCAACCGCACGCGGGATTGGCGCAGGCGTACCTTATCCCGTCCCGGGCCGCCGGGTCACGGTGGCCGCACCGGTGACAGGTCTGCGAGGTCCCCCGCGCCGGGACCCTCACGACGTGGCCGCCCCGGTCGGAGGTCTTGTATTCCAGCAAGGCGGCCGTCCGGCCCCACGCCTCCCCAGCGATCGAGCGGTTCAGCCCGGCCTCCTGCGCGATGTTCACACCGGGGTTGCCGACCGTGCCCGTGGCCGAACGGACCATGTTCGTAATCTTCAGGTCTTCCACCACGACCACGCTGAAGGCGGCGACGAGTTCGGTGGTGGTCTGGTGCTGCCAGTCGACGGCTCGGCGCTTGGCCCTCGCGCGGAGCCGGGCTATCCGGTCGTAGGTGCGGGCCGGCCGATGCGAGGTCGGCTCGCCACGATGCCGGGTGCGCCGCCGGCGGGCCGACGTCTTCTCCAGCCGGCGCAGGTGTTCTTTCTCCCCAGGCGTGAGCCAGGGGGCGTGCTCACGCATCGTGCCGTCCGACAGGGCCGGCGCGACGGTGACCCCCCGGTCGATCCCCACCGTGTGGCCCGGGTGCACGGCAGGGACCGGCGCGAGCAGGGTTTGGGTGCGGAACACGACCTGCCGGCCGTGGGCATCCTTGACCAGCCGCGCTCCCGTGATCCGCCCGGCAGCACCGCCCCTGGTGAGGCCGGGCAGGTCCTTGGTCCACCGAAACCGCACCCGCCCGACCTTGGGCAGATTGATCGCGCCGTGTTCGTCGAGATGCTCTCCGAACTTGCTTCCACCGCTTGATACCGCCGTCCCATCCAGTCGATCTCGCGGCGGGCTGCCCGGATCGCCTCGTCGCAGTCCTTCAACGTCGCGAACCGGCCCTGGCGGAAGGTGAAGTACTCATGCAGCAGGTTCCACAGCGCGCGGGCGGTGTGCGCCTGGCCGTCCAGCACAGCCACCTGGGCCGCGCCGAGGTCGAGTCGCGCCACGTGCGCACGAGCCTGCCTCGCCAACTCCACACCGTGATCGTATCATTTGGTTTATGTCACCGCGATGGAATCCAAACCCCGATGTACGCACTGGTCGCCATGTTGTCTACAACCTCCACGTACATTTGGTGTTCGTGACGAAGTACCGGCGTGGGGTGTTCACCGACCCGATGCTGGTCCGCTGCGAGGAACTCATGCGCGAGGTCTGCGCCGACTTCGAGGCCGAACTTCGCGAGTTCAACGGCGAACACGACCACGTCCACCTGCTGGTCCATTACCCGCCGAAGGTCGCCTTGTCCAAGCTCGTCAACTCACTGAAGGGCGTCTCGGCGCGGATGCTCGGCAAGGAATACAGCGCTCACGTCCGCCAGTACCTGTGGGGCGGGCATTTCTGGTCCGGCTCCTACTTCGCCGCAAGCGTGGGCGGCGCACCGCTCACGGTCCTCAGGCAGTACATCGAACAGCAGAAACGACCCGTGTGAGCCGGCCTGCTCACGGGCGCGGAAGGCCAGGGCACGCCCGCACCTAAGGGGCACTCCCGCGTGGGCCTTCACCCCCGGCGTGAACGCCG